>USCO01000074.1 GCA_900553135.1 uncultured Eubacteriales bacterium | reverse complement strand
TGGACCCGGCCTACTATGTCACCTTCCTCACCGATTAGCGTGCAGCTGGGAAGGGTGGAGGCCACGGGGGGATTCCTGCTGCTCACCGCCTGGCTCAACTACGCCGACACCCAGGGGCTCATCCCCCTGGCTCTGGCGGCCTGCGCCCTCCACGAGGGGGGCCACCTGCTGGCCCTGCGGGCCATGGGGGCGGAGGTGGCGGGGATGCGCCTGAGCGTCACGGGGGCGGAGATCCGGGTGGCAGGGACCATGAGCTACCCCCAGGAGCTGCTCTCCGCCCTGGCGGGTCCCGGGTGCAATCTGCTGCTGGCCGCCCTCTTTTGCCGCCTGCCCGGGGGGAGTCTCTTTGCCGGTCTGAACCTGGCTCTGGCCCTCTTCAATCTGCTGCCCATCGGGGCGCTGGACGGGGGACGGGTGCTGCGGGCGGCCCTTAATTGGCTCGTTTCCCCCCAGGCGGGTGACCGGGTGTGTCCCCCTTTGGAGCGCGCTTTGGCGGGATGTTTGCTGTCCTTTGGGGCGTTTTTGGCCGGAGCAGGGGGGAGTGTGACCCTTCTGATTACAGCAATTTGGCTATTTTCTTCCCTTTCCTGGGAAAAGGAAGGAAAAAGGGGTTGTCATATGGGCCGGAAACGAGTAAAATAACTCTACTGCTTTTACCAAAGAGAACTGGGGGAACGACATGAATCGCACGCTGGAGCATATTTTGCCCAAAGTACAAAAACCTGCCCGCTATACCGGCGGAGAATATAACGCTGTGGTGAAGGATAAGCGGAAGGTAGACACCCGTTTTGCCCTTTGTTTCCCCGACACCTATGAGATCGGTATGTCCAACCTGGGCTGCCGCATTCTGTACGGCCTGATGAACGAACAGGAGGGCCTGTGGTGTGAGCGCTGCTATGCCCCCTGGGGGGACATGGAGGAGGAAATGCGCCGGGAGGGGTTGCTGCTCTATGGACTGGAGAGCGGCGACCCCATTTCCGACTTTGATATCATCGGCTTCTCCCTGGGCTACGAGATGGCCTATACCAACGTCCTGAACATGCTGGACCTGGCCGGGCTGCCTCTGCGCAGCCAGCAGCGGCCCGAGCTCACCCCCCTTATCGTGGCGGGGGGCACCTGCTGCTATAACCCCGAGCCCCTGGCTCCCTTCATCGACATGTTCGTGCTGGGAGAAGGGGAGGAGGTCACCCTGGAGTACATCGCCCTGTACCGCCAGGCCCGGGAGGAGTGCTGGAGCAAGGAGGAGTTCCTCCAAGAGGCCGCCAAGATCCCCGGCATCTACGTGCCCTCCCTGTACGACGTGACCTACCACGAGGACGGCACCGTGGCCGCCATCACCCCCAAGGACGGGGCCCCCGCCACGGTGACCAAACGCATCGTCCAGGACATGGACAAGTCCTATTTCCCCGTGAAAACCATCATCCCCTCCACCGAGATCGTCCACGACCGGGTGATGCTGGAGCTGTTCCGGGGCTGTATCCGGGGCTGCCGCTTCTGTCAGGCGGGCTACGCCTACCGTCCCGTGCGCTCCCGCAACCCCAAGCTGCTGGCCCAGTACGGCAAGGCCGCCTGTGCGGACTCGGGCTACCAGGAGATGACCCTGTCCAGCCTGTCCTCTACCGACTACCCCTGTCTCATGGAGCTGTGCGACGAGCTGCTGGACTACTGCGCCCCCCGGGACATCGGGCTGTCTCTGCCCTCCCTGCGGGCGGATACCTTCTCCATGAACCTGATGCAGCGGCTCCAGCGGGTGCGCAAGGGCGGCCTGACCTTCGCCCCTGAGGCCGGTACCCAGCGTCTCCGGGACGCCATCAACAAGAACCTGAAGGAGGAGGACCTTCTTCAGTCCGTCCGCACCGCCTTCTCCGGAGGCTGGAGCGGCGTAAAGCTCTACTTCATGCTGGGCCTGCCCACCGAGACCGACGAGGACGTGCTGGGCATCGCGGACCTGGCCCGCAAGGTGTACTTTGCCTGGCGGGAGTGCTCTCCCAACAAGGCACGGGGGGTGCGCATCACCGTGTCCACCTCCTGGTTCGTCCCCAAGCCCCACACCGCCTTCCAGTGGGACGCTCAGATCCCCCGGGAGGAGTATCAGCGCCGGGTGAATCTGCTGCGGGACGCCCTGAAGCGGGACCGCTCCATCACCTACAACTGGCACGACCCCGAGACCAGCTATCTGGAGGCCGTGTTCTCCCGTGGCGACCGCCGTCTGGCCGACGTGCTGGAGTGGGCCTGGCAGCACGGGGCCAAGTTCGACTCCTGGAGCGAGTATTTCGACTTCCAGCGCTGGATGGACGCCCTGAAGGCCTGTAATCTGGACGGAGACTTCTACGCCCACCGCGTCCGGGAAAAGGACGAGGTGTTCCCCTGGTCGGTGCCCTCTGTGGGGGTGAGCCGCCAGTTCTTGTGGCACGAGCGGGAGCTGTGCTACCAGTCCCAGACCACGCCCGACTGCCGCACCCGGTGCTCGGGCTGCGGGGCCAACAAATTCCTGCCGGGAGGTGTGTGCAATGGCTGACAGACTGCTTTTCTCCAAAACCGGGCGGGCCAAGTATATCTCCCACCTGGACCTGATGCGCACCTTCCAGCGGGCTTTCTCCCGGGCGGGCATCCCCATCAAGCACACCGAGGGCTTCAATCCTCATCCCTTTGTGTCCATCGCCCTGCCTTTGTCCGTGGGCTACTCCAGCCAGTGTGAGATTTTGGAGTTCGGCCTTCTGGAGGGGACCAGCCACGAGGAGGTGCCCCAGCGGCTCACCGCCGCCATGCCCGAGGGCGTCATCATCCACCAGTGCTACCCCGTGGAGCGCAAGCTGAAGGAGCTGTGCTTCATCAACTACATCATGAACTTTGAGTACTCCGAGGGCCGTCCCCAGGAGTCTGAGCCCGCCATGCAGGAGCTGCTGCACCGGGAAAGCCTGGTCATGCGGAAGAAGTCCAACAAGTCCAAGAAGGGCTACACCGAGGTGGACCTCATCCCCCTGATCCGGGGCTTCAACCTGGAGTGCCAGAGCGACACCCTCACCCTGGACGCGGTGCTCTGCGCCCAGAACCCGGGCCTCAACCCCGAGCTCATCCGCACCGCCTTCTGCGAGGCTTATCCCGACCTGGCCCCCGACTTTGTCACCTTCCACCGCCGGGAGGTGCTGGACGCGGAAGGGAAGCCTTTTCGATAAAACGTCATCGAAACGAGGCAGCCATGTTCCGTAGGGGCCGATGTCCTCATCGGCCCGCTGTCCCTGCCGACGTTGCGTAGGGGCGGCCTTGGGCCGCCCGTCCATTTGAGAACCCTGCTTTCCCGGGGTTGTCAAATGGCTGGAGCAGTGATATAATATCTGCGCTGTTTGAACCGAAAATAGAGAAGGGAACGATTTTATGTCCGGACATTCCAAGTGGCACAATATTCAAAAGACCAAGGGCGCGGCCGACGCCAAGCGCTCTCAGATTTTTACCAAGATCGCCCGCGAGATGATCGTGGCCGTCAAGACCGGCGGCAGCGGCGACCCCGCCAATAACTCCCGCCTGGCCGCCGTCATCGCCAAGGCCAAGGCCGCCAATATGCCCAACGACAACATCAAGCGCACCATCGACAAGGCCATGGGCGCGGGCAACACCGACAACTTCGAGAGCGTGGTCTACGAGGGCTACGGCCCCAACGGCGTGGCCGTCATCGTGGACGCCCTCACCGACAACCGCAACCGCACCGCCCCCGAGGTCCGTCACCTGCTGGACAAGTACGGCAAGGGCCTGGGCGCCACCGGCTGCGTGTCCTGGTCCTTCGACCGCAAGGGCGTCATCGTCATGGACAGCGAGGACCTGGACGAGGACACCGTCATGATGGACGCTCTGGAGGCCGGCGCCGAGGATATGCAGGCCGACGACGACGTGTTCGAGATCTACACCGATCCCGACGCCTTCAACGACGTGGTGGCCAACCTGGAGGCCAAGGGCTACACCTTCCTGGAGGCCGCCGTGCAGATGGTCCCCCAGAACTATGTCACCCTCACCGATGAGGAGGACATCAAGAACATGACCAAGCTCATCGAGCTGCTGGAGGACAACGACGACGTGCAGAACGTCTACCACAACTGGGAGCAGGCCTGATTTCTCCCCACAGCACGAACAGGAAAGGGACCGTCTTCGGACGGTCTCTTTTTTCTCTCTCTGCGCCGCCGCACAGCCTGCGGCACCGTGACATAACTTAACCTGACATAACAATGACTTTACTTTACTGAACTTAACTTTACTTTACACAGGTCAAGTTGTACGCAAACAGGCAATTTTCCCCCTTTGCCCGCCTATGGTAAAGGAGGAATTTAAATGGAAAATCAAAAACTCAGCTTCGTTTTGTACTTTGACAACGCCCCCATGCTCCTCAGCCTGCCCCCGGAGCAGAGGGGCTGGCTGCTCACCGCCGTGTTCGACTACGCCCAGCGCATCGCCCGGGACCCAGGGGCTGACATCCCCCAGGTGCTGGAGGGCTACCCCCAGCTCACCCCCCAGGCCCAGACCGCCTGCTTCTCCGTGTGTCTCAACATCGCCCGGGACACCCAGCGCTGGCAGAACCGCCAGCAGGCCGCCCTGCGCCGCCGCCAGGAGGGCAGGGGAGGGGCACTCCCGCTCCAGAGCCCAGACACCCCCGCCAGCCCCACAGCCCGCCAGGATAACGAGTCCCTGCGCCAGCTGATGGAGGAGCTGCGGGCCCAGGAGAAGCCGGGGGACTCTCTGCCGCCCTGGCGCAGAAAAGGGCAGGAGGGACGTTAAGGGCAAGAAAAAAGCACACGCCCAAACGTGTGCCTTCTCTTCTGGTGCAAGTAAACCTGTAAGCCGGGTTCTGTCTTTTAAGACAGCCATCTATCTCGACGCACCGTTGCCGATACGCTCAAGCCGCCTCCCCGGGACGGCCGGGCCGGCCTATGTGTCCCTCCACGGCGTTGCTCCGGATAGAGTTTACAGCGACGGACTGTTCCCAGCCGTCGGGTGAGCTCTTACCTCGCCTTTCCACCCTTACTGGCCGAAACGGCCAGCGGTATATCTCTGTTGCACTTTTCCTAGGGTCGCCCCCGGCGGGTGTTACCCGTTATCCTTGCCCTGCGGAGCCCGGACTTTCCTCACGGGCGGGCCTTTCGCCCCGTCCGCGCGGCTGTCCAGCTTACTTGCCCTCCTATGATACAGGAATTTCCCCGCTGTGTCAAATGATTTTGACCGGAATCCCCCTTCCCGCGTTGAAATTTGCCCCCGGATGTGGTATCATTAATCAGTTATCATGAAAAAGATGGGAGGCGGGCGTATATGTCCACCATCAGCGAATATCTGGAAGAATTAAGAGACCGCCCCGTTACCGTCATCGGCATGGGCATCAGCAATGTGCCCCTCATCAAAATGCTGCTGCGGGCGGGTGTCAAGGTCACCGTGCGGGATAAGTCCCCCCGGGAGAAGGTCTCCGACCTGGCCCAGGAGCTGGAGAGTCTGGGAGCTAAGCTGGTCCTGGGCCCCGGCTATCTGGAAAACCTGCACGAGGATATCATTTTCCGCACCCCGGGCCTGAGCCCCAACACCCCCCAGCTGGCCAACGCCCTGGAGCGCGGACTGTCCATCAGCTCGGAGATGGAGGTCTTTTTCCAGACCTGCCCCAGCCACCTGGTGGCTGTCACCGGCAGCGACGGAAAGACCACTACCACCACCATTATTTCGGAATTTTTGAAGGAAGCGGGGAAGAATGTCTACGTGGGCGGCAACATCGGCAAGCCTCTGCTGCCCGACGTGGCCGACATGGAGCCCGAGGACTACGCCGTTTTGGAGCTGTCCTCCTTCCAGCTCATGACCATGGAGCAGAGCCCCCACATCGCCGTCATCACCAACCTGGCCCCCAACCACCTGGACTACCACCACACCATGGAGGAGTACACCCAGGCCAAGAAGAACATCTTCCTGCACCAGTCTCCCAATGACCGGCTGGTTCTGAACTACGACAACGAGGTGACCCGTTCCATGGCCGCCGAGGCCGTGTGCCCCGTCACCTGGTTCAGCCGCAAGGAGCGCCTGGAGGAGGGCGTCTATATCCGGGACGGCGCCATCTGGCTCACCAACGAGATGGGCAACCGGGAGGTGCTCCCCCTGGACATGATCCAGCTGCCCGGCGTGCACAACATCGAAAACTACATGGCCGCCATCGCCGCCGTGGACGGCCTGGTCCCCGACAAGTGCGTGCGGGCCGTGGCCCAGCGCTTCAAGGGCGTGGAGCACCGCATCGAGCTGGTGCGGGAGCTGGACGGCGTGCGCTACTACAACGACTCCATCGGCACCAGCCCCAGCCGCACCATGGCCTGCCTGGCCTCCTTCCCCCAGAAGATCATGCTCATCGCCGGAGGCTACGACAAGGGCGTGCCCTTCACCCAGCTGGGTGAGGAGATCGTGGGCCATGTAAAGGCTCTTTACCTCACCGGCAATACCGCCCAGGCCATCCGCCAGGCGGTGGAGCAGGCCCCCGGCTTTGCCGAGAGCGGCCTGAAGGTGCAGGAGACGGAGGATCTGGCCGCCGCGGTGGCCGCCGCCCACGCCGACGCCAAGGCCGGCGATGTGGTGGTGCTTTCTCCCGCCTGCGCCGCCTTTGACCACTTCAAGAACTTTATGGAGCGCGGCCAGGTGTTCAAGGAACTGGTGCGCAATCTGTGATTTAGGAGGTCCCCGGATTGGATTATCAGGCGACATTGGAGCAGCTGTGTGCCCTGAACGGGCCCAGCGGCTTTGAATCGGAGGTCACCGCCGCCGCCGCAGAGCTGCTGCGGCCCCTGGTGGACGAGGTGACGGTGGACCGTATGGGCAGCGTGGTGGGCCTGCGCTCCTGCGGCAAGGCAGGGGCCCCCAAGGTGCTGCTGGACGCCCACCTGGACGAGATCGGCTTTCTGGTCACCGGCCACGAGGAAGGGTATCTGCGCATCGCCCCGCTGGGCGGCGTGGACCCCAGAATGCTCCCCGACCGGGAGCTCACCTTCCTCACCCAGCCCCCGGTCCACGGGGTGGCGGCCTGTCTGCCCCCCCACATCCAGTCCCGGGAGGACATGGACCGCTCGGT
Organism: uncultured Eubacteriales bacterium; assembly: GCA_900553135.1. GTDB lineage: Bacteria > Bacillota > Clostridia > Oscillospirales > Oscillospiraceae > Lawsonibacter. The sequence continues at coordinate 3,286 of USCO01000074.1, read as the reverse complement.
GCCCATTTCTGAGCTTTATGTAGATGTGGGCCTGTCTCAGGAGCAGGCCCAGCGCCTGGTCCCCATTGGCACCCCGGCCGTTTATCGGACGGGGTGCTTTCCCCTGGGAGAGGACCTGGTGTGCGGCAAGGCCCTGGACGACCGGGCCTGCTTTGCCATTTTGCTGGACACCCTGGAGCAGCTGAAAGGGGAGGAGCTGGACGTGGACCTGGTGGTACTGGGCAGCGTCCAGGAGGAGACCCACAGCCTGGGCGCGGTGACCGCCGCCTACGGGGCCTGTCCCCAGTGCTGCGTGGCGGTGGACGTGACCCACGGTGATTCCCCCGACGCCTCCAAGGACAAGACCTTCCCCCTGGGGGATGGCCCCGTGGTAGGCCTGGGCCCCAACTGCACCCGCTGGATGGCTCAGCGCCTGCTGGATAAGGGCAAGGAGTTGGACATCCCCTGCCAGCTGGAGGTCATGTCGGGCTCCTCGGGTACCAACGGCTGGCCCATGCAGGTCAGCCGCCAGGGGGTGGCCACGGCGGTGCTGTCGCTGCCCCTGCGGTATATGCACACCCCCATGGAGACCGCCCACAAGGGGGATATGGCCGCCTGCGCCCGCCTGCTGGCCGCCTTTTTGCGGGATCTGGGAAAGGAGGACGCCCTATGCTCCAGCTTTTGAATGAACTGTGCGCGCTGAACGGGGTGTCCGGCGACGAGGACCGGGTCCGCGCCTTCCTGGCCGACCAGGCCCGGCCCTGGGCCCACCAGATGCGCACCGACCCTCTGGGCAACCTCATCATCGAGAAGAAGGGCAAGACCCCGGGCAAGCAGCGGCTCATGCTCTGCGCCCACATGGATGAGGTGGGGCTCATCGTTACCCGGGCCACCGAGGACGGATTCCTTCGCTTCGACTTTGTAGGCGGCGTGGACCGCCGGGTGGCCCTGGGCAAGCAGGTGGTCCTGGGTCCGGACAACGTCCCCGGCGTCATCGGGATGAAGGCCATTCACATGCTGTCCAAGGAGGACATGAAGAAGGTCCCCAAGACGGACAGCCTCTATCTGGACATTGGCGCCAAGAGCCGGGAGGAGGCCCTGGAGCGCGTGCCCCTGGGCACCTACGGCTCCTTTGTCTGCCAACCTGAGTCCTTTGGCCAGGGGCTTTACAAGGCCAAGGCCATTGACGACCGTGTGGGCTGCGCGGTGCTCCTCACTCTCCTGAAAGAGGAGCTGCCCATGGACGTGACCTTCGTCTTTACCGCCCAGGAGGAGGTGGGCACCCGTGGCGCCTTCGGCGCCGCCTTCTCGGTGACCCCCGACATCGCCCTGGTGCTGGAGACCACCACCGCCGCCGATCTGCCCTCCGTGGAGGGCCACCGCCGGGTGTGCGCCCCGGGGAAGGGCCCCGTCATCTCCTACATGGACGGGGGCACCATCTACGACCGGGGACTGTTTGAGACCCTGCGGGGTCTGGCTCAGGACAACCACATCCCCTGGCAGACCAAGGAGTATATCGCCGGGGGCAACGACGCCCGCACCATCCAGCGCACCAAGCAGGGGGTCCGGGTGGCCGCTGTGTCCGCCGCCGTGCGCTATCTCCACGCCCCCGCCAGCGTGGGCAGCATCCAGGATTTTCAGGACATGCTGAGCCTGACCCGGCTGTTTGTGGCCCGGGTGGCTCAGGGACTGTAAGGAGGAACCCCCATTTTATGGAACTGTTTGACTTGATCCAAACCCTCACCGCCGCCCACGGCCCCTCGGGGAACGAGGGGGGCGTGCGGGAGGTCATCGCCCGTCTGGCCGCCCCCTACGCCCAGGAGATCACCACCGACACCCTGGGCAACCTCATCGTCCACAAGCCGGGCCAGGGCCCCAAGGTGATGCTCTGCGCCCACATGGACTCCATCGGCTTCATCGTCACCCACGTGGAGGAGGAGGGCTTCCTCCGGGTGGGCAAGCTGGGGGGCGTGGCCCCTGTGGAGGCTCTGTACACCCCCGTGCGCTTCCAGAACGGGGTGCGGGGCGTCTTTGTCAAGGAGGAGAAGGCGGAGGACAAGGGTCTGAAGCTGGACGCCTGCTATGTGGATATCGGCGCCAAGAGCCGGGAGGAAGCCCTGTCCATGGTCCAGGTGGGGGACACCGCCGTCTACGACAGCCCCACGTTCTGCAATGGGGATAAAGTAGTTTCCCCTTACCTTGATAACCGCATCGCCTGTGCCATTCTCCTGAAAGTGCTGGAGAGTTTGAAAGAAACCCCCAACGATCTCTCCCTGGTCTTTACCGCTCAGGAGGAGGTGGGCCTGCGAGGGGCCCGCACCGCCGCCTGGTCCATCGCCCCGGACTGGGCCCTGGCCGTGGACGTCACCGACGTGGACGACACCCCGGGCACGGAGCGCTGCGGCACCGTGCAGCTGGGCAAGGGGGCCGCGGTAAAGGTCATGGACTCCTCAGTGATCTGCCACCCCCAGGTGGTCCAGACCCTGGAGCGCCTGGCCAAGGAGCAGGACATCCCCGTGCAGCGGGACATCATGCGGGCGGGCGGCACCGACGCCGGAGCCGTCCAGGCCGCCCGGCTGGGGGTTCTCACCGGGGGCGTCTCTGTGCCCTGCCGGTACATCCACACCCCCGTGGAGATGGCCAGCCTGGAGGACGCCCAGCGCTGCGTGCAGTTGCTGTCCGCCTTCGTGACCAGCGCTCTGGACTAACCAATATCAACAGATACAAGGACTGACAAGGAATATGAGTTTACACATTAGCAAGCAAGTGAGAAGCCTGGGGGAGCAGGCCCAGGCCGAGCTGCGGGAGCAGTTTGACCGCATCGACGCCATCGCCCAGGAGAACACCCAGCGGGTGCTGGAGGCCTTCCAGGACCACAAGGTGGCCGAGGGCTACTTCGCCGGTACCACCGGCTACGGCTACGACGACCTGGGCCGGGACAAGCTGGACGAGATCTACGCCCAGATCTTCGGCACCGAATCTGCTCTGGTGCGCATCCAGTTCGTCAACGGCACCCACGCCATCGCCTGCGCCCTGTTCGGCTGCCTGAAGGCGGGGGACGTGCTGGTGTCCGCCGTGGGCGCCCCCTACGACACCCTGCTGGGCGTCATCGGCGCGGCAGAGAAGGGGCACGGCTCCCTGAAAGACTACGGCGTGGAGTATCGTCAAGTGGAACTCCTTGACAATAAGCCCGACCTGGAGGGCATGGCCAAAGCGGCCGCCGATCCCCGGGTGAAGGCGGTGCTGATCCAGCGCTCCAAGGGCTACTCCACCCGTTCGTCCCTCTCCGTGGCGGAGATCGGGGCGC
>USCO01000073.1 GCA_900553135.1 uncultured Eubacteriales bacterium | reverse complement strand
CGACGATGGAGCAGGTGAGGGGAATCGAACCCCCGTGTTCAGCTTGGGAAGCTGACATTCTGCCATTGAACTACACCTGCAGATTCAGTTCTTTCCTACTGTAACACAAAACCCACTGGAATGCAAGGGGAAATTTGCGGCGGAAAAGTGGGATACATAATATCAGAAGCGGTAAACCCACCGGAGCGGCAGGCTCAGCTTCCGTCAGATTGCAGATACACAAACTCGCCAAAAAAGTTATAGATTCACAAAATAATGACATTTTTTATAACATATAAGAAAAAATACACAAGGAAAGGGTGGAAAGTATAGTGAAAATTGCCCTTGTTTCGGGGGCGTGTATTAGTTACAATGTGGTAACAAAAGTAACAACCCGTTGCTTTTGATGTCATAATTGTTGACATAATTTTGTAACCATAGGAGTGAAGACAATGACACGAAAGCTGTCTTCGTTGCTGCTGAGCGCCTTTGCCTTGCTTCTCCTGATGGGTGCCGGAGTGGAGCAGGACTCCACAGATGGTACCTCAACCTCCAGTGGGCTTACGGTGGCCCAGCTGTCTGAGCGCAGCAAAACATCGGATCAGGAAGCAGATCAGGCGCAGGCTGTGCCCGCCGCGGCGGGCCAGAGCGTCCTGACTCTGGCTGAGGATAAGGATCGCACCCTGACCGTCAACGGTCAGGCGGTCTCCTCGGAAGTGAGCAAGACTCAGCGCAACGGAACGACTTATGTCGCTCTGGCATCCATGGCGAAGGAGCTGGACCCCGCTGTGAACGTACAGTGGAACGCCGGCAGCCAGACGGTGACCATCACCAGCGGGAAGCTGAACCTCAGCGCCCAGGTGGGTCAGCTGTATCTGGTGGCCAACGGCCGCTACCTCTACATCCCCGAGGGGGTGCAGGCGGTGAACGGCCAGGTGACGGTCCCCCTGTCCGTGGTGACGGAGGCCTTCGGCGCGACCCTGAGCTGGAACGCCTCCACCGGTGTGGTGGCCGTGACCCGGGGCAGCGGAGGGATTCAGTCCGGTGAGCAGTATTATAACAGCGACGACCTGTTCTGGCTCTCCCGGGTGATCTACGCCGAGAGCGGCAATCAGCCTCTGGAGGGCCAGATGGCGGTGGGCAACGTGATCCTCAACCGGGTCAGCAGCCCCATCTTCCCCAACAGCATCCTGGGGGTGCTGTCCCAGAAGAATCAGTTTACCACCTATCAGTCCGGCCGCCTGGCCAACCGCACCCCCAACGCTTCCAGCGTCATCGCTGCCAAGCTGGTGCTGGACGGCGGCGTGGTGGAGGAGACCGAAGGTGCCATGTACTTCGATTCAACCCCCAACAGCTGGGCTTCTCGGAACAAGACCTGCGTGGCGGTCATCGGCGGCCACCGGTTCTATGCCTGAGACAACAATCTGCAATGAAATGGCTTCGGCCTGCGGCCCTATCCGGTTTTTTCGGATAGGGCCGCTTTTTTATAAGGCGGCAAACCGTGAAAAATCAGGGTTTGTGAATTTTAGGGCTTTCTTTTTTGCATATTCATGTATATAATATGCTTGTGTGAATATGGCACCATGACAGCCTTTCATCTTACGGAGGAACGACTATGACCAGAAGTGACGCCCGCGAAATCGCGGTGCATATGATTTTTTCCCTGGGCTTCGGCACGCAGAGCGCCGAGGACGTGCTGGAGAGCGAGCTCAACCATGAGCGCTTTACCCAGCTGGGGGAGGAGAGCGCCCTCTACTCCCAGTATCCCAACGAGAAGCAGGAGCAGTATATCCGGGACCTGGTAAAGGGTGTGTTTGCCCACGGGCCTGAGTTGGACGACTACATCGCCCGCTATGCCGTGGGCTGGTCCTTTGCCCGCATCCCCCGCATGGCGGCGGCCATTATGCGTACCGCCATGTACGAGGTCCTGTACATGCCCGGCGTCCCCAACGCCGCTGCCATCAACGCGGCGGTGGAGATGACCAAGAAGTATGAGCCCCAGGAAGTGGCCGCCTTTGTCAACGGCATCCTGGGCACCTTTGTCCGCACTGAGTTTCAGGATACCCCGCCCAAGCCTGAGAAGCAGGCCCAGGCGGAGCCCACTTCCGAGGAGGGTTAAGGACCATGGGGGTCTTGGGCCTGGATACCAGCAACTATACCACCTCAGCGGCGGTATTTGACGGGGAGCAGGGAGACAACCGTGGGCGCTTGCTGGACGTACGGCCGGGCGAGCTGGGCCTGCGCCAGAGCGACGCCCTGTTCCAGCACGTCAAGCGTCTGCCCGGCCAGCTGGAGCAGCTGAAGGAGCAGGGCCTGCTGAAGGATCTTCAGGCGGTGGGCGCCAGCACCCGCCCCCGGGCGGTGGAGGGCTCCTACATGCCCTGTTTCCTGGCGGGAGCTTCCCTGGGCCAGTCGCTGGCCTACGCTCTGGGGGTGCCCTTCTTTGCCTTCTCCCACCAGCAGGGACACCTGGCCGCGGCGGCCTGGGCCGCCGGACGTCTGGAGCTGCTGGACGGCCCCTTCCTGGCCTGGCATCTGTCGGGCGGGACCACTGAGCTGCTGCTGGCCCAGCCGGACCAGCAGGGGATCGCCGTGACGGCGGAGATTCTGGGCGGCACCAGCGACATCTCCGCCGGGCAGCTGCTGGACCGTACCGGAGTGCTCATGGGACTGGACTTTCCCGCCGGGAAGGCTCTGGACCAGCTCAGCACTCAGGCCCAGAAGCGGACCTCCTTTGCCGTAAAAGTGCGAGACTGCGCCTTCTCCCTGTCGGGAATGGAAAACAAGGTCAAGCAGATGCTGGAGCGGGGAGAGCCCAAGGAGGAAATCGCCTGGTTTGCCCAGGAGACGGTGTGCCAGGCGGTGCGCCGTGCCACCCAGCAGGCCCTGGAGCGCCATCCCGGCCTGCCTGTGCTGTGCTCGGGAGGCGTGGCCTCCAACCGGCGGCTGCGCCAGGTGCTGCAGGAAAGTTTTCAGGCGGTCTTTGCGCCCCCCCAATTTTCCACCGACAACGCCATGGGCACCGCGGTGCTCACCTGGCGGGCCTTGCAGCGGGAGGAACTGGCGTGAGAGGGGAACAGACCGTCCTCACCCCCAGCCAGGTGGGTCAGTACCTGAAAGGGCTCATGGACCGGGACCGGCTGCTGTCCGGCCTGCTGGTGCGGGGTGAGCTATCAAACTATAAAATGTACCCCTCGGGGCATCACTATTTTACCCTGAAGGATGCAGGCGGCGCCCTGCGCTGCGTCATGTTTCGGGGGGATGCGGCATCTCTGCGCTTCCGGCCCCAAAACGGAATGCAGGTCATTGCCGCGGGACGGGTCACCGTTTTTCCCCGGGACGGACAGTATCAGCTCTACTGTGTCCGCCTGACCCCGGAGGGGGCAGGGGACCTGTTTGTGGCCTTCGAGCAGATGAAGGAACGTCTGCTGCGGGAGGGCCTGTTTGCAGGGGAGCACAAAAAGCCCCTGCCCAGAATGCCCCAGCGCATCGCACTCATCACCTCCCCAGCCGGGGCGGCGGTGCGGGATATGCTGCGCATCCTGGGGGCCCGGTGGCCCATGGCCCAGGTACGGGTGCTTCCTGTGCGGGTCCAGGGGGAGGGAGCGGCGGAAGAGATCGCCGCGGCCATCCGCTGGGCCAATTACCACGAGGTGGCTGACCTCATCATCACTGGCCGGGGCGGCGGCTCCATGGAGGACCTGTGGGCCTTCAACGAGGAGTGCGTGGCCCGGGCGGTGTACGACTCCCAAATTCCGGTGATCTCCGCCGTGGGCCACGAGCCCGACGTGACCATCGCCGACTTTGTGGCCGACCTGCGGGCGGCTACCCCGTCCAACGCCGCCGAGCTGGCGGTGCCCGACCAGAACGAAATATACTCTGTCCTGCTGGGCCAGAAAAACCGCCTGGAGCAGAGCATGACCCGGCGGCTCACCCTGAGCCGCCAGGCCCTGGACCGGGTGGCAAAGAGCCGGGTCATGACCGACCCCAAAACCTATTTTCAGGATAAGCGCATCCTGCTGGACTACCTCAGCCGGCGGCTGAGCCAGGGCTTGGCGGCCAGCGTGGCAGGGGAGCGGCAGCGGTTTACCCGCCTGGCCGCCTCTTTGGACGCTCTGAGTCCCCTGAAGGTGCTGGGCCGCGGCTATGCCATCGCCCGGAAAGAGGACGGCCAGGTCATTTCTCAGGTGGCCCAGGCTGTCCCGGGGGAACACTTTACCTTGCGCCTGTCCGACGGCAGCGTGCCCTGCCGTGTGGAACAGTTTGACGACCAGTAAGAAAGGAAGGTTCAACCATGGCCAAGAAAAAAATGGACTTTCAGCAGTCCATGACCCGGCTGGAGGAGATCGTCTCCCTGCTGGAGCGGGGCGACGCCCCGTTGGAGCAGGCCATGAGCCTGTTTGAAGAGGGGGCGGGTATCCTGCGCCAGTGTACCGCCATGCTGGACGAGGCGGAGCAGAAGGTAACGCTGCTCACCGCCGGAGAGGACGGCCAGCCCCAAGAGCGCCCCTTTGAGGAGGATGCCCAATGATGGAAATGGAGCAAGCGGCCTTCTCCCGCCGCATGGAGGAGGACTGCCGACTGGTGGAACAGGCTCTGCGGGAGCGGATGGGCCAGGTGGAGCGCTACGCCGACCTGGCCGAGGCCATGGAGTACTCCCTCATGGCGGGTGGCAAGCGCATCCGGCCCATTCTGGTGCTGGAGAGCTGCCGCATGTGCGGCGGCGACCCGGCCCAGGCCATGGACTTTGCCTGCGCCCTGGAGATGGTCCACACCTATTCTCTCATTCACGACGACCTGCCCGCCATGGACAACGACGACCTGCGCCGGGGCCGTCCCACCAACCACAAGGTGTACGGCGAAGCTACCGCCATTCTGGCGGGCGACGCCCTGCTGACCCACGCCTTTTCCGTCCTGACCCGTGCGCCCCTCCCGCCTGAGCGGGTGGCGGCGGCAGTGGCCGTCCTGGCGGGCGCGGCCGGACCCAACGGCATGGCCGGCGGTCAGGCTTTGGACATGGCAGGGGAGGGCCGGGGCCTGACCCGGTCCGAACTGGAGCAGCTGCAGCAGCTGAAAACCGGAGCTCTCATCCAGGCCGCCGTGGAGCTGGGCTGCATTGCCGCCGGGGGCACCCCCCAGCAGCGGGAAGCCCTGTGCATTTACGCCCAGGCCGTGGGACTGGCCTTCCAGATCCAGGACGACATTCTGGATGTGACCAGCAGCGACGAGGAGTTGGGCAAGCCCGTGGGCTCCGACCGGGCCAACGAAAAGAGTACCTTTGTCTCCGTTCTGGGCCTGGAGGACAGCCGCAGAATGGTAGAGGAGCTCACCAGCCGGGCCGGACAGGCGCTGGACGGTTTTTCCGGTCCGGAATTTCTGCTGACCCTGGCGGGGGCGCTGTCTCAGAGAAAAAAGTAAAGATACCCGGGATACCAGACCATTGAAAGTGAGGAAACTATGGATCATGCCGGCTTTCTGACAGGAAATCTCACCCTGGACCTGGCTATTTCCGCCTGGTTTATTGCTCAGCTGCTGAAAACACTGATCAATCTGGCGGTCACACACAGTCTGGATCTGAAAAAAATGGTAAAAAGCGGGGACATGCCCAGTTCCCACTCGGCCTTCGTCTGCGCCGCCACCATGTCCATCGGACAGGTGTGCGGCTGGCACGACCCGCTGTTCTCTTTGTCGGCGGCCATCTCCCTTGTGGTCATGTATGACGCCTGCAATGTGCGCCGGGCGGCGGGAGAACAGGCCAAGGTGCTCAACTACGTCATCGAGCACTGGAAGGAGATGCCCGAGGAGATGAAGAGCAAAAAGCGGCTCAACGAGCACCTGGGACACACCCTTCCTCAGGTGATCGGGGGCGCGATCCTGGGCATGGCCATCGGCTACTTCGGGCCTGTGATTTTTTAAACAGGGGGGCGGCGGAGCCATCCGCCGCCGGTTTTAGGATGTGAGGGGTTTACCTTGGGCAGACAAGAAACAGAATTTGAACCTCTTTTGAGCGAGTATACGGACCTGCAGGCCGCAGAACTGTGCGGTGAGCTGCGCAAGGAGCTTGTTCAGGACGTATCCCGCACAGGAGGACACCTGGCCTCCAACCTGGGCGCCGTGGAGCTGACGGTGGCGCTGCACCGGGTCTTTGACACCAGCAAAGACCGTCTGGTTTTTGATGTGGGCCACCAGTGCTATATCCACAAAATGCTCACCGGGCGGCGGGAGGAGATGGCCTCTCTGCGGCAGTACGGAGGCATTGCGGGCTTCCCCAAGCCGGGGGAGAGCATCCACGACGCCTTTATCGCCGGACACGCCTCCAACTCGGTGGCGGTGGCCTTGGGCATGGCCCAGGCCCGCACCGCTCTGGGAGAGGACTACCGGGTGGTGGCCCTCATCGGCGACGGCGCCCTCACCGGCGGCCTGGCTTACGAGGGACTGTCCAATGCGGGTCAGTGCAGCCAGCAGCTGCTGGTCATCCTCAACGACAACGGCATGTCCATTACCAAGAACGTGGGGGGCATGGCCCAGTATCTGGCCAAGCAGCGCCTGAAACCTCGGTATCTCAGCTTCAAGCAGGGCTATCGCCGCTTCATGGGCGCCACCTGGATCGGACGAAAGATCTACCGGGTGACCCACAACCTGAAAAAAGCCCTGAAGCAGAGCCTGCTGCTGCCCTGCAGTATGTTTGAAAACATGGGCTTCACCTATCTGGGGCCCGTGGATGGCCACGATGTGGCCTACCTCACGAAAGTGCTGCGCTATGCCCGGGACTTGAAGGAGCCCGTCCTGCTCCACGTCAGAACAGTAAAGGGAAAAGGCTTTGCACCGGCGGAGGAAAATCCCGATGCCTTTCATGGCGTTTCTCCCTTCGACCCGGAGACAGGCAAGACGAAAAAATCCTCGGGAGAGAACTTTTCCTCCGTCTTTGGCCGCACGCTGCTGCGCCTGGCCCGGGAGGATGAGCGGGTGTGCGCCCTCACCGCGGCCATGGTCAACGGAACGGGGTTAGTTCCCTTTGCCCAGGCCTATCCCAAGCGGTTCTTTGATGTGGGCATTGCGGAAGGATGTGCCGTCTCCATGGCGGCGGGCATGGCCAAGCAAAACGCCATCCCGGTGTTTGCGGTGTACTCCACCTTCCTGCAGCGCAGCTACGACATGCTCCTCCACGATGTGGCCATTGACCGCCTCCACGTGGTCTTTGGTGTGGACCGGGCGGGGCTGGTAGGGGAGGACGGCGAGACCCATCACGGAGTCTTCGACGTGGCCTACCTGGACAGCGTGCCCGGGATGAAGGTCTTTGTCCCTGCCAACTTTACCGAGCTGGACCAGATGATGGAGCGCGCCGTCCGGGAGGAGACCGGCCCGGTGGCCGTGCGCTATCCCCGGGGCGGCCAGGGAGAGTACCGGGAGGACTCCGGCCGGGAGGACTGCGTGGTCCTGCGGCCTGGTAAAGACATCACCCTGGCGGGCTACGGAATGGAAATCAACGACCTGCTGGCCGCCGCTCGCCTGCTGAAAGAGCATGGCGTGGATGCGGAAGTTGTAAAGTGGAATATCATTACCCCTCTTGATACCAAAGTGGCTCTGGAGTCCGTCCGTAAGACGGGCCACGTGTTGGTGGCGGAGGAGTGTGTGGAACAGGGCTGTGTGGGCGTGCGCCTGCTGGCAGCTCTGGAGGCGGAGGGGATCTCCGCCGGCGCCGCCCTGGTCAACTGCGGCCGGGATTGTGTCACCCATGGGGCGGTGTCCATTTTGAAGAAAAATTTGGGCCTGGACGCAGACGGGATCTGCCGCCGGGCACTGGAGGTGCTGGGCCGTGAGCAGTAAGAAACGGCTGGATGTGGCCATGGTAGAGCGGGGACTGGCCGAGAGCCGGCAGAAGGCCCAGGCGGTCATCATGGCAGGCGAGGTCTATGTAGACCAGCAGAAAGTAGATAAGGCAGGTGCCCCCGTCACCGAGGGGCAGCAGATCGAGGTGCGGAACAAGAAGGCTCTGCGCTACGTCAGCCGGGGCGGCCTGAAACTGGAAAAGGCCATGGCCTGCTGGCCCATTGTGCTGGAGGGAGCGGTTTGTGCCGACATCGGCGCCTCCACCGGAGGGTTCACCGACTGCATGCTGCAAAACGGGGCCCAAAAGGTGTACGCGGTGGATGTGGGCTATAACCAGCTGGACTACCGCCTGCGCACCCACCCCCAGGTGGTGTGCATGGAGCGCACCAACGCCCGCTACCTCACGCAGGAGCAGATCCCCGAGCCTTTGGACTTTTTCTCGGTGGATGTGTCCTTCATCTCTCTGAACCTGATCCTGCCCGCCCTGCGTCCCCTGATGAAGGAGGGCGGCCAGGCGGTGTGCCTGGTGAAGCCCCAGTTTGAGGCGGGCAAGGAAAAAGTGGGCAAAAAGGGCGTGGTGCGGGACCCGGCGGTCCACCTGGAGGTGTTGGAGCACTTCCTGGAGCACGCGGCAAATGCTGACTTCACTGTAAAGGATATTACCTTTTCTCCCATTCGGGGCCCGGAAGGCAACATTGAATATCTGGGCTACCTCCAGGCCGGGGCGGGAGAAGCGTTCACCGGGGATCTGAAGGCCCTGGTGGAGGCCTCCCACCAGAATGGGAAGGAGGTCGCGCCATGAAGGTCCTGCTCAGTTCCAACCCCTACCGCGACCGGGGACTGCGGGCCGCGTTAGAGGCCAAGCGCATTTTGGAGAAGGCGGGGGCGGAGACCGCCCTGTGCCTGCCCTTCGTCCCCAAGAAAGGGGAGCGGCTGGACCTGCCCCGACAGGTGCAGCTGGGCGCTTTGGAGGAAGAGCTGCCCCGCACCGACCTGCTCATTTGCTTTGGTGGGGACGGGACCATCCTCCACGCCGCCCGGGACGCCACCCTTCACCATGTCCCCATTCTGGGGGTGAATATGGGCAGCGTGGGGTTTATGGCTGAGCTGGAGCGCTCTGAGCTTCCCTGTCTGGCCCAGTTGGCCCAGGGGAAGTTCTCCGTTCAGGAGCGGATGATGATGGACATCTCCGTCTACCGGGGCGAGCGGCTGGTGACCCAGGACCTGGCGTTGAACGACGCGGTGTTTTCCAAGGGCTCCATTGCCCGGGTGGCCGAGGTAGAGGTGCTGGCGGATGGGACCATGATCCAGCGCATCATGGGAGACGGCGTCATCGTGGCGACCCCCACAGGTTCCACCGCATACTCCATGTCGGCGGGCGGCCCTATTGTGGAGCCCACCTCCCACTGCTTTATCGTCACACCGGTGTGTGCCCACCAGCTGTCCGTGCGGGCCATGGTGCTGGACGCCGGGCGGCGCATCACGGTGCAGCTGCCCAAGGGCAACCGGAAGAGTTTGTACCTCTCCATTGATGGTGGAAAGGGAATGCGCCTTACAGGTAATGAACGAGTTGAGATCTGTCTCTCTCAGCACCGCACCCAGTTGGTGCAGCTGGTGGGACGCAGCTTTTATCAGGTGGTCAATCAAAAGTTAGGAGGTTATGCGCCATGAAGCGAGCCAGACAGGCGGAGATTTTGAAGATCATCCAGTCGGTGAACGTAGAAACCCAGGAACAGCTGCTGGATGAGCTGAAGGCCCGGGGGTTTGCCTCCACCCAGGCGACCATTTCCCGGGACATCAAGGAACTGCGCCTGGTCAAGGAACTGTCCGGCGGCGGGTATCACTATGCCGTGTCTGACCGGAAGGGGCTGGTGGATTCCGATATCCGCCTGCGCAATATTTTTAAAGAGGGCGTCACTTCGGTGGACCTGGCCCAGAACATTGTGGTGGTGCGCACCATGCCCGGCCTGGCCTCGGCGGCCTGCTCCGCCCTGGACAGCATGGACATTCCTGGCATGGTGGGCAGCCTGGCGGGTGACGACACGGGTATCCTCATCATGCGGGACAACGCCTCTGCGGAGCAGTTCAACCGCGAGGTCCACAAGCTGCTGAAATAAGGCACGGGCCGTCAGGGCCCGGGAGGTGGATTTCTTGCTTTCCTTACTTCACATTGAAAATATCGCCCTGATCCAATCGGCGGACATTTCCTTTCAGCCGGGGTTCAACGTGCTGACCGGTGAGACCGGAGCGGGCAAATCCATCATCATCGACTCCATCGGAGCGGTGTTGGGCCAGCGTACCAGCCGGGAACTGATCCGTACCGGAGCCCGTTCGGCTCTGGTGACGGCGGTGTTTACCCAGACGCCGGCCCTGCCTTGGTTTGAGGAAAACGGCATCCCTGTACCTCAAGAGGAGCTGCTGCTCCAGCGGGAGATCCAGGGAGACGGACGCAACCTGTGCCGGGTGGATGGCCGCCCGGTGACGGTGGCCCAGCTGCGGGAGCTGGGCAAGCAGTTGCTGAACATCCACGGCCAGCACGACGGGCAGCAGCTGCTGGACCCGGCTAGCCATCTGGGCTATCTGGACCGCTGCGGCCGCCACGA
>USCO01000072.1 GCA_900553135.1 uncultured Eubacteriales bacterium | reverse complement strand
CCCTGCCTGGGCGGGGCCGCCAGGGCATTGGGCCCGTATTTTTCCAGCCGCTGGGCGGCCTGATGTTCCGTGAGCCCGCCGCTCCGGGCGTCCAGTTCCTCAAAAAGCCGGTCTGTGCTCCGGCTGTGCCAGCTGTTCATGGCGTCACGCTCCTTCCGTGTTCTGTCAGTATACCGGAAGGCCCGTCCCATTTTTTGGGGAAAGGGGGCGGAGGGGAAAAATCTCCCAAACAGCACAGTACCCGCGGCTGTGCCGCGGGTACTGACAAACTTAAAACAAAACCAGATGTGCGCCGTATTGGGCCAGCAGGGTGGAGGCCACCTGCAGGAGCTTGGACTGGGTGGGGTCCTCCCGCCGAGGTATGTTGTCCCCGTGGAAGGGGTAGTCGGAGAACTGCCGATCTTCCGGTTCTGGCTGCCATTGGAAGGGTACCGCGGTCTCGTCCAGCTCCAGCTGCTGGGCCAGGGAAGAGACGCACTCCTCCAGACTGTCATAGGATGAGTGGATCTCGGACCGGAGCAGAAAGCCTTCCAGATCCAGGCACTCTGCCTCCACCGGCTCCGAGTGCATCACGGCGCGGCGGGGTGACAGAGTGTAGGAGATGCTGTGGTGCTGCCCGGAGTAGACCCAGGGCAAGTATCTACAGGAGACGAAGATGCTGTTTTGCAGCACCTGGTTTTTGCTGTAAAGGGTGTTGAAGGTAGACTGATGCACAAAGGCGGGGGAGCAGTAGAAGACCTGGTTGCGAAGGTCCTTCTTTGCCAGATCAACCAGAATGTTGTGCTGCTCGCAGGGGGGAAAAGGCCAGATTTTGAACTGAAAATAGGGCTGGTTGTGAAAAGACCAATACTTGGAATTGGTGCGCAGCAGCTTGCGGGGCACTTTGAATTGCAGAAACAGAGTGCGTACCTTGCCCGTCAGCTGGCAATCATAGCCGGAGAGGGCCTCGGCACGCTGGGTGGGCATGATGGGCATGCTCCAGCCATGGGCGGGATTGAGTTTCGCAACCAGTTCGTTCAGAGCGCAGAAGGCAAATTGAGTCTCGCTGAATTGGCAGTTCATACGATCCCTTCTTTCTGTTTTTTAGGGTATGGTGCCATTATACCACACAATTGGGATTTGGAGGGGATTTGGGAACAAACCGTACAACATGACCTGTGTTAAGTAAAGTTAAGTAAGGTAAAGTCAGGTTAGGTTCTGTTAAGTTAAGTTAAGGGAAGCCCGCCGAAGTGCGGCGGAGGAGAGAGAAGAGCGAAAAACATAAAAAACAGGGGACCGCGTGTGCGGTCCCCTGTGGGAACGTCAGGCTCAGCCCTGGCTGGAGGAAGCGGCGCCGGAGGTGTCGGCGGTGGAAGCGTCTCCCGTGGAGGCATCCCCGGTGGAAGAATCTCCGGTGGAGGCGTCCTCCTGGAGGGCGGCAGCCTCCTCCTCAACCGCGGCGCGCAGGGAGAGCAGCTGGGTGTAGTAGGCGGAGGGGTCGATCTTATCAAAGTTCTCGTTGGTCTGGATGGGGTTCTCGTCCAGCCAGGCCTGCTGCTGCTGGCCCATGAGGTAGGAGATGTAGTCCTCCCGGTAGGAGTCGGCCTCCAGGGGCAGGCGCAGGATGATGTGGTAGCCGTAGGGGGACTCCACGATGCCGCTGATCTCCCCGGGCTCCAGGGCCAGGGCGGCGGTCTCGAAGGGCTCCACCATGTCGCCCAGAGCGGCGTCCATGCCCTCAAAGCCGCTGGGGCTGTCCTCGCTGTACTCCTGCATCAGCTGGTCAAAGAGAGCCTGCTTGTCGTCGGCGGCCTGGAGCTGGGCCAGGATGTCCTCGGCCTGGGCCTTCTTCTGGGCCACAGTCTCGTCGTCCAGGGGGGTGTACTCGCCGGTGGCGTTGCCGTTCTCATCGGTGATGGGGCTGTTGGTGTCCACGGTCTTCAGCAGGATGTGCTTGACCCGGTAGGCGATGCCCAGGGAGTCCTGAGCGTAGGTGAGCACCTGGTCGTCAGTGGGATAGCCCTCGGTGCCCTCGCCGTACAGGGCGTCCATGAGCTTGTCATTGAGCAGGTTGGCCTGGTAGAACTGGGTGTACAGGGGGGCGGTGAGGGCGCTGGACCACATCATATGGTCCATGAGCTGCTGGCTGCCCGCGTCGAAGAGCATGGAGCTCAGGGCGTCCTCGCCCTCCTGCTTCTCCTGGTCGGAGAGGGACAGGCCGTGCTCCTGGGCGATGCCGGGGATGAGGGTGTACATGGCGGCGGTCTTCAGGGCGCCGTCCAGGAAGGCCTCCTCCATGGTCTGGCCGTCGGTCTCGGTGTCCCAGGGCAGGTCGCTCATGCCCATCATGGAATAGTAGTAGGAGGCGCTGTCGGCGGTGTAGGACAGCCAGTACAGCACGTTGCCGGCGGTGATCTCGTGATCGCCGGCGGTGGCCACCACGGTGTCGGCGGACAGGCCGGCGGTGGCCAGATAGGGGTCGGTGACCTTGCTCAGGTCCATAGGCTCCACAGAGGAGGAGCCGTCAGCGGAGGTGGAGCCGTCGCCCTTGGCGGAGCAGCCGCCCAGAGCGGTGAGGGCCAGGGCAGCGGACAGGGCCAGAGCGGCCATGGATTTCCAGTTCATCATAAGGCGTTGATTCCTTTCTTTCTTCCAGCATACTGGGCCGGGGCCCAATTTGCACCATCATACCACAAAGCCCCCCGCCGGGCAAGGGGAAAGGGGGGCCTTTCGCCTTGACGCAGGGGAGAAAAGAGGGTAAACTGGGCCTGAATCCAACGGCGCGACCCCCCATCTTTGGAAGGAGACGGGGGGCATTGGCGCGCTTTTACCTGACATATACTGGAAAAAACGACTACAAGGAGTGATATACTGTGGAGCTTCTCCGCGATGGAATCAAACAGCTGCCCGAATACCGGCAGCTGCTGGCGGCCCTGGATGGGGGGCGGTCTCCGGTGGCCCTGTCGGGGCTGTCGGCCATCCACCGGGTCCATTTTGCCGCCGCCGCCAGCGGGGAGCAGGGGGTGGTGCTGCTGTGCGCCGACGAGGGCGAGGGCCAGCGCCTGGCCCGGGACGCCGCCGCCCTCACGGGGGAGGAGGTGCCCGTTCTCACCGCCCGCAGCTTCCATCTCCAGCCGGGGACGGTGGCCTCCCACCAGTGGGAGCAGCGCCGCCTGGCTCTGCTGGACGGCCTGCGCCGGGACCGGTACCCCCTCATCGTGGCCACAGTGGAGGGCCTGATGCAGCGCACCCTGCCCCCCCAGACCCTGGAGGGGGCCTGTGTCACCCTGGAGGTGGGGGGACGCTACGATCTCAACGACCTGGCCGCCGCCCTCACCCGGGCGGGCTACACCCGCTGCCAGCAGGTGGAGGGGCCGGGACAGTTTGCCCTGCGGGGCGGCATCCTGGACGTGTACTCTCCCGCCATGGACCTGCCCGTCCGGGCCGACTTCTTTGACGACGAGCTGGACGCCATGGGCTTCTTTGACCCGGCCACCCAGCGCCGCACCGACAACGTGGACCGGGCGGAGCTGTTTCCCGGGGCGGAGACCCTGCCCGGCCTGGCCCCGGGCGGCGTGCTGGGCCTGGGGCAGAAGCTGGAGGCCATGGCCCGGGGGGCCCGGAGCCGGGGAGAGGACCAGCTGGCCCAGACCCTGGACCGGGACCGGGAGGAGCTGGAGCAGGGCCGCGCCCTGGAGGGCGCCGACCGCTATCTGCCCCTCATCTACCCCGAGACGGCCACGGCGGCGGACTACCTGGCCCCCGGTACCCTGGTGCTGTGGTGTGAGAGCAGCCGGGTGGCCGAGCGGGCCAAGACCTGGCAGTGGCAGATGGAGGAGGACGTGAAAACCCTCCTGGAGCGGGGGGAGCTGGCGGGGGAGTGCGCCGGGCTGTGGCTGCCCCTGGAAGGGCTGTGCCGCCGTCTGGAGGACTTTCCCATGGCCTACCTGGACTCCTTCACCCTCACCGCCTACCCCGTGGCCCCCAAGGAGCTCATCTCCCTCACCGCCCGGCAGCTGCCCGGCTTTGGGGGCGGAGCTGAGGCGGCGGTGCAGGATCTGGCCTACTACCAGAAAAACGGTTTTTCTTCCCTGGTGCTGGTGTCCTCCCACAGCCGGGGAGAGACCCTCATGGAGCTGCTGGGGGAGGCGGGGGTGTCCGCCGCCCTGGATCTGCAGCCCAAGGCCCTGCCCAAGGCGGGCCAGGTGCTGGTCACCGTGGGGGGCCTGTCCGCGGGCATGGAGTACCCCGAGCTGAAGCTGGCCGTGCTCACGGAGGGGGAGGCGGTGCGGAAAAAGACCCGCCGTCCCCACAAGGACGTGACCAACCGGGAGAAGCTGAAGTCCTACGCCGACCTGTCCCCCGGAGACCTCATCGTCCACCAGCAGTACGGCGTGGGCCGCTATGTGGGCATGGTGAAGATGCCCGCCGACGGGGTGGAGAAGGACTACGTGAAGATCGCCTACGCGGGCACCGACGTGCTCTACGTCCCCGCAACCCAGATGGACCAGATCTCCAAGTATATCGGCGGCGGGGAGGAGGCCCAGCAGACCAAAAAACTCTCCCGCCTGGGGGGCGGCGATTGGGAAAAGGCCAAGACCCGGGCCAAGAAGGCGGTGCGGGACCTGGCCAAGGGGCTCATCCAGCTCTACGCCCAGCGCCAGCGCCAGCCCGGCTTTGCCTTTTCTCCTGACTCCTCCTGGCAGAAGGAGTTTGAGGAGCAGTTTGAATATGTAGAGACCGAGGACCAGCTGCGCTGTGTGGAGGAGATCAAGCGGGACATGGAGCGGCCCATCCCCATGGACCGGCTGCTGTGCGGCGACGTGGGCTACGGCAAGACCGAGGTGGCCTTCCGGGCCATGATGAAGTGCGTCATGGACGGCAAGCAGACCGCCGTGCTGGTGCCCACCACGGTGCTGGCCCGGCAGCACTATTTGAATGCCCTGCGCCGCTTCCAGAAGTACCCGGTGAACATCGACGTGGTCTCCCGCTTCCGCACCTCCACCCAGATGAAGGAGACCCTGCGCCGGGTGGAGGAGGGCCAGGTGGACATCCTCATCGGCACCCACCGCCTCTTTAACCGGGACGTGAAATTCAAAGACCTGGGCCTGCTGGTGGTGGACGAGGAGCAGCGCTTCGGCGTGCAGCACAAGGAGCGGCTGAAGGAGCTGTTCCCCCAGGTGGACGTGCTCACCCTGTCGGCCACCCCCATTCCCCGCACCCTGAATATGGCCATGTCGGGCATCCGGGACATGTCCACCCTGGAGGAGCCCCCCGCCGACCGCCAGCCGGTGCAGACCTATGTGCTGGAGCACAACTGGCCGGTGCTGCTGGACGCCATGCGCCGGGAGCTGGAGCGGGGCGGGCAGGTGTACTACCTGCACAACCGGGTGGAGACCATCCACCGCACCGCCGACCGCATCGCCCGGGAGCTGGGGGAGGACGCCGCCGTGGGCGTGGCCCATGGCCGCATGAACCAGGAGGCCATTGACGACGTCATGAGCCGCATGACCGACGGGGAGCTCAACGTGCTGGTGTGCACCACCATCATTGAAACGGGTATCGACCTGCCCAACGCCAACACCCTCATCATCGAGGACGCCGACCACCTGGGTCTGGCCCAGCTGCACCAGCTGCGGGGCCGGGTGGGCCGGTCCAACCGCCGGGCCTACGCCTACCTCACCTACCGCCGGGGCAAGGTGCTCACCGAGGTGGCCGCCAAGCGCCTGGGGGCCATCCGGGAGTTTGCCCAGTTCGGCTCGGGCTTCAAGATCGCCATGCGGGACCTGGAGATCCGGGGCGCGGGCAACGTGCTGGGGGCGGAGCAGAGCGGCTTCCTCCTCAGCGTGGGCTACGATATGTATTTGAAGCTGCTGGAGGAGGCCGTCCTCCAGGAGCAGGGTCTGCCCCCCAAGCAGAATGCCGAGTGCACCGCCGACCTCAACGTGGCCGCCTCCATCCCCGACCGGTACGTCCCCGCCCAGGAGCAGCGCATGGACCTGTACCGCCGCATCGCCGCCATCCGCAGCGAGGGGGATGCCGACGACCTGGTGGATGAGCTCATTGACCGCTACGGCGAGCCGCCCCGCACGGTGAACAACCTCATCTCGGTGGCCATCCTCCGCTCCCAGGCGGGGGAGAAGGGCATCCGGGACATCGCCCAGAAGGGGAACCAGCTGGCCTTCACCCTGGGAGAGTTCAGCCTGGAGGCTTTCTCTGCCCTGTGCGCCATGCCCAAGTTCAAGGACCGGCTGCTCCTCATCCCCGGGGACACCCCCAAGTTCACCCTGCGCCTGCGGGCGGGGGACGACCCCCTGCGCACCGCCCAGGCCCTGGTGGAGGCCTACCCTGTTCTCTAAGGGAAAACAGCGGCGGGAAGGTTCTTCCAGGCAAAGTTTTGGAAGGGACCTTCCCGAAAGCCGCTGTCTTTGTGTACAGTTTTGCCAAGTCTGAACAGGCGTTTTGGTGGAAATCTGAAAGAAATGAAAGTTTGTGAAAAAAATTCCCGTTAGGGGGTCAAATTTTTCAAAGGGTTATGCTATAATGGCCCTGTAAGAGCCTCCCAGGGAGGCCGGTGGGGGAGTGACTCCCCCATTTTGAATTCAATCAGGAGGCGTCATTACCTATGGACGACTTTCGCGCAAAGCGCCAAGCCCTTCTGGACAGCGGCGTGCGCATGATGGACCCCAGCACTGTGTATGTAGAGGACACTGTCACTGTGGGAGAGGGTACCCTGCTCCTGCCCGGCACCATTCTTCGCGGCAACACGGTGGTGGGGAAAAATTGTGAGATCGGCCCCAACACCATGCTGGTGGACTGCGTGGTGGAGGACGAGGTCACCATCAATTCCTCCCAGTGCAATGAGAGCGTCATCCACGCGGGAGCACACGTGGGCCCCTTTGCCTACATCCGTCCCAACTGCGAGGTTGGCCGGGATGTGAAGGTGGGCGACTTTGTGGAGCTGAAGAACTCCACCATCGGCGACGGCACCAAGATCTCTCACCTCACCTATGTGGGAGATGCCGACGTGGGCAAGAAGGTAAACTTCGGCTGCGGAACCGTTCTGGTCAACTATGACGGCAACCGCAAGTACCGCTCCACCATCGGGGACAACTGCTTTATCGGCTGCAACACCAACCTGGTCTCTCCCGTGAAGCTGGGGGACGGCTGCTTCACCGCCGCCGGCTCCACCATCACCCACGATGTAGAGGCCGACGCCCTGGCCGTGGCCCGGGCCCGTCAAGTGGATAAACCCGGCTGGGCCGCCGCTCACCGGGCGAAAAAAGAGAAGAAGTAACCCCCGCGCTTGTACTCAGGAGCAACAGAACATGGGAACGCCCCGTTCCCACAATGAATGGAAGGAAGTTGATTATGATCACACACGGTAAGAGCATCAAGATTTTTACGGGCAACTCCAACCCCAACCTGGCCAAGGCCATCTGCCAGGAGCTGGGGGTACCTCTGGGCAACTCTGAGGTAGGCTCCTTTGCCGACGGCGAGAACTTTGCCTCCATCTACGAGACCGTCCGCGGATCTGACGTCTTTGTGGTCCAGTCCACCTGTCCCTACTTCAAGGATGGCGTGGCCCACACCGTCAACGACGCCCTCATGGAACTGCTCATTATGATCGACGCCCTGCGCCGCGCCTCCGCCGGCCGCATCACCGCCGTGATCCCCTATTTCGGCTACGCCCGTCAGGACCGCAAGACCAAGCCCCGCGATCCCATCTCCGCCAAGCTGGTGGCCAACCTCATCACCCGCGCCGGCGCCGACCGGGTGCTGACCATGGACCTGCACGCCAACCAGATCCAGGGCTTCTTTGACATCCCTGTGGACAATCTGCTGGGCTCCCCCCTGTTCGTCAGCGAGTGCTTCCGCAAGTTCGCCGCCGTGCAGGACGACACCATGGTGGTGTCCCCCGACGTGGGCAGCGTGGCCCGCGCCCGCGCCTTCGCTCAGAAGCTGAACATGCCCCTGGCCATCGTGGATAAGCGCCGTCAGAAGGCCAACTCCTCCGAGGTCATGAACATCATCGGCGACGTGAAGGACAAGCACGTCATCCTCCTGGACGACATGGTGGACACCGGCGGATCTCTCTGCCACGCCGCCAAGGCTCTGGTGGACATCGGCGGCGCCAAGGACGTCACCGCTGTGGCCACCCACGGCCTGCTCTCCGGCCCCGCCGTGCAGCGCATCAACGAGAGCGTCATGGACGAGGTGGTGTTCCTGGACACCATTCCCCCCAAGCCCGGCGTCAAGAGCGACAAGATCCGCTACATCTCCGTGGCTCACATGTTTGCCGAGGCCATCAGCCACATCTACGAGGAGACCTCCGTCTCTCGTCTGTTCACCTGATCCGATTACAGCGCTCAAGGGGGCGGGCATTGAGCCCGCCCCCTTGTTTTGGGAGGAAACACCATGTTTTTGAAGAAATCTGCCGGGGGCCCCACCTGGCTGCTGGTGTGCCTGGGCAACCCCGGGGACCAGTATGAGAACACCCGCCACAACGCCGGCTTTATGGTGGCCGACGAGCTGGGGGAGCGCTACGGCCTGCCCATCCAGCGGCTGAAGTTCAAGGCCCTCACCAACGTCTTTTCCATTTCCGGGGAAAAGGTGCTGGTGATGAAGCCGGTGACCTACATGAACCTGTCCGGCGAGGCGGCGGGCCAGGCGGCGGACTTTTATAAAATCCCCGCCGACCACGTGCTGGTCATCTCCGACGACACGGCCCTGGCGGTGGGCCGCCTGCGCATCCGCAAGGGGGGCTCCGCCGGAGGCCACAACGGCCTGAAGAGCATCATCCAGCACCTGGGCACCGACCAGTTCCCCCGGGTGCGGGTGGGCGTGGGCGAGAAACCCCACCCCGACTACGACCTGGCCGACTGGGTGCTGGGCAAGTTCCAGGGGGAGGACAAGAAGGCCATGGACCAGGCGGTGAAGCGGGCCGCCGACGCCGTGGAGTGCCTCATCAAGGAGGGTCCCGACCGGGCCATGAACAAGTTTAACGGCTGACAAAAAAGAACTCCCGTCCGCGCCGATGGCGCGGGCGGGAGTTCTTTTATTTTGCTGTCAGCAGGCAGCCGCGGCAGCCTTGGGCGTCTCAATGGGCTGCACGCCCAGACGGCGGCGCAGCCGCTCGGGCCGGTACAGCCCGGACAGCTCCAGGCTGGCGCAGAAGGTGTCCACCGCGTCCACCAGCCAGGCCTCACGGGACCGGGGGAGTGCGCCTCCCGCGGGCCACATGTGGGACAGGATGATGTTGCTCTCCTTCTCGCTGAGGTCGGTGATCTGCCGGGCGTTGCGCTCGGCCGCCTTGGGATGGTCGAAGCACTGCCAGCCGGGATGGGCGGACTTATCCCGGGAGTCGTAGAGGTACAGGTCGTGAAGCAGCCCGCCCCGGGCGGCCGCCTGGGCGTCCAGGCCCAGGAACCGGGCGATACGGAAGGACCAGTAGGCCACAAACAGGGAGTGGTCCAGGGTGGACACGGTGCCGTGGTGGTACCACTGGCCCATCATGCGCACCTGCTCACAATCCAGCAGGTCTCCGGTGACTTGGCAGAACTCCGTGTGAAACTCGTTCATTGGAATCAGTCCTTTCTGAAACACGGAAGACAATAGGAACAAATATCTACACAGCCCCAAAGGGGACCGGTATTCCAGGGACACTCACAGCATATCGGATTTCGTCCGCCCTGTCACTGGGAAATCCAGGGGTCAGCGGATCTGGCCCGTACCCCGCACCACGTACTTGTAGGAGCACAGCTCCCCCAGGCCCATGGGGCCCCGGGCGTGGAGCTTCTGGGTGGAGATGCCCATCTCGCAGCCCAGGCCGAACTCTCCGCCGTCGGTGAAGCGGGTGGAGGCGTTCCAGTACACGGCGGCGGAGTCCACCTGGCCCAGGAAGGCCCGGGCGGCGGCTTCGTCGGCGGTGAGGATGGCCTCGGAGTGGCCGGTGGAGTGGGCGGCGATGTGGTCCACCGCCTCCTGGACTCCGTCCACCACCTTCACGGCCAGGATGTAGTCCAGAAACTCGGTGTCAAAATCCATGTCGCCTGCGGGGGTGCCGGGGATGATGGCCTGGGCGGCCTCATCCAGGCGAAGCTCTACGGGATGCTCGGCCCGGTCCTGGGTCAGGCGGGCATGGAGCTTGGGGAGAAATTCCTGGGCGATGGCGGCGTCCACCAGGCACACCTCGCAGGCGTTACACACGCTGGGGCGGGAGCACTTGGCGTTTTCCAGAATGTCCAGGGCCATGGCCTGGTCGGCCATTTTGTCCACATAGATGTGGCAGATGCCGGTGCCCGTCTGGATGACAGGCACGGTGGCGTTGTCCACGCAGGAGCGGATGAGCCCCGCGCCGCCCCGGGGGATGAGCAGGTCCACAAAGCCCCGGGCCTGCATCAGCTCGTTGGCCGAAGCCCGGGTAGTGTCCTCCACCAGCTGCAGGGCGTCGGCGGGCAGCCCGGCCTGGCTCAGACCCCGCTTCAGGGCGGAGACGATGGCCACGGCGGAGCGGTGGG
>USCO01000071.1 GCA_900553135.1 uncultured Eubacteriales bacterium | reverse complement strand
GGCGCCTACGAGGAAGAGCTGCAGCGCCGGGTGAAGGAACTGGGCGTGGAGGATGTGATGCCTCTGCTGGGCTTCCGGTCCGATGTGGCCGCCCTGCTGTCCATTCTGGATGTGCAGCTCAACGCCTCCTACGGCACCGAAGCCACCAGCATCGCCCTGCTGGAGGGCATGAGCCTGGGGCTGCCCTCCATCGTCAGCGACTACGGCGGAAACCCTTGGCTGGTGAAGGACGGGGACAACGGACTGGTGTTCCCCGCCCGGGACAGCAAGGCCCTGGCTGACTGCATCGCCCGCCTCATGGACCAGCCCGAGACCTGTGCCCACATGGGCCAGCGGGCCAAGGAAGTTTTCCAGGCCCGGTTTACCGGAGAAGTATTTGCCAGAAACGTGGAACAAGTGTATCTCGACGTTCTGAAAGGAGTATCTCATGGAACAAAATAACCACAAATTTCGCCTGCGGCTGAATCTGTTCGACGCCATCGTGCTGGTGGTGGTGCTGCTGGCCGCGGCTGCCTTTGGCTATCTCACCCTGAAGGATAAGGGAACGGACGCCTCCGCTCCCACCACCCAGACCGTGCAGTACACCGTGCTGTTCCAGAAGATGAATGAGTCCGGCAGCCAGATGGTAAAGGCCGGGGACCAGCTGGAGGACACCGTGAAGAACTACCGCATGGGTACCGTGGTGTCCGTAGAGCGCAAGCCCGCCATGGTCCAGGTGCTGGACCAGGAGACCAAGACCTATGTGATGGCTGAGCTGGACGGCTACGAGGACGTGTACGTCACCGTGGAGAGCACCTGCACCAGCACCGACGAGGCGCTGCTGCTGGACAGCGGCTATGACATCCGGGTGGGCCAGACCGCCTATGTGCGCGGCCCCGGCTACATGGGCAGCGGCCCTGTTACCACGATTGAGAGAGGTGAGTGACAATGAAAATCATGGATCGTAACGGCCGTCTCTTCGGCAAGATCAGCATTGTAGACGTAGTGGTCATCCTGGTGGTGCTGGTCATGGGCGCCGCCATCTACTACAAGACCCACCAGCCCCAGACGGGCACCAAGGTCACCACCACCAAGATCGTGTATGAGATGCAGCTGCAGAACCAGCCCCAGTACGTGGTGGATGCCATCAAGGTGGGGGACCAGATGTACGATAAGGACCGCAGCACCGGCGGTTCTCTGGGCGAGATCCTGGACATCCAGGTGACCCCCGGCACCAAGCAGGCGGAGCTGGATGACGGCACCGTGGCCATGGTGCCCTGTGAGGGATATTACGACGTCCTGCTCACCCTGCAGGCCGAGGCTCTCATCGAGTCCGACGGCAACTACGCGGTCAACCGCATCTATGATCTGGGCGTCAATTCTACCCGGAATTTCAATACCAAGTACGCCAGCTTTGTCGGGACCATTGCCAGCATTGAGCTGGCCGGTGAGGATGGCGTGTAAAGGAGCTTCGGCATGAAAATTTTCATGGCCACCATGGGCCTTGACATCGGCGGGGCGGAGACCCACATCGTGGAGCTGGCAAAACAGCTGAAAGCCCAGGGGCACGATATCGCCATCGCCTCCAACGGGGGCGTCTACGTGCCCGAGATTACCCAGGCGGGCATCCGCCACTACTCCGTTCCCATGCACCGGCGCAGCGTATCGGATATGCTTCGTTCCCGGTCTATGCTCAAAAAGATCATCGCCAAGGAAAACCCCGACGTGGTCCACGCCCACGCCCGCATCCCCGCCTTTTTGTGCGGGAGCCTGCAGCGCTCTATGGGCTTCCCCTTTGTCACCACCGCCCACTGGGTCTTTGACACCAAGGGCATGCTGCGGTACCTCACCAACTGGGGCGACCGCACCGTGGCGGTGTCCGACGACATCAAGGCCTACCTCATCCGGGAGTACGGCCTGAAGGCGGAGAACATCTCCGTGACCATCAACGGCATCGACACGGACAAGTTCTCCCCGGAGATCTCCGGCCAGGCTGTGCTGGAGGAGTTCTCCATGGACCCGGAAAAGCCGGTGGTCTCCTACGTCAGCCGGATGGACGCCGACCGGGCTATGGTGGCCCGGCAGCTCATTGAGGTCGCCCCCCAGCTGGACCGCCTGGTCCCCGGGGTACAGCTGCTCATCGCCGGCGGCGGAAACGTATTTCAGGAATTGAAGGAGAAGGCGGACAAGGTGAACGCCGATCTGGGCCGCAAGTGCGTGGTCATGACCGGCCCCCGCACTGACATCAACCGCATCGTGGCCGCGGGCCAGGTATTTGTGGGCGTGTCCCGTGCGGCCCTGGAGGCCATGTCGGCGGCCAAGCCGGTGATCGTGGCAGGCAACGAGGGCTACCAGGGCCTGTTCGGCCCCGAAAAGCTGGCTCAGGCCCAGGAAGGAAACTTCTGCTGCCGCGGCCTGCCCATGTCCGACCCCAAGACCCTGCTGCAGGATGTGGCGGCGGCTCTGGCCCTGTCTCCCGAGGAGAAGGAGAAGGTGGGCGCCTACGGCCGCCAGGTGATTTTCCAGTATTACTCCGTGCGGCGCATGGCCCAGGACTGCCTGGACATGTATGAGCAGGTCCGCCGCCGGAAGTACAACGTGGTCATGAGCGGCTACTACGGCTTCTCCAACGCCGGAGACGACGCCATTTTGCAGTCGGTCCACGAGGGGATTCTGGCCGCCAGCTCTGAGGTTTCGGTGACCGTGCTGTCCAACGATCCCCAGCTGACCTGGGACCTGTGCGCCATGGAGGCGGTGCCCCGCTTCCGCTTCTGGAAGGTGCTGAAGGCTCTGCGCCGCTGTGACGCCCTCCTTTCGGGAGGCGGCAGCCTGCTCCAGGACCGCACCTCCACCCGGTCCCTGCTCTACTACCTGTCCATCATCCGCTGTGCGGAGTGGATGGGCAAGCCGGTGATGCTCTACGCCAACGGTATCGGCCCTGTGAACCGGCCTGCCAACCGCCGCCGGGTGCGCCGGGCGGTGGAGCGGGCGGCTCTGGTGACCCTGCGGGACAGCGGCTCGGCCAAGGAGCTGCGGGAGATGGGTGTGAAGCGCCAGGACCTGCATGTCACCGCCGACCCGGTGTTCAATCTCTCGCCCGCCAGCCAGGAGCGGGGCTTGGAGCTGCTGGCCCAGGCGCAGTTGCCTGCAGGAAAGCCCTTTGCGGCGGTGTCCGTGCGGGATTGGCCGGGCAGCGAGACCTTCCCCAAGGAACTGGCCGCCCTGTGTGACCACCTGCGGCGGACCTATGGTATGGAGATCCTGTTCCTGCTGATGCAGCCGGAGCATGACCGCCAGACCACCGCACAGGTGCGCCAGGCCATGGAGGAGCCCTCCTACCTGCTGGATGTGTCCTGTACGCCCCGGGAGTTGATGTCGGTGCTGGGCCAGGCCCGGCTGTGCGTGGCCATGCGCCTGCATACCCTGATCTTTGCCGCCCGCATGGCGGTGCCCTGCATCGGTCTGGTGTATGACCCCAAGGTGGACAGCTATTTAAAGGAGCTGGATATGCCCAGCGCCGGAGACGTGGAAAACTTCGACCGCCGCCAGGCCATTGCCTGCGCCGACGAGATGATGGCCCACTATCAGGAAAAGCTGGAGCGGCTGAAAGAGAAGTCCGCCGCTCTGGGCCAGGCCGCCCTGGAGAACCAGCGCCTGCTGCTGGAGCTGCTGGAAGGAAAGTGAAGAAAATGCCGTCTGGGAAGAGGTTCCCGGGCGGCATTTTCTTTACAAATGCAGGGAAAAAGAATATAATAAATCAGTTGGGAAGAAAAAGGACACAGAAAGGAAATAGACCTATGAAAAAAACATCCCTTTTGGCCCTTTGCTTATCCATTGCCCTGATGCTCACCGCCTGCGGCGGAAGGCAGGGGAGTGAAAGTGAACAGGAACAGGCCCGCGTGACCGTGGTGGCCACCACCTATCCGGTCTATCTGCTGGCCAGCGCCGTGGCGGAGAACGTGGACGGCGTGGTGGTGGAGCGGCTGAACACCGGCGCGGTCAGCTGCCTGCACGACTATACCCTGACGGTGAGCGATATGAAGCTCATTGAGGGCGCCGACGTCATCGCCATGAACGGCGCGGGGCTGGAGGACTTTATGGATGACGCCCTGGCCGCCGCCAAGGGGACTGTCATCGACTGCTCGGAGGGCGTGGAACTGCTGGAGCTGCTGGGCCACGACCACCACGACGAGGATGAGACAGAGGGGGAGCACTACGACCCCCACTTCTGGATGGACCCGGCGAATGCCGCCATCATGGCGGAGAATCTGGAGAAGGGCCTGAGCCAGGCCGACCCGGACAACCAGCAGACCTATGCAGACAATCTCACGGCCACCCAGGCGCAGCTGGAAAGCTGGAACAGTACGCTGCAGGACATGATCCAGGGCAGCGGGGTGGAGGTCTCCGGCCTTGTCACCTTCCACGACGGCTTCCAGTACTTTGCCAAGGCCTTTGATCTGCCCCTCCTGGCCGCCATCGAGGAGGAAGAGGGCAGCGAGGCCAGCGCCCAGGTCATCAACGAGACGGTGACCCTGGTGAAGGAGCACAGCATCCCGGTCATTTTCACCGAGGTCAACGGCTCCGACGCCACCGCCCAGGCCATTGCCCGGGAGACCGGCTGCCAGGTGGCCCAGCTGACCATGCTCATGGACGGGCCCGATGACGGCAAACTGAGCAACTACATGGACGGACTGTCCGCCAACGTGACAGCCATCGTCAACGGCTTTGCCGGGGAAGAGGTTATTTCATGAGAAAGATCAAACACGGCAAAATGGCAGGGGGCTGCGCTGACGCCTGCTGCCTGAAGCTGGAGGGACTCAACGTCCGCCTGGAAGGGGAGGAGATCCTGGAGGACGTGTCCTTCCACCTCCACTGCGGAGAGATTGCCGCCCTCATCGGCCCCAACGGGGCGGGCAAATCCACCCTGTTCCGCAGCATTCTGGGTCAGCTGCCCTATGGGGGAAACATCACCTTCTCCCCGGCGGGCGGGCCCGCCATCCGTCTGGCCGACGGCAGCGTGGTGGGGGGCAGCCGGCCCCTCATCGGCTACGTGCCCCAGTCCCCCAGCTTTGATCGGGGGGACCCGGTAAGCGTGCTGGACTTCTTTACCGCCGCCACCGCCCGCTGGCCGGTGTGGCTGCCCATCCCGAAAAAGTACCGGGAGCGCTGCCGCCAGAGCCTGGCCCGGGTCCACGGGGAGGACCTGCTGGACAAGGCCATGGGGGCCCTGTCTGGGGGACAGCTCCAGCGGGTGCTGCTGGCCCTGGCTCTGGAGCCGGTGCCCCATATCCTCATTCTGGACGAGCCCCTGTCCGGCGTGGACATTGAGGGCGAGCACCAGCTGCTGGAGATGCTGGACGAGCTGCGCACCAAGTACGACCTGTCCATCCTCCTGTCCACCCACGACTTCGCCACCCTGGGCCAGTTTGCCGACAAGGTGATTTTGCTCAACAAAAAGGTGCTGAAGTCCGGTCCGCCCGATGAGGTGCTGTCCTCGCCGGAATTTTACGAGACCTTCCACCTGCGGGTGGGGAAAGGGGGCGAGGGCTGATGGAGCTCTGGTATTCTCTGGTGGAGCTGCTGCCCTTTGAGTGGGCCCAGAGCGGCGGGATGTATTTTATGAAAAACGCCCTGCTGGCGGTGCTGGTCATCTCGCCCCTCTTTGGAATCCTGTCCACCATGGTGGTGCACAGCCGCATGTCCTTCTTTTCCGACGCCCTGGGCCACTCCGCCTTTACCGGCATGGCCATCGGCGCCATCTGCGGCTTCAACGAGCCCACCTGGGCGGCAGTGGCTTTCGCGGTGGTCTTTGCCCTGCTCTTCAACTGGGTGCGCCGCCGCTCCGCTCTGGCCAGCGACACGGTGATCGGCGTGTTCTCCTCCACCGCCGTGGCCCTGGGTATCTTTATCTCCACCCTGGGCGGGCGCTCCTTTACCAAGTTCAACGCCCTGCTCATCGGTGATATCCTGTCGGTGGAGCCGGGGAAGATCGCCCTGCTGGCGGTGATTTTGCTGCTCATCATTGTGCTGTGGGCGGTGTCCTTCAACCAGCTGATGCTCTCCGCCGTCCATCCCGCGCTGGCGGACAGCCGGGGGGTGAAGGTGTTCTGGCAGGAGACGGTGTTCTCGGTGGCCATCGCCGTGGTGGTCACGGTGTCCATGACCTGGGTGGGCCTGATGGTCATCAACGCCCTCATCGTTCTGCCCGCCGCTTCCGCCCGGAACATCGCCCGGAACATGACCCAGTACCACTTGCTCTCCCTGATGGGAGCAGTGGGGGCCGGCATCGCCGGGCTGATGACCTCCTATTACATTGATACCTCCGCAGGCGCGGCCATCACCCTCTATCTGGCCGCCTGGTTCCTCATTACCTTTCTGCTGCGGAAAAAGGGATAAATAAAATCAGGGCCGGTCCCGGGCAGCTGCCTGCGGGACCGGCCCTGTGCCGGTTTCGACAAGAGATCAGGTGTCGATGTCCACCAAAATGTTGTCGGTGCCGTGTTGTTCAAATTCGGCGATATAGGCGTCGATGCGGCTGGTGAGCTCCTCGTAATTGCTCTCGTCAATGGGGGCGTCATCCATGTCCCGGCGGGCCAGATCCTCGGCCAGAATATCAAAGAACACGTTGTTCTCATATTCCATAATGGCCTCGTGGATTCCGCCCTCCACAAATGCGCGGGAGGGGACGATCTCTCCCTGATACAGCTCGGCCAGAGCGGGCATGCCCTCCAGCACGGCCTTTCCAAAAACAAGGCTCTCCACCTCGTCATAATCGGCGAACCGCTGGTCTCCCCGGGTGGAATTCAGAATCCAGTTTCCAATGTAAACCAGATCCAAAAGCCGGCGAAATTGTTTGTTCGTTAATTCCAGGTTCATAGCGCGGACCTCCTTTCCCGGAATCAAGGGGACTGGTGGTATCTTTATATTATAGTCTATGTGGGCGGCTTGTCAAATGGAGCGGGCATATTTTCTGGGAAAACTGCCCCTTGTCACCGGGAGAAAAATGGCATAAAATAAATAAGATGCCATTCTCTTTACAGGAGGGGGTCAAGGAGTGTATAATACCTCCACCTGTCCTGTTGCACAGAGAAAACAAACAGCCTGGGAGGATTCCATGAAAATGGAAAAAGAAGTCATCATTTCCATCAAGGGGACGCAGCGATTTGAGGGCAATCAGCCCGATACCATCGAACTGGTCACCGAGGGACGCCTGGAGCGGGAGGGAGACCACTACACCCTGTCCTACCAGGAGAGTGAGCTCACCGGCCTGGAGGGGACCCTGACCACCTTTCAGATCGAGCCGGAACGGGTGACCCTGATGCGGGTGGGAGAGGTGAACTCCCAGATGGTGTTTGAAGAGGGGCGGCGTCACATGTCCATGTACAACACCCCTTACGGCGCCATGACCATCGGGGTGAATACCCGCCACCTGCTGGCCGAGCTCAGCGACCGGGGCGGGGAGATCGAGATCGACTACGCCATCGAGATCGACCACGAGATCGCCGGACGTAATGTTTTCCAGATCAATGTCAAGGAGTCGGATGGCAGCTTCGGACTGAAGCAGTAAACCGGCTCATTTCTCAAAAGAGAGAGAACAATTCCAAGTGAAAAGGTGATAGAAATGTCAAACATGATCCAAGCCGCCCGCAGCCAGGTGGCTCAGCTGACCCAGCAGGCCTATGAGCGGGCCGCTCAGGCGGGCATTCTGCCCGGAGACGTGGCGGTCAAGGCCACCATCGAGATCCCCAAGGATACCTCCCACGGGGACTACGCCTCTTCCTTTGCCATGGCGGGCGCCAAGGCCATGCACATGGCTCCCCGCGCCATTGCCCAGGCCATTGTGGACCACATGGAGCTGGAGGGCAGCTTCTTCCAGAAGGTGGAGATCGCCGGCCCCGGCTTCCTGAACTTTACCCTGGGCAGCAAGTGGTACGGCGGCGTGCTCGCTGACATCCAGGCTGAGGGGGAGACCTACGGCGCGGTGGACGAAGGCCGCGGCGAGAAGGTGATGGTGGAGTTCGTCTCCGCCAACCCCACCGGCCCCATGCACATGGGCAACGCCCGGGGCGGCGTGCTGGGCGACACGCTGGCCAACGTGCTGAAGCGGGACGGCTGCAACACCTGGAAAGAGTTCTATGTCAATGACGCCGGCAACCAGATCCACAAGTTTGCCATGTCCATCAACGCCCGCTATATGCAGCTGATCGTAGGCGAGGAGAACTTCCCCTTCCCCGAGGAGGGCTACCACGGCGACGACATCCGTCAGCTGGCTCAGGCCGTGTATGACCAGCATGGCGACAGCTGGAAGGACCTGCCTGAGGAGGAGCGTCTGGACAAGCTGGCCCAGTACGGCCTGTCTGTCAACATCCCCCGCATGGAGGAGGACCTGAAGCGCTACGGCATCGTGTACGATCAGTGGTTCTTTGAGTCCGCTCTGCATAACTCCGGCTATGTGGCCCAGACCGTGGAGATGCTGAAGGAGAAGGGCTGGACCTATGAGAAGGACGGCGCCCTGTGGCTGGACACCACCCGCCTGCTGAAGGAGAAGTTCATGCGGGAGGGTAAGACCCAGGAGCAGGTGGACAAGCTGGACCTGAAGGACGATGTGCTCTGCCGTGCCAACGGTTTCTACACCTACTTTGCCGCCGATATCGCCTACCACCGCAACAAGCTGGAGGTGCGCGGCTTTGACAAGGCCGTCAACATCTGGGGCGCCGACCACCACGGCCACGTGGCTCGTCTGCAGGCCGCTCTGGACGGACTGGGCCTGGACGGCTCCCACCGCCTGGTGGTGGTGCTGATGCAGCTGGTGAACCTGATGCAGGACGGCAAGCCTGTGCGTATGTCCAAGCGCTCCGGCAAGACCATCGCCCTGCACGACCTGCTGGACGAGATCAGCGTGGACGCCGCCCGCTACTTCTTCAACTCCCGGGCCGCTACCACCCCCCTGGACTTCGACCTGGACCTGGCCGTGCGGGAGGACAGCGAGAACCCCGTGTACTATGTCCAGTACGCCCACGCCCGCATCTGCTCCCTCATCGCCCGTCTGGCGGAGGAGGGCTCTGTGGTGCCCCAGGCCGAGGCGGTTGACGCCGCCCTGTTCACCGCTCCCGAGGAGCTGGCCCTGGTGAAGGCTCTGGCCCAGTACCCCGAGGAGATCCACCTGGCCGCCCGGGACTACGATCCCAGCCGCATCAACCGCTATCTGGTTGCCCTGGCCGGTGACTTCCACCGCTTCTACAATGCCTGCCGCATCAAGGGTGAGGAGCCCGCTGTGCTGGCTGCCCGCCTGAAGCTGGCGGATACCGTGCGCTCCGTGCTGGCCAACGGAATGGGCCTGCTGGGTGTCAGCGCGCCGGAGAAGATGTAATCCAACCGAAAAGACACGCCCCCGGCGCCGGGCGGCGTGTCTTTTGCTCTGGAAAGGGGAGGGCCTTATGGACAAAAAGAAGGAGAGCTTTTCCCAGCTGCGGGACAAGCTCCAGGAAAAGCGGAACGTGATCGCCTATACGCTGCTGCTGCTGACCCTGTTTGCCGCGGCGGCGGGCATGGCTCTGCTCCCGGACCAGGTGGCCATGCAGTATACGGAAAGCGGCCCCGTGCCCTATATGGCCAAGGAGCCCGCCGTCATCGCCCACCTGGCCATGGGCTGCGGCTTTACCGCCCTGTTCTGGAAGTGGCCCCGGGAGCTGGTGTGGCTGGTGGGCGCGGGCCTGGCCGTGCTGGTGAGTTATTTTGTGCTGTTTCTCAATGTGGGGATGTGACCATGAGAGAAGGGGAACTGAAAAAGCTGCTGGAGGAGCGGAACCCCGGTCTGATGGATGCCACCGGGCGCTACGCCGTGCTGGTGCCCCTGGTGCGGCAAAATGGCGCGTGGCACCTGCTGTATGAGGTGCGGGCCCAAAAGCTGCGCCGCCAGCCCGGGGAGGTGTGCTTCCCCGGCGGCAAGCTGGAGGGAACGGAGAGCCCCCGGGACTGTGCCCTGCGGGAGACTTGGGAAGAGCTGGGCATCCCTCCGGAGCGGGTCAAGGTGCTGGGTGAGCTGGATTTTATCGCCCACCGGGCCAATTTCATCATGTACCCCATTCTGGGCGTGGTGGAGGAAGGGGCCCTGGACCACCTGCGGCTCAACCCCGCGGAGGTGGGGGAGACCTTTCTGGTCCCCCTGGACCACCTGATGACCCACCCGCCTCTGGAATATGACTACCAGCTCATTCCCCACACGGGGGAGGGCTTTCCTTATGAGCTCATTGGCATCCCCCGGGACTACCGATGGCAGCCTGGCGGAGAAAACGTCCCCGTCTATCCCTGGAAGGACCACGCCATCTGGGGTCTGACCGGGCGGATCACCCGGCACCTCATCGCCCTGCTGCGGGAAAACGGAGGGCTGACATGACCCAGCGGCTGGAACAGCTGGGGCCCTATACCCTGGTCCAGCGGGAAGGGGTGTTTCCCCTGGGAGGAGATGCCCTGGCTCTGGGCGGCTTTGCCACCCTGCGTTCCCGCTGGCGGGTGTGCGACCTGGGGACCGGAAGCGGGGCGTTGCTTCTGCTGCTGGCCCGGCGGGAGCCAACCCTGGACCTGTGGGGTCTGGACAGCAGTCAGGAGGCCGTGGACTGTACCCGGGAGAGTCTGGACCGCAGCGGCCTGACAGGAAG
>USCO01000070.1 GCA_900553135.1 uncultured Eubacteriales bacterium | reverse complement strand
AGGCGCAGCCCTTCGCGCACGATGTCCGCCTTCGACCACTGGACGAACGGCGCCTCCAGGCGAAGTTCGCCGCCCGTCCCCTGTGAAATAGCGGCGGCCATTGCGTCCACGAACTCCTGCGAACAATCCGGGTAAGCGTTGCCCGCCCAATCGTCATGATGCGCGCCATAGCAGAGTACGCTGCATCCAAGCGAAAGCGCCTCGGACGCCGCAGCGGACAGGAACAGCCCGTTGCGGAACGGGACGTACGTGCTGACCGTTGCGCCTTCGGATGCCGCCAGCTGGTCGGCATAGCTGCGCAGGGCAAGGTCCAACGCCATCCGGGGCAGATCGTCCTGGGCGGCGTTTTCGTCAATGGTGGCCGCGGTGTCGGTGAGGGCACGGTCCAGAGCCCGGAGGAAATACTCGTAGAGCTCCTGGGTGGTCTTGCCCCGCTGCTCTCCGGCGGAGATGAGGGTGGACATGTCACGCACGGACAGAGACTTCTTCAGGGCGCACACCGCGGTGAGATAGCCCAGATGGGCGGGACCGTAGCGTTTGCCCTCGGCCCGGGGCACCAGCCCCTCCTTGATATAATTGTTGACCATGGCGGAGGTCAGGGCCTCGCCCTGGTCGAACTGGATCAGCTGGCGGGGGAGGTAGGAGATGACCTGGTCCATGTATAACGCAATATCGGGCAGTTCATTCCAAGGGGCGGGACGTTCCTGCTCCATGCGGCGCTTCAGGTCCATCAATTCTTCCACGGGAAAACCTCCTTATCACACAGAAAATCGCATTACCTTAATGCTACCATGAGCGGGGGAAAAATGCAATCCGCCCATTAGCGGCCGTGCTCCTCCATCCACTGGCGCAGGCGCTCCAGGGCCTGGGTGTGGGTGGTGGAACGCATGCGGGGGAAGGCGCGCATCAGACGGCGCTGGCCGAAGATGGGACGGTCCAGGGCCTCCTCCAGACGGCGGCGCAGCTCCTCCAGATCCTGCTGGCGCTGCTCCTGACGCTGGAACTGGTCCATCTGCCGCTGCATCCGGCGCTGGGCCAGGGCGTCCTTCACGTCCTCCAGGCCGTCCTGGAACTCGTCCCGGCGCTGGGCCAGGGCGTCCTTCATGTCCTCCAGACCGTCCTGGAACTCATCCCGGCGCTGCTCCAGAGCATCCTTCACATCCTCCAGGTTGTCCCGCAGCTCGCCGCCCTTTTCCGCGGCGTCCAGCACCCGCTCGGCCAGGGATTCGCCCAGCTCGTTGGACAGGGACTTGATGCGGCCGGCCAGCTCGTCCAGCTGGGTGAGCTGACGGTTGATGCGGGCAATGGTGCGCACGGTGGCCGCCAGGTCTACCACCATGGCCGCGCTGAACACGGCCAGCAGGACCAGTCCCAGGGTATGGGGAATGAGGGTGATGAGCCAGTGGATGGTGGGGTGGATCACATCCACCACCAGCAGACAGGCCAGGCCCCAGGCGATGGAGAAGCGCAGGCAGATGTAGCCCCCCAGGTTGAAGGGCTCATTGGAGTAGTCCCACCAGCGCTGGTGGAAGATGCGCTCCAGTACAAAGCCGGTGAGCCATTCCAGCACGGAGGTGAGCACCACCGACCCCAGGAAGAGGAGCAGGGTGTTCTCCCGCAGGGGCTCCAGAAAGAAGAGCACAATGACCACGCCGCACCCGTAGATGGGGCACACGGGGCCGTTGAGGAAGCCGCGGTTGACAAACTTGCCCGAGGTCAGGGCGGCAAAGCTCACCTCGGTACACCAGCCTAAAAAGGCATAGACGAAAAAGGTCCAAAGCAGCATGTACATAAATTCGGGACCTCCTATCACAGGCGGAGCACTCAAGCAGTATCGTTACATTATACCGCTTTTCCGGTAAAAAGTCCAGGTTTTTGAAACAAAACCAGGGGTAGGAAAAAACCAAGGCCTGAGACCCGTGATTGGGTCTCAGGCCCTGGGGCCGGCAGCTCGGCCCCGGGCCTTGGCAGGCGGGGGGTCAGGACTGACCGGAAGTGTCGTTAGAATCGGAGTCGGAATCAGAAGGCTGGTCAGGGGCAGCGGGAGTCTCCTCCTTGGGAGCGTCCTTCTGCTCCTCCTGGGTGTCGGGAGTCTCCTGGCCGTCATCCAGGGGGATGGGGGCCTTGATCTCCTCGCTGACCATGTGGATGTTCCGGGCGGGGGGCTCAATGTCGCCGGACAGGGGAGGCTGCTTGGAACGGGTGGAGGCGTAGGCGTCTTCCACCAGAGCGGGGTCGCGGCCCTCGATGATGGCCACCATCTCGCCGCCGGTAATGGTCTCTTTCTCCAGCAGGTAGGCGACCACCTTGTGCATGTCCTCCAGGTTGTCCTTGAGGAGGGCCACAGCGTCCTTGTAGCACTGGTCCAGAATGAGCTTGACCTCCCGGTCCATGACCGCGGCGGTATCCTGGGCGCAGTCCAGGCCGTAGCCGCCGTCCAGATACTGGTTGCGGATGGAGCCCAGAGCCATCATGCCGAACTCGTCGCTCATGCCGAACATGGCAACCATGTTCCGGGCGATGTTGGTGGCCTCCTGGATATCCTGGGAGGCGCCGTTGGTCATGGTGTGCATGACCACCTCCTCGGCGGCGCGGCCGCCCATGGAGACGGTGATCTGAGCCATGAGCTCGTCCTTGGTGCGCAGGTTGGTCTTGTCCTCCTCAGGCATGAGCAGGGTGTAGCCCAGAGAGCCCTCGGTGTGGGGGACGATGGTGATCTTCTGCACCGGCTCGGCGTTTTTCTGCTTGTAGGCCACCATGGCATGGCCCACCTCGTGGTAGGCCACCAGCTTCTTCTCGAACTCGGTGAGCACGGAGTTTTTCTTCTCGCTGCCGGCGATGACAAACTCGAAGGAAGCCAGCAGGTCCTCCTGGGTCACCAGCTTGCGGCCGTGGCGCACGGCACGCAGAGCGGCCTCGTTGACCAGGTTGGCCAGGTCGGCGCCCACGCATCCGGCGGTGGCCAGGGCGATCTTTTTCAGGTTCACGTCTTCGGAGAGCTTAATCTTCCGGGTGTGGACCTGGAGGGTGGCCAGACGTCCGGCCAGGTTGGGCCGGTCGATGGTGATGCGGCGGTCGAAACGGCCGGGACGCAGCAGAGCCTTGTCCAGCACCTCGGGACGGTTGGTGGCGCCCAGAACGATGATGCCCTTGCCGGGGTCGAAGCCGTCCAGCTCGGCCAGCAGCTGGTTCAAGGTCTGCTCCCGCTCGTCGTTGCCGCCCATGCGGTTGTCACGAGATTTACCGATGGTGTCGATCTCGTCGATGAAGATGATACAGGGGGCCATCTTAGCGGCCTCTTTGAAGAGGTCACGGACACGGCTGGCGCCCACGCCCACGAACATCTCCACAAAGTCGGAGCCGCTGATGGAGAAGAAGGGAACGCCCGCCTCACCGGCCACAGCCTTGGCCAGCAGGGTCTTACCGGTGCCCGGAGGGCCAACCAGCAGCGCGCCCTTGGGGAGCTTTGCGCCGATCTCGGTATACTTCTGGGGGTTGTGGAGGATGTCGATGATTTCCTGGAGAGACTCCTTGGCCTCGTCCTGGCCGGCCACATCCCGGAAGGTGACGCCGGTCTTTTTCTCCACGTACACCTTGGCGTTGGCCTTGCCCACGCCGCCGATGCCGCCCATGCCGCCCTTGCCGCCTACGCCCCGGAACAGGAAGAGCATCAGGCCAACCATGACCACCAGGGGCAGGATGTAGGACAGGAACAGGCTCAGCAGGTAAGCGGAGCTGTCCACGGGATCGGTATGGGCGCCGCCGTCCTCGGGCAGGTGCTCATCCAGCAGGGACTGCAGCTCCAGATCGGTGACGCCGGACAGGGGCACGGTGACGTACTTGACCTCCTCAGGCTGCTGGGCAGCGGGGAGCAGGGTACTCATCCAGTTGTTGGTCTCATTCTGGGTGTCCTGCGGCAGCTCCACCGTGACCCCTTCCCGCAGGGTGAAGGTGTACTGGGTGGACTCGATGTTGACGTCCTGGATCTTGTCCTCCACCAGCCACTGTTTAAAGGTAGTGTAGGGGACCTCGATCATGCCGGCCTTCTCGTAGGAGGAGGTGCAGCTGCGAAACAGGATGGTCAGAAACAGCGCCCACAGGACAATGCTGATCAGACCGATCGCATTGCGCTTGTTGTTTCCGTTGTTGTTTTTCTCTGGTTTCAAAAGAGGGTACCTCCGTCATGTTACAGATGGGGTGCGCCGCCGCGGGGGGAAATCCAGGGGGCGGCAGCTGGTCAGCGTTTACTATACCACACTCTCATCTTAAAAACAAGAAATGGGCCTGTAAACTTTCTGTGAAAGGGCCCGGGACCTGGAAATTTCCCTTCCCTCAGACGGGGAAATATGGTATAGTATGTCTTATCTTTCCCCTGAAATAAAATTGGAGGTCATTACCCATGAATAAGCGTCCCCCCTTGCGCCGCTCCGCCCCCATCGAGACGGAAAATGACGGCGTGATCGAAGGCCGCAACGCTGTCATCGAAGCGCTGCGGGCCGGGGTTACCATTGATAAAATTTATCTCGCCAAGGGCGAGACCAACTCCACCCTGGGGCATATCGCCTCTGCCGCTCGGGAAAAGGGCATCGTGGTGGTGGACGCCGACCGGCGCAAGCTGGACGGCATGAGCCGCACCCACTCCCACCAGGGCGTCATCGCCCTGTGCGCCGTGCGGGAGTACGCCAGCGTGGACGACATTCTGGCCGCTGCCCGGGAGAAGGGCGAAAATCCCCTCATCGTGGTGTGCGACGAGCTCAGCGATCCCCACAACCTGGGCGCGGTGATCCGTACCGCCGACGCCGCCGGAGCCCACGGAGTCATCATCCCCAAGCGCCGCTCCGCGGGTCTCACCGCCGTGGTGGGCAAGACCTCCGCCGGTGCGGTGGCCCACGTCCCCGTGGCCCGGGTGCCCAACCTGCCCGCCGTGCTGCGGGAGCTGAAGGAGCAGGGCGTCTGGGTCTTTGGCACCGCCGCCCAGGGCACCACCTCCCTCTACAAGGCCGACCTGAAGGGCCCCGCCGCCATCGTCATCGGCAGCGAGGGAGACGGAATGGGCCGCCTGGTGACGGAGAACTGCGACTTTACCGTCTCCATCCCCATGTTTGGCAAAATCAACTCCCTCAACGCCTCCGCCGCTGCCGCCGTGCTGCTGTACGAGGCGGTGCGCCAGCGCCTGAACGGCTGATCGAAACCCCACCCAAGGAGTCCACACCATGAGCGACCGCGAGAAAAAACAATTCAACAGCGACGACCTGTCCGACGTCAAAGCCCTCATCGGGGACGCCCAGGCCGGGTCTTACTCGCTGGACGATATTCTGGCCGAGTACGGTACCCGGCGCAGCACCCAGCGCTCCGCCGTCCCTGTGCGTCCGGCTGTGCCGGCGGCGTCCCGCGGTAAGGTGGTCACCTTCCCCGGGGCTGTCCAGACCAAGCCCTCCCCTGCGGAGCCCCAGCAGGAGGAACCTGAGGAGCCCCAGGAGCAGGAGACGGACACCCAGTCCCAGGAGGACGAGGAGGAACTGGAGGACGGTCCCGAGACTGAGACCGAGTCTGAGTCGGAGGAGCCGGAGGAAGAGGACTCGGACAAGGTAGTGGCCTTCCCCGAGGAGGAGAGCGTCCTCTCCTCCTTTTTAAAGGACCTGGGACGCAAAGCGGACCACTACGCCGACCACATGTTCCAGGAGTCCGAGGAGATGGACGAGGAAGAGGTGCGCCGCCTGGAGGAGCTGATCCCCGGCACCGACCAGGAGGACGAGGGGGAAGC
Source organism: uncultured Eubacteriales bacterium (assembly GCA_900553135.1). Lineage (GTDB taxonomy): Bacteria > Bacillota > Clostridia > Oscillospirales > Oscillospiraceae > Lawsonibacter. Next base: position 4,897 of record USCO01000070.1, on the reverse strand, counting down.
CCCCGGCCGCTCCCGTCCCACCTTCCACTTCCGCCGCCTGCGCCGGCCCGAGCCCGTGCCCCCGGATACTTCTCCCCAGGAGCTGGCCCGGACCTACGGCAAGGGCATCAAGGCCCTGCGCCTGCGGGGGCTGCTGGTGTTTTTGCTGCTGATTCTCTCGGTGGTCCAGCTGGCCATCCCCGCCGCGGGCTTTTACTGGCTGCCTCCCCTGGATGACTTTTCCGTCCAGGCCTGGGGCGCCTTTGGCATGTTGTGCCTGGGCTTTCTGCTGTCGGCGGATGTGCTCATTGCCGGACTGGGCCGCATGTTCCGGGGCCGGGTGGGCATGGACACCATGGCGGCTCTGGCCGTGATCTTCACCCTGGCCGACGCCGCCGCTCTGGCCATGACCCAGAACCGGGAGGGCCAGCTGCCCTACGCCGCCGCCGGTCTGGCCCAGCTGTTTTTCCTGCTTCACGGCACCTACCACAAAAAGTGCGGCCTGCGCCTGACCTGCCGCACCGCCGCGGCCTCTTCCCAGCCCTATCTGCTCACCCTGGACGAGGGAAAGTGGAACGGCAAGGACACCTACTGCAAGTGGTCGGGGGAGCCCCACGGCTTTGGCAGCCAGATCCAGATGGATGACGGGGCCCAGCGTATCTACCGGCGCTACTGCCCCCTGCTGCTGCTGGGGTGCGTGCTGCTGTCTATCATGGTTTCGGTGGGGATGGGAAAGCCCCAGCATCTGCTGTGGTGCCTGTCGGCCACCTTTACCGCCGCCACCGCCCTGGGCGGGAGCCTGGTCTATGCCCGGCCCTTCCACAAGGTGGCCCGCCGCCTGGCTCAGAGCGGCGCGGCCCTGGCCGGATGGTCTGGAATGGTCCAGTCCCGGAAGGGCGACCGGGTGGTCATCACCGACGGCGACCTGTTTCCCCCGGGCTATGTAGAGTTCAACGGCATCAAGGTCTTTGGAGACTACTCCATTGAGCGGGTGGTGAGCTACACCGCCACCCTGATCCGGGACTCGGGCAGCGGCCTGACCAAGCTGTTTCACGATCTGATGCGGGCCCAGGGCGGCATCTTCCGCCAGGCGGACCACCTGTGCTGCTACGAGGGCGGCGGACTGTCCGCCAATATCCGGGGCTACCAGGTGCTGGTGGGCTCGGCCGCCTTTATGAATCTGATGGAAGTCTCCCTGCCCCAGGGCGTGCATGTGAAAAACGCGGTGTTCTGCGCCGTGGACGGAGAACTGGCCGGCATCTTTGCTCTGAATTATACCCTGCCTGATATGGTGTTCCCCTCGCTGGACGCCCTCATGCGGGAGCGGGTGGCCCCGGTGCTGGCCACCCGGGACTTTAACCTCATCCCCGCCATGCTCCACCAGCGTTTCAAGCTGGCGGCGGACAAGATGGATTTCCCCCCGGTGGAGCGCCGCCGGGAACTGTCCGACCCCGACCAGCCCCACAACAGCACCATCACCGCCGTGCTGTGCCGGGAGGGCCTGCTGCCCTACGCCGACTCGGTGGTGGGGGCCCGCCGCCTGCGCCGGAGCACCCGGCTGGGTGCGGTGCTGGCCTGCGTGGGCTCCACCATTGGCCTGCTGCTGGCCGCCTACCTCACGTCGGTGGATGCCTACGGCTCTCTGTCCCCCCTGAATCTGTTGATCTTCCTGCTCTTCTGGCTGGCACCGGTGTGGTTCCTCACCAGCTGGGTGCCCCGCTACTGAGACAAGAGAAAGGAGAATGACCATGTTTCGTCCCGCCCGGGCGGAGGACCTGCCCGCCATTGACGCCATCTATCAGGCCATTCTGGACCAGGAGGACCAGCGCCCTGTCTCCTACACCAACTGGCAGCGGGGCAAGTATCCCACCCTGGACACCGCCCGCAAGGCCCTGGAAGCCGGGACCCTGTGGGTGGGGGAGGAGGACGGCCAGGTGTGGGGCTGCGTCAATCTCAACGGAGAGCAGCTGCCCGAATACGACCGCATTCCCTGGACCATCCCCGCCCAGCCCCAGGAGGTGGCGGTGATCCACACCTTGGTGGTCCACCCCGACTGGGCCGGACGGGGCCTTGCCCGGGCCTTTGTGGCCTTCTGCGAGGAGGAGAGCCGCCGCCAGGGGAAAAAGGCGGTGCGCCTGGACACCTATGAAGGGAACCTGCCCGCTAACACCATGTACCCCAAGTTTGGGTACTCCCTGGCCGGGGCCACGGAGTTCTTCTTCCAGGGCTTTATCCGGGAGACCTTGAACTGCTACGAAAAGGCACTGTAAATAAGACCGGGACCGCCTGAGGCAGTCCCGGTCTTTTTCTTATCGGAGAAACTTCCACCACAGCCAGCCCGCAGCCCCCAGCTGGAGGACCAGCAGGGCGGGCAGGCCGAAGCGGAAATACCAGTGCTTTGTCTTATGATGGAATACATGCATCCCGGCAATGGCGCCGGGGGTCCCGCCCAGCAGGGGAGGCAGGAACAGGGTTTTCTCCGGGATGCGCCATTGTCCCCGCTTGGCCCGGCGCTTGTCCAGGCCCATCAGGAGAAACCCGGCCCCGTTGACGCAGAGCAGGTAGAAAAGCAGAAGTTGTACAGGAAGCGGCATGGGCGTTCCTCCTTACCGTTGTTTGGGCCATTGTACCCGCTTGTGAGGCAAAAGGCAAGAAAAATGGGGATAATCTGTAATATCAAAGAAAAATAATACAATCAGGAATCAACAAGAAAGGAATTTTGTGATGATCCATCTCTATTGCGGCAATGGAAAGGGAAAGACCACCGCGGCCATGGGCCTGGCCCTGCGGGCTGCGGGCCGGGGGGAGCGGGTGGTGATCGCCCAGTTTTTGAAGGGGGCGGACAGCGGGGAGCGCTATGCCCTGGCCAAGCTGCCCCAGGTGGAGCTGCTGCCCCTGCCCCGGCAGGTGAAGTTCACCTTTCAGATGGATGAGCAGGAGCGGCTGGAGGCATCACGGCGGTGCCGGGCGCTGCTGGATGAGGCCCGGGAGCGGGGGAAAAACAGCTTTCTTCTGGTGCTGGATGAGGCCTGCGCGGCGGTGAACAGCGGCCTTCTGCCCCTGGGGGAGCTGCTGAACTGTCTGGACAGCCTGTCCTGCGAGATCGTGCTCACCGGCCGGGACCCGGCCCCCCAGCTTTTGGAGCGGGCGGACTATATTACCCAAATGGAGCCCCTGCGGCACCCCTATCAGCGAGGGATCACCGCCCGGAAGGGAATAGAATGGTGAGATTGATGCATGAGGGGGAAAATTGGGAGGAAAATTTCATTTTGAAGACAGAAACGTGAAAAAATGAAAGAAATTTTCATTGTTATAGAAAAAAATCATCTTGGAATCGCTCAGAAACCGTGAAAAATGTCCAGGAAGCGGTTGCAATATTTCCTTCAAATAGGTATAATATTTGCGCGGTATTTCAACCGGTCCCCCGAAAGACCGGTTGTACCATCGGAGCAGGCGCCGCCCCGAACAGGTATTTCGGCTGCATTCCCCAAGGGGACAGGCCTATGACGCGCCGCGGCGCCGCACATAGAAAGGAATGAAGGAAATGGCAAAAAAGTTTGTGTACCTTTTCTCCGAAGGCAACGGCAAGATGCGTGAGCTGCTGGGCGGCAAGGGCGCTAACCTGGCCGAGATGACCAGCCTTGGCATGCCCGTTCCCCAGGGCTTCACCATCACCACCGAGGCCTGCACCCAGTACTATGAGGACGGCGAGAAGATCAACGACGAGATCCAGGCTCAGATCATGGAGTACATCACCAAGATGGAGGAGATCACCGGCAAGAAGTTCGGCGACCTGGAGAATCCTCTGCTGGTCTCCGTGCGTTCCGGCGCCCGCGCCTCCATGCCCGGCATGATGGACACCATCCTGAACCTGGGCCTGAACGAGGACGTGGTGGAAGTCATCGCCAAGAAGTCCGGCAACCCCCGCTGGGCTTATGACTGCTACCGCCGCTTCATCCAGATGTACTCCGATGTGGTTATGGAAGTTGGCAAGAAGTACTTCGAGGAGCTCATCGACGAGATGAAGGCCAAGCGCGGCGTCACTCAGGACGTGGAGCTCACCGCTGAGGACCTGAAGGAGCTGGCCGGCCAGTTCAAGGCTGAGTACAAGGAGAAGATCGGTGCCGACTTCCCCTCCGACCCCAAGGAGCAGCTCATGGGCGCCATCAAGGCCGTGTTCCGCTCCTGGAACAACCCCCGCGCCATTGTTTACCGCCGCATGAACGACATCCCCGGCTCCTGGGGCACCGCCGTCAACGTGCAGTCCATGGCCTTCGGCAACATGGGCGACGACTGCGGTACCGGCGTAGCCTTTACCCGTAACCCCGCCACCGGCGAGAAGAAGCTCATGGGCGAGTTCCTGACCAACGCCCAGGGCGAGGACGTGGTGGCCGGCGTGCGTACCCCCATGCCCATCCAGGAGATGGCTGACAAGTTCCCCGAGGCTTTCAAGCAGTTCGAGCAGGTCTGCCAGACTCTGGAGAACCACTACCGCGACATGCAGGACATGGAGTTTACCGTGGAGAACGGCAAGCTGTACATGCTGCAGACCCGTAACGGCAAGCGCACCGCCGCTGCCGCTCTGAAGATCGCCTGCGACCTGGTGGACGAGGGCATGATCTCCGAGCAGGAGGCCGTGGCCATGATCGACCCCCGCAACCTGGACACCCTGCTGCATCCCCAGTTCGATCCCACCGCTCTGAAGGCCGCCACCCCCGTGGGCACCGCTCTGCCCGCCTCCCCCGGCGCTGCCTGCGGCAAGATCGTCTTCACCGCCGATGACGCCAAGGAGTGGGCTGCCCGCGGCGAGAAGGTGGTCCTGGTCCGTCTGGAGACCTCTCCCGAGGACATCGAGGGCATGGTCGCTTCCCAGGGCATCCTGACTGTCCGCGGCGGCATGACCTCTCACGCCGCCGTT
>USCO01000069.1 GCA_900553135.1 uncultured Eubacteriales bacterium | reverse complement strand
CTCCTTTCAGCAACAGGATGATATCACGGAAGTGTCCGCAGGGCAAGACAGGACCGCCGGCCAACTGGCCGGCGGTCCTGGGTTTGCAAGAGAAAAGAAATTAGGCTACGTACTTCATGCCGCTGCCCTGGGTGGCTTCCACATCAGCGGTCAGCTCCTCCAGCCACTGGGTCATGTCCTCAGAGGCCTTGGTGGAGCGGATGGACAGCTTCCAGGTGGGATCGTCCCAGCCCACAAAGTACATCACGTGCCAGCCCTGAGAGCTGCTGCCCTCGTTCTTCACCAGGCCGGTGTCGCCGGGCTGGCGGCTGGAGTCCAGACACCAATCGGTGAAGGTATCCACAAAGCCGCTGCTGGAGGACACGCCGGTGTACAGGCCGCCGGACTCCTTGGAAGAGGTGTCGGCAGTGTTCTGCAGGGCCATGATGGCGAAGTCCTCCTCGGTGGCGCTGCCGGACTTGAACTGATCCAGCAGAGTCTGGGCGGTCTCCTCAGCGGTGGCGAAGGTCTCGTCGGTGGGAGTGCTGCCGGCGGAGACGAAGATGTGACGCACGTCGGCGGTGGCGGACTCGTCGCGCTGACGGCCCTCGAACTGGACGACGTAGTAGTTATAGACGTAGGAATCGCTGCGGTCGCTCTCCTGGATGCTCACGTCGCCGTTCTGACGGGCGGAGTCGAAGAGCCATTCGGCATAGGGAGCGGAGCTCAGAGCGTTGCTGTTGCCCATGGCGGTGGAGTGAACGGTGGAGCTGAACAGCTTGTCCTGATACTCGTCGGCCAGAGCCTGGATGTCGCTGCCGGAGGACACCTTCTGCTGCAGCTCCTGGGCCAGAGCCTGGGCCTCAGCCTTGGCGGTGTCAAAGGCGGCCTGCTTCTCCTCGTCGGTCATCTCGACGGTGTTGCCCTCCTCGTCGGTCTCGGTGGGCACGTTGGCCTGGATGGTCAGCACGGAGTAGTTATAGGTATCCAGCTCGTCGGCGTGCTCCTGATAGTAGGCCTCCAGCTCCTCGTCGGTGTAGGTCAGACCGTTCTGGCGGTCGTTCTGGTAGTAGGTAGCAATGGCGTCGTTGGTGACGATCTTGGTGTAGGCCGCCTTATCCACATAGGAGCCGAAGTTCAGGCTCAGGTAGGAGTTCAGGCTGTAGCCGCTGGAGCGGGCCTGGGATTCCATCTGCTCCAGCTGCTGGTCCACGTAGGCCTGACCCAGCGCGGAGAGGGTGTAGCCCTGCGCCTCGGCCTCGTGGCGGATCATGGTGTTCTCAGTCAGAGCATCAATGGCAGACTGCAGGAAGTAGTCGTGCCAGGTGGTACCGGTCTCCTCGTCCTGGATCTGATCCTTGGGGTCCACGGTGCTGTCAAAGCCTTCCACCATGCCGTACTGGGCGTACATGGCGGTAGTCTGATAGATGGAGTTATAATAGAACTGTACGTCAGCGACGGTATAGTCCTCGCCGTCCACGGTGAGGGCTACGGCCCGCTTCTGGAAAAAGCCGCTGTCCCACACCAGCAGGGCCACGGCCAGGGCGGCGATGACGACGCCCAGGATGATGTAGATTACCCGCTTGGCCTTGCTGCTCTGCTCAGCGCGGTTGTTGCGCTGCTGAGCATAGGTAGAGCCCTGGCGGGTCTTTTTTTCTCTGGATGCACTCACAGTTTGTTCCGTCCTCTCGTCATTGAGTTAAGAACGCCGGTTTCCTGGAAAGGAGGCGGCATTCCATGACATTATACAAAACTTTTTCCCCGGATTCAAGGGGGCGGGGGAAAGGAAGGGGCAGCTTTTACGCTTTGTTCATGGAAAAAGATATAAAAAAGACCGCGGCTTGCGCCGCGGCCCAGTTCCAAGTGATCTTTGTATACCCCGCTCTGGCCGTGTGGACCCGTTTAAAACCTGCACGTGATGGCAGGTGGGTCGCCTCCACGATGCTTTACTGCTTCCAACTTCCAGCCGACCTCAATGGGGGCCGGGAGGCCTGCAAGCCACGCCGTGAGGGGGGCGTCCCGTTTAAGAAATGTGGGTTTAAAAGAGCCCATCACGCACCGAGCAGGAAAGTTCACCTGAAGTCAACGGTTATTCGTCTTCCTCTTCGAAGAAGCGCTCCATAAACAGGTTGTAGATGGTTTCCATCTCCTGGTCGCTGTCCAGGGTGGAGAGCAGCTCCTCGCCGTTTTCCTCCACCACTTTCATAATGACCAGACCGTACTCCTCGTCATCGGCGTCGATGTCCTTGGGTTCTCCAGTTTCCTCGTCCTCTTCCACAGCGGGGAACAGGGCATGATAGGTGGTGCCGTTATACTCCAGAGAGTCGACCAGCTCCAGCTCAAACTCGTTGCCGTCCTCATCGGTAACGGTGATGAAGTCGGGACCGAACGCTTCGCTCATGGGGGAATACCTCCTGCTTATCTTCTGCCCCTATTGTACCCTGTCAGCGGAAAAAATGCAAGTAGGTGGGCAGGCAAAATTTTGGGAGAAGTTTCAGCGGGAAAATCCTGGGATGGACAAATGGGGAGAATATGGTATAATATATACTGATTTTTTGCCGTCATGACAATAAAATCGCGGCCGCACCCCACCGTGGGCGCGCAAACCCAAGGCCATGGACCATGAGGGCGAACCCCCTCACAAGTCGGAGGTATGACAAGTGTCTGAACAAAATTATCCTTCCCGTCCCTCCGGGGACCGGCAGTCCCGTACCAGGACCAGAACCCATTCCGGCAGCCGCGCCAGCTCCAGTTCCGGCGGCGCGCCCCGGCGCAGATCTTCCAAGAAGAAGGGGGGCAGCCGTGCCCTGAGAGCCATCGGCACCCTGCTGCTCATCTTTGTGACCACCTGCGCCATCATGTGCTGCTTCGGAGCGGTGTATATCATCAATGTGATCCTGCCCAACGCCGACATGGACCTGGACAGCTTCGCCCTGAACGAAAACAGCGTCATGTACTATCAGGACAAGGACACCGGGGAGTACAAGGAGCTTCGCCAGGTGCTCAGCGTTACCAGCTCTGAGTGGGTGGACTACGAGGACATGCCCCAGTATCTGAAAGATGCCGCCGTCGCCATTGAGGACCGGCGGTTCTGGACCCACAACGGCGTGGACTGGTGGCGCACCGCCCAGGCGGTGTTCAGCATGTTCACCGGCGGAGACATCCAGGGCGGCTCCACCATCACCCAGCAGCTCATCAAAAACCTGACCGATTACAACGAGACCACCGTCAAGCGTAAGATCACCGAGATCTTCCGGGCGCTGAATGTGGACGCCAAGTATGATAAGGATGTCATTCTGGAGCTCTACCTCAACGTCATCCCCCTGGGCAGCGGCTGTGAGGGCGTGGGAGCGGCCGCCGAAAAGTATTTCGGCAAGTCCGCCTCCGATCTGACCCTGGCCGAGTGCGCCAGCCTCATTGCCATCACCAACAACCCCTCCAAGTACGGCCCCTACTCCACCGCCCGGGTGGAAAACTCCGAGGGCGAGCTGTGGTACGGCAAGCAGTGGAACAAGTACCGCCAGGAGGTCATCCTGGGCCAGATGCTCAAGCAGGAGAAGATCACCCAGGCGGAGTATGACGAAGCCGTGGCCCAGGAGCTGGTCTTTGTGGGCACCAATTCCGGCGACGGCCAGACCGATTCCGACATCTACACCTGGTACGAGGAGCAGGTCATCACCGACGTGATGAACGATCTGAAGGAGCAGACCGGCTACTCCGACCAGTATATCAGCCAGATGCTCTCCAGCGGCGGCCTGAAGATCTACACCTGTGTGGACCCGGAGGTCCAGGCCAAGGTGGAGGCCGTCTATGAGGACCCCAACACCCTGAACTACACCTCCAAAAAGTCGGGCCAGAAGCTGCAGTCCGCCATTACCGTCATCGACAACGAGACGGGGGACATTGTGGCCCTGGTCGGACGGCTGGGAGAAAAGACCATCAACCGCGGCTATAACCTGGCCACCAATGCCCAGCGCCAGCCCGGTTCTTCCATCAAGCCCCTAACCGTCTACGCCCCCGCCATTGAGATGGGACTCATCAGCCCCATTACCGTGGTGCCCGACTACCCCTATCAGGTTATGGGCGGCAAGGCCTGGCCTGTCAACGTGGACGGCGTGTACCGGGGCCAGGTGACCGTGCGTCAGGCTCTGGCAAACTCCTACAACACCGTGGCGGTGCGGGTGCTGGCCGATATGGTCACCCCCGCAGGCTCCTTTGACTTTGCCACCCAGAAGTTCCATCTGCCCCTGGAGAGCGGACGGGTCATCAACGGCAAGGTGCGCAGCGATATCGACGTGGCCCCCCTGTCCATGGGCGGCCTCACCGACGGCGTCACCACCCGGGATATGGCCAATGCCTTCGCCACCTTCCCCAGCGGCGGCGTCTACCGCGAGGCCCGCACCTACACCCGGGTGGAGGACAGCAAGGGCAACGTGCTTCTGGACAACACCCGCCAGGAGGAGTCCGTGCTCAAGGAGAGCACCGTCTACTATATGAACTCCATGCTCACCAGCGTGGTCACCGAGGGCGGCGGCGGCGAGGCCGCTATCAGCGGCATGACCGTGGCCGGTAAGACCGGTACCACCGACAGCAAGTACGACCGCTGGTTCGTGGGTTACACCCCCTACTACACCGCGGCTGTTTGGGTGGGCTACGAGATCAACGAGTATGTCAGCACCTCGGGCATCAACCCCGCCGCTCAGGTGTGGAAAAAGGTGATGAGCCCCGTCCACGAGGGCCTGTCCAACAAGAACTTCGGTACTCCCGACGGCCTGGTGTCTGTGACCTACTGTCTGGACTGCGGCGGAAGCGCCATTGAGGCCTGCCAGTACGATCCCAGAGGTAACCGGGTGGCCAGCGCCTATGTCTTCCCCGAGGACCGTCCCTCCTTCTCCTGCACCTGCCACTCCCTGGAGGAGGGCTCCAATTCTCTGGTGCGGGTGTGTGTGGACGACCCCATTCTGGATGAAAACGGCGAGCCCAGCGGATACTATCACCTGGCGGGTCCCTACTGCCCCGAGGCCAGCATCCGCAGCGTCTGCTATCTGAACCTCTCCCGGGAGAGCGTGGGCGGCGCCTGGGCCAGCGACAGCAAGTATTTCTACTCCTCTCTGCCTGCCCTGACCACCTGTACGGTCCACGCCACCGATCCCGGCGTGCCGGAGGAGCCCGGTGAGGGAGAGACCGGAGAGCCGGGAGAGGACCCGGAGACCGGGACCGATCCCGATGATCCCAACGCCCCCACCACCGATCCGGAGGAGCCGGAACAGGGCGGGGACCACTCCAATCCCACCCAGCCGGAAGACCCGGCCACATGATCTTTGACACAAAGACGGGAAACCGCTTTTGCGGTTTCCCGTCTTTCCACAGCAAAAACTGTGCAAAACCGACAAAAAGCCTTCTGCCTGACGGGGAAAAATTTATCTCCAAACCACCGGTTTTCATTGCATCGAAAGTTGGAGTATGCTAAAATAGACCTCGACGCAAATACAAATGACCACCGCACGTGGACACACTCAAAAGCAGAACGGAGGTAGAAGGTTGAACCAGTCGGAAGGCTATTTTATTGTCGAGGCATCCTCCATGCCGGAGATCTTCCGGAAAGTGGCTCAGGCCAAGCGCCTGCTGGAGACGGGAGAGGAGACTACGGTGAACGGCGCGGCCCGGGCCGTAGGCATCAGCCGCAGCGCCTTTTATAAGTATAAAGATGCGGTCCGCCCCTTCAACGACATGCTTCACGGCAGGATCGTCACCTTCCAGACCATGCTGCGGGATGAGCCGGGAATCCTGTCCGGCCTGCTCAATCTGTTTGCCGGGACGGGGATCAATATTCTGACCATCAACCAGAACATTCCCGTCAACGGCTGTGCCGTGGTCACCATCGCGGCGGAGACATCCGCCCTGCAGCGGCCCCTGGAGGAACTGCTGAAGGCGGCGGAGGACAGCCCCGGCGTGATTCGCTGTCAGATTTTGGCGGGCTGATGCCTGTATTGTTTCAACGAGGTGAGAGAAATGACAAAGGTAGCGATTTTGGGATTTGGCACCGTGGGCTCCGGCGTGGCGGAGGTCCTCACCGGAAACGGCGAGGAGATCGCCCGACGAATCGGCAGCCAGGTGGCCCTGAAATATATTCTGGATGTGCGGGATTTCCCCGGCAGCCCCTTTGAGGACCGCTTTGTAAAGGACTTTGCCGTCATCGAGAACGACCCCGAGGTGGACGTGGTGGTGGAGACCATCGGCGGCGCCTCCATCGCCCTGGAGTTTACCCAGCGGGCTCTGAAGGCCGGCAAGAGCGTGGTCTCCTCCAACAAGGAGTTGGTGGCCACCCACGGCTACGAGCTGCTGCAGCTGGCCAAGGAGCACGGCGTGAGCTATCTCTTTGAGGCCAGCGTGGGCGGCGGTATCCCCATCCTGCGCCCCCTGACCACCTGCCTGGCGGCCAACCGCCTGGAGGAGGTCACCGGTATCCTCAACGGCACCACCAACTATATCCTCACCCGGATGATCCGGGCGGGGCTGACCTTTGACCAGGCTCTGGCCGAGGCCCAGGCCAACGGCTATGCCGAGCGGGACCCCAGCGCCGACGTGGACGGTCACGACGCCTGCCGCAAGATCTGCATTCTGGCCGCCCTGTCCTTTGGCCGCCATGTCTATCCTCAGCAGGTGCCCACCGAGGGCATCCGGGGCGTGAGCCTGGCCGACGTGGCCTACGCCGATTCCTGCGGCTACAAGATTAAACTCCTGGGCCGCGCCATCCGGGAGGAGGGGGACAAGGTCTGTGCCTTCGTGGCTCCCCACCTGGTTCCCTGCCAGGAGCCTCTGGCCGGTGTGGAGGATGTGTTCAACGCCATCGCTGTCCGGGGCAACGCCGTGGGCGACGTGATGTTCTACGGCCGCGGCGCGGGCAAGCTGCCCACCGCTTCCGCCGTGGTGGCCGATGTGGCCGATATCGCCCGGGACCCCAAGCGGGACCACCGCAACCAGTGGGGCCCCGGCGCCGAGGACCTGGTGGTGTCTCCCGACACCCTGTCCTCCCGCTGGTATGTGCGGGCTGAGCTGTCCATGGACCACGCCCGGGAGCTGTTCGGCGAGATCCAGCCTCTGGCCCGCAGCGGCGCCCCCGCCGGGGAGGCCGCCTTCCTCACCGAGGAGATGACCCGGCCCCAGCTGGACAGCCTGCTGTCCGGCGTGAAGGTGGGCTCTGTGTTCCGCCTTTTGTGATCTGCCGCATAGAATACAGGGCAGACCAATGCTTTGATCAACCGTTGGAGGGATTCAATATATGGGACTCATCGTACAGAAATTCGGCGGCAGCTCTGTCGCCAACGCGGACCGCGTGCGTAATGTGGCCCGCATCATCACCGAAACCTACCGCAAGGGCCACAGCGTGGTAGTGGTGCTGTCCGCCCAGGGTGACACCACCGACGACCTCATCGAGAAGGCCCAGGAGATCAACCGTCACCCGTCCAAGCGGGAGATGGATATGCTGCTGGCCACCGGCGAGCAGATCTCTATCGCCCTGTGCGCCATGGCCATCGAGGCCATGGGCTACCAGGTGGTTTCTCTCACCGGCTGGCAGGCCGGCGTGAACACCGACTCCGCCTACGGCGGCGCCCGTATCAAGCGCATCCAGACCGAGCGCATCCAGAACGAACTGGACAAGCGGAAGATCGTGCTGGTGGCCGGCTTCCAGGGCATCAACAAGTACGGCGACGTGACCACGCTGGGCCGCGGCGGTTCCGATACCTCCGCTGTGGCGCTGGCCGCCGCTCTCCACGCCGATCTGTGCCAGATCTACACCGACGTGGACGGCGTGTACACCGCCGACCCCCGCACCGTGCAGGGGGCCCGCAAGCTGGACGAGATCACCTTTGACGAGATGCTGGAGCTGGCCAGCCTGGGCGCCCAGGTGCTCCACAACCGCTCGGTGGAAATGGCCAAGCGCTATAATGTCAATCTGGAGGTCCTCTCCAGTCTCACGGGAAATCCCGGTACGAAAGTTAAGGAGGTTGTCAAAACCATGGAAAAGACCCATGTCAGCGGCGTTGCGAAGGATAAGAATGTGGCCCGGCTGGCCCTTGTGGGCCTGGCGGACGAGCCCGGCATCGCCTTTAAGATTTTCTCTCTGCTGGCCAAGAAGAACATCAACGTGGACATCATTCTCCAGTCCATCGGCCGGGATGACAGCAAGGATATCAGCTTCACCGTGGCCCGGGGCGACGCCGACGAGGCCCGCCAGGTCCTGGAGGAGAACAAGGATTACATTGGCTTCCACGCCATCGAGGTCAACGACCAGATCGCCAAGGTGTCCATCGTGGGCGCCGGCATGGTGAACAACGCCGGTGTGGCCTGCAAGATGTTTGAGGCACTGTCCAGCGCCGGCATCAACATCAACATGATCTCTACCAGCGAGATCAAGGTCTCCGTCCTGGTGGATGAGCGGGACGCCGACCGGGCGGTCCAGGCCGTCCACGACCGTTTCTTCTCCGAGTTCGGCGGAAACGGCTAATCAAAATAAAAACAGCGCCTTGGTTTCCCAAGGCGCTGTTTTTTGTTGTAAAAAAGATTATTGCAGGCGGCGCAGCTGAGGGGCTGTGGTGCGCAGATAGATCCAGACGGTGACCAGGGCGGTGAGCACCTCGGCGGCCAGGAAGCACAACCAAACCAGATCGGGGGCCAGCCGCAGCAACAGGTAGGCCAGGGGCAGCAGCAGGATGATCTGCCGCAGGAAGGAGACCAGCAGCGAGCAGCTGCTCCGGTCCAGGGATTGGAAGGCGGCGGAGAGGACGATGCTCACCGCGGCGATAGGGAAGGCCAGGGCCGTCATGCCCAGAGCGGGAACGCCCATGGCCAGAGCCTCCTGATCGGCCTGGAAGCACCAGCGCAGCAGGGGGGAGGCGAACAGAGCCAGCAGCACGGCTCCCGCCGCTCCAGTGGCCACCCCCAGCTTCAGGCCGAAGTGGATGGAGCGGGTAATGCGCTGGCTGTTCCGGGCGCCGTAGTTGTAGCTGATAATGGGAATGAGACCGCTGTTGACGCCGAAGATGGGCATGAACACAAAGGACTGAATCTTAAAGTACACGCCCAGCACGAACACGGCGGTCTCCGACCACAGGGTGAGGATCTGGTTCAGGCCCAGAGACATGAAGCTGCTGAGAGACTGCATCACCACCGCGGGGGCGGCGATGCGGCAGATCTCCTTTGTGATCTGGGCGCTGGGACGGAAGCGGCGGGGAGAGAGGGGCAGCTCCCGGCGGATGCGCCACAGGAGAAACAGGCCGATGCATCCCCCCGAAATCTGGCCGATGACGGTGGCCACCGCGGCGCCCACCACGCCCATGTTCAGGCCGAAGATAAAAACGGGGTCCAGTACGATATTCAGCACCGCGCCGGAGCCCTGGACGATCATAAAGCCCGCGGGGTGGCCGGTGGACTGGAGGATACGTTCACAGAGAAATTGCAGGCACAGACCGAAGGACAGGCCGGTGCAGATGGTGAGATAGCGCACGCCCGCCTGGGCCACCGTGGCATTTTCCGTGGAGAAGCGGAAGAAGGTGGGACAGGCAAACAGGGCGAAGGCCAGAAACAACAGCCAGCACAGGCCGTAGAGGAGAAAGCCGTGGCAGGCCACGTTGACCGCGTCCTCCTTGCGCTGCTGGCCCAGGCGCTTGGACAAAATGGCGTTAAAGCCCACCCCAAGACCGGCGCAGAAGGCCACCATCATCAGCTGAACCGGGTAGGCGTAGGACAGGGCAAGAAAATCCAGGTCGCTGACCTGGGCCACATAGATGCTGTCCACCAGGTTGTAGATGGCTCCCATGAGCATGGAGAGCATGATGGGGGAGGACATGGTGAGCACCAGCTTGTCCACCGGCATAGTCCCTAAAATGTTCTGGTCCTTGTCGGCCATAGAGGAAACCGTCCTTTCTGTTGGCAGAAAAAAACGGGCTCCCCCGAAGGGGAGCCCGTTGCCGTTCTGGAAACACCATCCGCGGGGATCAACGGGCCCATGGGCACGGATGGAGGATAAGGAGAGTATAACAGGGGAATGGAAAGGCTGTCAAGAGGAGAAGGGGCATGCGTAGCGCAGATCGTTGCAGATGGTGTCGGGAGGAAATGGGATCTCCGTCCAGTTTCCGTCCCAGGAGAAGCCCTCCCGCTCGTAGAAGCGGCGGGCTCCCTGGTTTTCCCGCAGGACGTAGACCAGGCTTCCGGCAAAGCCCTGGGCCTTCATCCGCCGAAAAATCTCCTGGACCATGGCGTGGCCGTAGCCCTTTCCCGTGTGGCGGGGGTGGGTGTAGATGGAGATGATCTCCCCCCAGCCCCGGTACTGCTCCGCGTCAAAGGCGATGGTCATGGTGCCGCCGTGGGCTTGGGCTCCAATACGGGCGGGGCCGTAGACGGCGGAGCATACGGGTTCCTTGCCGTCGTAGAGCAGCAGGCCGTGGTTTATGCCGCCGGCGTGGCACTCCCGGAGAAAGGGGATCCAGCGCTGGTCGGTGATCTCCTGATCCATGTAGGATTTGGGGATGGCATCGGCGTAGGTCTCCCGCCAGCCCATGGCGTGAATCAGGGAGATGGCGGCATAATGTTCCTCGGTACAGGCGTCAACAAAGGAAAGAGCAGACATGGAGCGGGCCTCCTTGGAAAGTTTTCCACATCATAGCACAGTTTGGGGGAAAGAACAAGAAAAAACACGCGGCCTGTTTCCAGGCCGCGTGAAGAGAATGCT
>USCO01000068.1 GCA_900553135.1 uncultured Eubacteriales bacterium | reverse complement strand
TGATGATGCGCCCCGGCAGCTTTTTATCCTGATAAATTTATTCCACTACATCAAATTCCTGATATACTTCATATTCCGCTTCTGCCTGAAAAATTTCCTGGTACACCGGCAGCTGGTCCATCGCACCCTGCGCCTCTAATTGCGGGGTGATCTCATCCAATTGCTCCGCAAGACGCCGCTGAATTTCTGCATCTGCTTCCTCACGGGTAAGGGGGGGCTTAGGTTCACTGCTGGAAGCATCACCGGAAGAGAGCCGCGGATCTTCCGGCGGAGGATCTGAAATCCAACAGACCACATCCTTCGCTTCCGCCGGCAGGGTACATTCCGTATGATCCTCCCAGCCAGACATGGAAATGACTGGCTTCCCGGGCTGGTCTCCGGAGATGTCCTGGCTGATTTCCATCTGGATGTAGCCGTTGGTCGCCGCCATTTCTTCCGTGGATATCTCTGTATTATAGCGGGCTGACAGGAAATCCTGGGGCATGTCAATTTTTTCCTTCCAGGATACATCGTCCTCAAAAATTCTCTCCAACAGCTGGGATACGGTAGGCTGCTGATAAAACGTCAAGGTAATGAAGTCTCTCGCCCCATCTCGATCCAGGCAAATAAGGGCTACCGTTTTGTCATCGGTCTGATAAGAAAGGATTCCGCCATAGGGAAGAGAGCAAGTGGCTCCTTCGCTGGAAGCACTGCTGCCATCCGCAGGGGCGGAGGCGTCTCCCTGGCTCAAATCCGCTGTGCCAGGATTGCCGCCGCAGGCAGGCAAGAAAAGAACCAGTGCCATAAATCCCAAAAGATTGATCAGCTTCCTTGATTTCTTCATCTGCCTCACTCCTGTCTCCTTATGCTGTTGTGCGGGCCTGAAATCGTCCCGTCTCAGGCCTGTTTCCTTAGGGTTCCTCCGCCCTCTGGTAGATACTGCCCTCCCAATCCCACAGGCAGTAGAGATATTCCCCTTCCGGGTGGTTTTTCACGGAGTAGACCCGGAAGGTGATCTTGTCTCCGTCTGTCACAGTTCCCAGATAGTCGCCCTGATCGGCTGCGGTAACACCGGAACCCGACACTTTCGTATAAGATACATCGTCCACGATAATAGTATCCCACTCCGGTCCGTGTATGGTCCCGATCACGTTTGACGCGCAGCCTGTCAGCACCAGCAGGGCTGCCGCCAGCAGAAGCGTACAGAGTCTTTTCATGGGCTCACCTCCGAAGAATACGCGGTTTCGTTCCGGAACCTGATCTGTAATCTGATTTTAGCATAGAAATGTGCACATTTCCATCCTGATGCTCTATTTTCTTTTTTGCCTCTGGCGCAGACAAATGGTATAATAAATCCACCTGACCAAACCGATTTGAGGTATGACCATGGAATGTTCTTTCTGCAAGCTTGAAATTTTCATTCCTCCCGACCACCTGGCCGCGCTGCAGCAGGCGCTGCGGGATGTGGATGCGGGGCACATCGGCCGCTACGACAGCTGCCTGTCCTACAGCCCCGTCACCAGCTGCTGGCGTCCCCTGGAGGGCACCCACCCCTATCTGGGACAGGCGGGAGAGCTGTGCCGGGCCAGCGAGCTGAAGGTGGAGGTCACCTGCGCCGCCGGGGCGGTAAAGAAAACCCTGGCCGCCGTGAAGGCGGTCCACCCCTACGAAGAGCCGGTAATCAACGTCATCCCCCTGCTGGACACGGGGCTCTGACCTATTTTTCAGGAAAGAAGGCCGAATGTATGACCGAAGTTGTCGCCGCCCTCATCTGGAAGGGCGACCAGTTTATGATCTGCCAGCGCCCCGCCCACAAGGCCCGGGGGCTGCTGTGGGAATTTGTGGGCGGCAAGGTGGAACCCGGCGAGACCCGGGAGGAAGCCCTGGTCCGGGAGTGCCGGGAGGAACTGGCAGTCACCGTGTCCGTGGGGGACGTATTTATGGAGGTCACCCACCAGTACCCCGACCTCACCGTCCACCTGACCTTGTTCCACGCCTCCATTCTCCAGGGAGAACCCCAGATGCTGGAGCACCACGACATCCGATATATCACCCCGGCGGAGATCCCCCAGTACGACTTCTGCCCGGCGGACGAAGTCATTTTACAGCGCCTGATCCAGACCGGCGGACGCTGACCACACCACGCACCGGTCCCAGGGCGCTGCCCAGGGGCCGGTGTGTTTTTTTATCTGGGGGAAAAACTGTCGGTATCCCTGCGACCTCCTCTCCCCCCGCTGCGTACCTATGGGTGAAGCCAAACGTACGCGTGGTTTTCCCATCAACTGACAGAAAGGAGGAAACTCCTTGGAAGAAGCAGCCATCATCCGCGCCCTGCAAGCAGGAGACCGGTCCGCCCTGGAAGAGGCGGTGGTCCGCTACACCCACTATCTCACCGCCGTGGCCGCCCGGGCCATGGGTCCGGACCCCGGCCGGGAGGATCTGGAGGAGATCGTGTCGGACACCTTCCTGTCTCTGTGGCGCTTCCGGGCCAATCTGGACCCGGAGCGGCCCTTGCGCCCCTGGCTGGCGGTGGCAGCCCGCAACCTGGCGGTCAGCCGCCTGCGCCAGCGCAAAGAGACCCAGGAGATCCCCGAAACCCTGCCCGACAGCCGCCCCGGCCCCGAGGAGCTGGCCCAGCGCCAGGCTCTGCACCAGCACCTGCGCGCCCTGGTGGAGGACATGTCCGAGCCCGACCGCACCCTGTTTTTGCGCTACTACTACGAGGAAGAGCCCCTGAACCAGGTGGCCCAGGAGTTGGGCCTCGGCCTGTCCGCCGCAAAGAGCCGTCTGGCCCGGGGCAGAAAGCGACTGAAAGAGCTGCTCAGCCAGGAAGGAGGCGAACACCATGTCAAGCCACATCCATGATCTGTGGGACGAGCTGGACCTGCCGGAGGAGTACCCCCAGGTGGACCCCCAGGCGGTACTGGCCCGGGTCAACGCCGCACTGGACGGGGACGAGCCCCCCAAGGAGAAGCCTATGAAACGGAGTTTACGCTGGGGCCTGATTCTGGCCGCCGTTCTGGTGCTGCTCTCCGGCACCGTGGCCGCCGCCTACCGCTCCGGGGTGCTGTCCCTGTTTTTCCAGGGGGACACCAGCCAGCTGGAGCACTACGTCCAGGAAGCCCTGGACACCGCTGAAAACGAAGATTACCGCCTGCGGGTGGACAGCTGCCTGTACGACGGGCAGAACGTCTACGCTGTGGTCACGGTGGAGGCCCTCAACGACCAGGCCACCCAGGACCTGATGAGCAACCGGGTCATCGCCGAAACCCACCGGGAAACCTGGGGAGAAGAGATGGTGGCGAGCCTGCTGGAAAGCGGCACCACCGGCCCGGATACCTTCCATTGCAATCAGTTTGACTTTACGAACGACGGAGGCGGCATCGGCATACACGACCTGCCCAACCCCGATGACCACAGCCGCTCCTGGCAGATTAGCGTTCAATTTCACTCCTATGTGGGCCCACAGGAACAGCCCCTGGAGTTCTGGGTGGACTTTATGGGCCGAGACTGTGCCGTGGACATCCCCCTGGACAACATGGCTCAGCCCATCCGCCTGACCCCCAATGAGGAGGTCATCTACAACCCCTACACCAACTACCGGGGCATTTTGAAGGAGTTCATCCTCTCCCCCACCTCCTTCTCCATCACCGTGGAGCGCCTGGATGAGCGGGGCTCCGATGAATTCGCCTATGGCTATGGACTGCTTTGGGCAGAAGACTGCTTTTTCCTGCGGATGAAGGACGGCACTGTCCTCACCCGCACGCAGCTTGGCGCCACCAACGACCAGTTTGAAACTGTGGTGGACCTGAGTCAGGTGGAGTCCATTATCTACGGCTATACCGAGTTCCCCGTGGACGGCTCCCCCTCCTTCCCCGCTGACCTGCCAGAGAATCTTTATCCCTTCGCTTGTACGGAGATCATCCCCAAGGAAGAATATCAATATTACCGCTTCCCGGTGGAGGAGCTGTGCCAAAAGCTGGGGGCGGACTACCAGTGGGACGAGGCCACCCAGACCGCCACCGCCACCTACCGTGGCGTCACCCTCACCATGACGGTGGGCCAGTCCAGCTACCAGAGAAATGGTGAGACGGTAGAGCTGATCTTGGGAAACTATTACGATGAGACACGCCCGGATTATCAGGAATTCCCCCAGTATATCTCTATTGAGGACGGGGTACTCACCGCACCGGTCGTCCTGCTGGAGGACTGGTCTCTGGATTATCCCAAGCTGCGCACCCAAGACGGTGAACCGGCTGGTCTCATGCTGGTCATTCCCTGATAAAGCAAAACATCCCCCGGTATCCCTGTGGGTACCGGGGGACTATGTCCTTTTTACCGGGGAGGAAGGTCCCGCGCCAGCGCTAAGATCTGGTACAGCGCCGCCTGGCGCTCTGGAGAACAGCCGCTCAGCAGGTCATAGGCTTTGCGGGGATATCCCGGCTCCACCGGGGGCTCCTCCGCCCCTGCCAGCACCTGGGCCATGGAGATGCCCAGCGCTCCCGTGATCTTGGCCAGGCTGTCTACCGTGATATTCTTCTCTCCCCGCTCCACCTGGCCGATATAGGTGGGATGCAGTCCCGCCAGCTCGGCCAGGATCTCCTGGCTATACCCCTTCTCCTGGCGGCAGTGCCGCAGGCGCTGTCCAATGGTCTGTGTCAGCTTGCTCATACCGACACCTCCTCTCCTTTGGATACAGTCTATAAATATTTTTTCAAGTTTTACACAGACTATTGATTTTCTTTGCGCTGTTATCTATACTGTAAATATTATTTCGCCATAAAAAAGAATCAATAAGCGTTTTCCAAACGCAGAGGGAGGAACATGATGGAACAGACTTTGACTGCGGCCGTGCGCCCGGTGGTGGTGCTGGTGGCCTTTTACAACAAGAAAGCCCTGGGGGTACGCTATCTGGAGACCGCCCTGGAGCAGGCGGGCTATGTGGTACATACCATCTTTTACAAAGACTTCAACAGCGTCCACCCCACCCCTACTACTCCCACGGAGCTGGAGCTTCTCCGCCGGGAGGTGGAGCAGTCTCAGCCGGTGCTGGTGGGCCTGTCGGTGATGAGCTCCATGTATCTGGACACGGTGTACCGGGTCATGGACGCCCTGGCCCCCCTGCACATCCCCCTGGCCTGCGGCGGAGCCTACGCCACCATGTTCCCCCAGCCCCTGCTGGACCACGGCGCCCGGTTTGTCATCCGCAGCGACGGCGAGATCGCTCTGTGCCGCCTGGTCCACGCTCTGGTCAGCGGAACCCCCTGGCGGAACATCCCCTCCCTGTGCTTCCGGGAGGGCGACGAGGTGGTGCTGAACCCCATCGGTGACGTCCTCTCCGATGTAGACGGCTACGGCCTGCCCGCCGTGCGCTGCCGGGACGCCTGCTTCATCGACCGGGACGAGCTCCATCGGGGCGACCCCCAGCTGTCCACCCGCAGCTATGAGGTCATCGCCTCCCGGGGCTGCCCCTTCACCTGCTCCTACTGCTGCTGTGTCAATCTGCGCCGCCTGCTGCCCAAGGGGGTGCCCGGCGTGCGCACCCGGTCGGTGGACAGCGTGATTCGAGAACTAATCGAGGCGAAAAAGCAGTGCAAAAACCTGGTGTTCGTCCACTTCTACGACGAGATCTTCCCCAACCTTCCCGGCTGGGTGGACGAGTTTACCGTGGCCTACGCCAAGCACATCCACCTCCCCTTCACCATCTGGTCTCACCCCAAGATGGTGACCCCCGAGCTGCTGGAAAAGCTGAAACAGGTGGGGCTCACCGAGGTCATCATGGGCATCCAGTCGGGCTCTGAGCGGGTGCGCCGGGAGGTATTTCACCGCTACGAGTCCCAACAGGATGTGATCGGGGCGGTACGGGCCATCCGGGACGCCGGAGTGTGGGGCAGCTTTGACCTGATGCTCCAGCACCCCTTCGAGACCATCCCGGACTTGAAGGCCTCCTACGATCTGGTCAAGGAATTCCCCACCCCCTACGAGCTGCAGCTCCGCGGGCTCAACTTCCTGCCAGGGACGGACATTGTGGACATGGCTCTGGAGCAGGGGATTTACACCCCGGATGAGATGGACCGGGTGATGTACGCCCCCATGGAGACCCAGTTCGGAGCCTACTGGCAGCGGGAGACCTCCCAGAAGAGTCAGGCCTGGTACGAGATGATCTACTGCTGGCAGTTCCCCGTTTTCCGCCCCAGCCTGCGCCGCTGGGAGCAGGACCCGCTGGCCCACCAGCAGGCCATCCACCGCAGCTACCGTCTGGCCCTGCGCCTGGCCCGGCTGCGCTACCTCAGAAAAAAGGGCGGGGTCGTCCTGCGGCGGCTGCAAATGAACTGACAGCCCTTCCGCAGGCGACCCCGCCTGTGGGTTTCTCTATTTAGCAGGAGACGCCCTGGTCCTCGTCCACCTGGGTCTGTCCCGTCATGATCTTCAAAATCTCCACGTCGGTGGAGGCCATGCCCACCCGGGCCACATAGCCCACCCGGCGCAGGGTATCCTCGGCGGAGGCGGCGCACAGGCCCTCTCCGTCGGGGAAGCGGTAGCCCTTCTCGGCCAGGTCCACGGCCAGGAAGGCGGCCTCCAGGCCGGAGGCGATTTTGGCCGCGCAGCTGGCCTTGGCGCCGTCGCACAGGATGCCTCCGTCATTGACCAGGGCGTTGACCAGCACGTTGGCTACGGTCTCCTCGTCCCCGCCCCGCAGCCAGG
Organism: uncultured Eubacteriales bacterium; assembly: GCA_900553135.1. Lineage (GTDB taxonomy): Bacteria > Bacillota > Clostridia > Oscillospirales > Oscillospiraceae > Lawsonibacter. Next base: position 4,083 of record USCO01000068.1, on the reverse strand, counting down.
CGATGGCGGCTCCCGCGGCGGAGGCGGCGCTCACCGCGCCGCAGTAGGCGGACAGCTTGCCGATATACTTCTTCTGATGGATGGCCAGCAGGTTGCTGATGGCCAGGGCCCGGTACATCTTCTCCTCCCCGCAGCCCGTCTCACGGGCATAGACCATAACGGGCACGGAGACGGTGATGCCCTGGTTGCCGCTGCCCGAGTTGATGACCACGGGCAGGGCGCAGCCGTTCATTCTGGCGTCAGAGCCCGCGGCGGCAGCGGCCTTGCAGTAGGTGCGCAGGTCGCCCTCTTTCCGGTTAGCCATGAGGGTGTAGCCCACCCCCGCGCCGTAGGGCTTGGACAGGCCCTCCATGGCCACGTTCCAGTTGTCCCGGCACTGCTCCTCCAGCAGGCTGCGCAGGTCCTCCACCGGCTCGGTCTCACCGAATTCCAGGATATCATGGATGTTCAGGTACTCCTTCTCCATGGTATACAGGTCCCCCGCCTGGAGCTGCTCCTTTTCAAAGAGGACCTGGCCGTTTTTCACCTTCTTGACGATGTTGGTGTGGGCGTCCTGAATGGCCACCACGGCGCTCTCCCCGCCCCCGGTCACCGTCACCTGGACGTAGAGGTTGGGCACGCCCTCAATGAGGCGGCACTCACAGAAGCCCTGAGCCTTCAGCCGCTCCACTTCCTCCATGTCCTGGGGCGTCACTACGTTGAGCACCTCCAGCTCCAGGTCGCTTCTGCCGCTGATCACGCCCATCACCGCTGCCGTATCGATGCCCTTCCGGCCGCCGGAATTGGGCACCGTCACACCTTTGACGTTTTTCACGATGTTGCCGCTGCAATCTACCTGCATATGCTCAGGCATCCGGCCCAGCAGAGTGCGGGCCAGCGCGGCGGTGTAAGCCACGGCGATGGGCTCGGTACATCCCATGGCCGGACGAAGTTCATGCTCCAGGATCTGACGGATCCCTTGGCGCTGCTGTTCGTTCATGTCATGTCCTCTTTTCTGTTTCCGTATTCCAGGGAAGCCGGGTACGCTCCGCCCCGCTTCCGTCTCTTCTCACTTGCCGGTCCGGCTCCTGGCCGGCCGGGCTTCCGTTCCTATTATAAAGAGAGAAGGGAAAATTGGCAACTCATTGCCAGCACAAGAAGGGAAAACTTTTCCTTTTCCCATGCGCAGCGCCCCGGTGATAGCCCCGCTCTCAATTATCCACAGGGGGTGTGGAAAACTTCTGGGGGCCCCGTTTCTCAGAAAATGGAAAAAAGCACCTGCTTTGCAGGTGCTTCTTTTTTCTTCACCCAAAGCAAGCCGGCAAATTTCAGGGAGAAGAAACACCCTCTGGGCAAATCGGGTGAAATATGCTACACTGAATGGCGGCGCCATGACGGGGCTGCCGGAAATCTTCGTATCCCATAAGTTGTGCCGAGGGCTGCAGTGATATTCATTGCAAGTCTCGGCCTGATTTTTTCTGCGCTCTCTCCTTCCAGCCATATGCCGGGGTGAAAAAAGTACGCCAAAGGTGCGGTTTTCATCTTTATGGCAATCTCAAAGGGCATCTATCCTTGCCCTACCCAAAGCTGACATTCTGTCTGCTTTACGAAGTCTTTATTGCAAACCATCAAATGTATACAGAATTATAAATTGATTCACGAGAAACTAGGAGTATAATGAAATAGATTGTCGCTTTCTCTGATTGTGAGACAGCATATCATCCTGCGTAGTTTTCTGTGTGTGTTTAGGAGGTCTTTCGCTTGTGGAAAAAATTTTGTCCCCTTCTTGCCATTGTGGCGGCGCTGTGTGCAGCCTTTTGGGACACTGGTGAGGCCGGCACAATCTCTTTTTGGATGTGCATTCCCTTTGCCGGTCTGCTGCTGTCCATTGCCATCTTCCCCCTCGTCTGTCCCCACTGGTGGGAGCGCAATCAGGCCTTAATGGTAGCCCTGTGGTCATTGATGTTCCTGATTCCCTATGCCGGACGTTCGGGGATCAGCGCCGCCGCGGAGACGGCGCTGGAGTGCATGGTCAACGACTATATCACCTTTATCGTCCTGCTCTTTGGCCTGTTCTGCGTCTCGGGCAATATCTCCCTGGAAGGAGACCTCGCTGGTTCCCCTCGGGTCAACGTGGGGCTGCTGCTGCTGGGCACCCTCATGTCCAGCTGCATTGGCACCACCGGCGCCAGCATGCTGATGGTCCGTCCCATCATCAAGATGAACGCCTGGCGCAAGCGCCGCCGCCACATCATGGTGTTTTTCATCTTCCTCGTCTCCAACATCGGCGGCTGTCTGACCCCCATTGGAGATCCTCCGCTGCTCATGGGCTTTACCCGGGGCGTTCCCTTCTTCTGGTCCCTGCGGCTGTTCCCCGTCATGGCACTGAACACCGCCGTTCTGCTGTTTATTTTCTATTGGGTGGACATGCGCAACTACCGCAAGGACATCGCCCACGGCAGAAAACCGGACATCAGCAAGCCCGGCACTGAGATTCACATTCGCGGCCTGCACAATCTGATCTTCCTGGTCATGATCGTCGCTGCGGTAATTCTCAGCGGAACTCTGCCCACTCTTCCTGCGTTCCAGGACGCAGAGGGTCAGGTCCTGGGAATCCACATCTTCGGCGAGGTGGTACTGACCTACCCTGCCATCATTGAGATCGCCATTATCCTGCTGGCCACCTTGCTGTCCTTCAAAACCACCGATGTTTCCGTACGTAAGTCCAACCACTTTACCTGGGGCGCCATCCAGGAAGTGGCCGTGCTGTTTATCGGCATCTTCATTACCATGCAACCGGCCCTGATGCTGCTGAAAACCTACGGCGCCAGCCTGGGGATCAGTACCGCATTCCAGATGTTCTGGGCGACCGGCGCCCTGTCCAGCTTCCTGGACAACACCCCCACCTATCTGGTCTTTTTCACCGTTGCCGCAGCAGAGGGCCTCAGCGGCCTGTCCACCTCTCTGGGCCAAATTCCCACCCAGACACTCATGGCAATTTCCTGCGGCGCTGTGTTCATGGGAGCCAATACCTATATCGGAAATGCTCCTAACTTTATGGTCAAGGCCATCTCCGACGAAAACGGCATCCTGATGCCCTCTTTCTTCGGCTATCTGTTCTGGTCTCTGACCTGTCTTATACCTGTATTTCTGCTGGATTCCTTGATCTTTTTCCGGTAAGGGGGAACTGAAAGATGGAATATGATAAGAAGAAATTGGAAGAACTTGCCGGACATATTTACGACTTGGACGCCGAAGTCTACCGCATTTTGGGATCTGGCCTTGGCCGAGTGTTCAACAGCAGCCGGGAGTCCACCATCCAGGATCTGATGCGGATTATGCTGGAGCAGCCCAAGATTCACTATCTCCGCAGCGAACTGGCCCTGATCGGCAACATGGCCCGCACCATCACCAACAAGGACGACCGTTCCCGCATCATGACCGAGTATAATAATATCTTGCATATGCTGGACAGCATGCCCACGTCCTTTGCCATTGATATTCTGGATCAGCGCGCCGCCCAGCTGAACAGCTCCCGCCTGTCGGGGCGCTTTGCCGACGGTCAGCATCTCATTGTCTGCATCGGCCGTACTTACGGCTGCGCGGGGACGGATATCGGCTTTGCCCTGGCGGACAAGCTGAAGATCAATTACTACGACTCGGAAATCTTTGCTGAGGTTTTGGAGCGCCTGGAGGCGGAACCGGACGAGGTCTGTGACCGGGCCAGCTTTGCCCACCACCAGAATTTGAACCAGTGCCTTGGGATTGATCGGGACAGAACGCTGAAAGAGCGGATCAGAGAGTTCAACCGCTATCATGGCCTGCCCAAGGGCGATGCCGTCTTTTTCAACCAGAGCGATCTGATTTGTGAGATGGCCAAGAAAGAAGATTTTATTATCATGGGCCGGTGCGCCGATGTGATTCTAACCAATCACCATATCCCCCACGTCAGCATCTTCATCACCGCCCCCTTTGAGCTCCGGGCCAGACGGGTCATGGAAACCGATAACCTGAGCTACAAAGGGGCCTGCAAGATGCTGAAGAAGCTGGACCGGCGGCACCGGACATACTATGAGTTCTATACCGGCCGGAAGTGGGGCAGCA
>USCO01000067.1 GCA_900553135.1 uncultured Eubacteriales bacterium | reverse complement strand
TGGCCGGTTCTGCTGTGTACGGCAAGGAGGACATCCCTGCCGCCATTGCGGCGCTGCGGGAGGCTCAGTAACATGCCCCGCCCCCTCTCCCCTCTGGAGGCGGAAGCCCTGGGGGTAACGACGCTTCATGAGGAGATGGACAACGGGGAGCTGCGCTTCCGCCTGCGGTTCGGGGACGGCAGCTCCTACATCCGCACCCAGGCAGCCCTGCAAAGCAGCGGCTGGCAAAACAGCCATCTCCACCGCCACGTCCATGAGCTGAACGTCATCCAGCAGGGGGCCATGGTTGTGGTGGAGGAGCGGGAGGGAGAACTGTCCGTGCGCGTCATCCGCACGGGGGAGTTCTACCTGTGTCCCCAAAATGTCCCCCACAACTCCTACATGGCCCCGGGCACCGTGGCCCACACTGTGAAGTACGGCCAGGACCTGCCCCAGGCGGACTGGGTGGCCTGTCCCCATTTGGACACGCTGTGCCGCACCCTGGACCCGGAAGCCCTGCTTTCCAATTCCTAATTTCCCTGGAGGATTAAGACCATGCAATACTTCCCCCCCGCCCTGGAAAACCTGGTGGAGCAGTTTGCCCGGCTGCCCGGGGTGGGCGTTAAATCCGCCCAGCGCCTGGCCTTCCACGTGCTGGACATGCCCGAGGAACAGGCCGCGGCCTTTGCCCAGGCCATCCTCACGGCCAAATCCGCCATCCACTGCTGCCCTGTGTGCCAGAATCTCACCGAGGGGGACGGACCCTGCTCCATCTGCTCCAGCCCCCGGCGGGACAGCTCGGTGATCTGCGTGGTGGCCGACCCCAAGGACGTGGTGGCCATGGAGCGCTCCCGGGAGTACCTGGGATTGTACCACGTGCTCCACGGGGTCATCTCCCCCATGAACCACGTGGGCCCCGACGACCTGCACATCAAATCCCTGGTGGAGCGGGTGGCCGCCGGCGGCGTGGAGGAGGTCATCATGGCCACCAACCCCGACACTGAGGGCGAGGCTACCGCCATGTACCTCTCCCGGCTGCTGAAACCCTTTGCGGTGAAGGTGACCCGCCTGGCCTACGGCATCCCCGTGGGCAGCCACCTGGAGTACGCCGACGACGCCACCCTCATGCGGGCCCTGGAGGGCCGCCGGGAGATGTGATTCTCCCAACCTCATTTCTAGGACAAGGACCGGTGAATATGAAAAAACTGACTTCGGTCACCAAGCACTACCTGCTGGACTTCTCTTTCCGGCTGGCTGTCTTTCTCTTCATCGGCGCAGTCTATCTTCTGGCCCCCCAGCGGCTGGATTTTACCCGTCCGGGCCTTCCATCCCTTCCCCTGCTGGTGCTGTGGGTGGCCGTTTTGTGCTCCATACTCATTCAGCTCAACCCCAACAGCCGCCTTACCACCGGCTGCCTTAAACAGTATCCCAGCCGCTTTGACCCGGTGCCCAACTATGACCAGGCCCAGCTGGACCAGGCGGTGCGGGTGCAAAACCGGGGAGCGGCCAAGGTGGCAGCCCTGTGGCTGGGGGTCAACCTGATCATCGGCGCCCTCTATCAGCGGGGCCTGCTGCGGGTGTCCACCCTGGTGCTGCTGTGCGCCTTCTACTACCTGTGCGACCTGATCTGCGTGCTGTTTTACTGCCCCTTCCAGATGTTTTTGATGCACAACCGCTGCTGCGTCAACTGCCGCATCTTCGCCTGGGGCTCCTGGATGATGGCCGCCCCGCTGATGTGCGTGGTCCACTGGTACGCCCAGACCCTGGTTTGGGCCGGTGTGGTGGTGCTCTTGTGCTGGGAGATCCGCCTGCACCGCCATCCCGAGCGCTTCTGGATGGGCTCCAACCGGAACCTCCAGTGCGCCCACTGTCAGGAGCAGCTATGCCGCTATAAGCTGGCCCGTCCCCATCCTTCCCAAGAGACAAAACACGATCAGGCTTCCGCCTGATCGTGTTTTTTTGCAGGAAAAAGGCCCGGGTTGCCAGCCCGGGCCTTCCTCCTACAGAGAAAGAGAAATAAGGAGAATGTATATTTGGAAACAGGAGGACTAATTGTCATCCTGGAGCGCGTCGTAGTCCATCTCGCCGGTGCGCACCTTGACCACATGCTCCACATCGTACAGGAAGATCTTGCCGTCTCCCGCACTGCCGGTGCGCAGGCATTTTTCCGCCGCGGCCACCACCAGGGCCGGGTCCACCTTGGAGACCACGATGTCCACCTGGACGTAGGGCAGCAGGTTCATGCTCAGCTTGACGCCCCGGTACTGGCCCACCTTTCCCATCTGGGCCCCGCAGCCCATGACGCTGGACACCGTCATGCCGGTGACCCCGATGGCCGCCATGGCGTCCCGCAGCAAGGGGAAGCGCTCCTCCTTGCAGATGATGCTCACCCGGGTCAGCTTATGCTGGGGGGCGGAGGCGTCGGTCTTTTCTTTGGCGGTCAGCTCCACAGGCTCCAGGTCGGAGAGGTCCACAGGCCCGCAGGCGGGGGTGCCGCCGCCGTAGCCCGGGGCCACAGGGAGAAAATCGGCATAGGCCGAGGCCAGACCGTGCTCGGTCACGTCCAGGCCCATGATCTCCTCCTCGGCGCTGACCCGCAGGCCCACCGTGGCGTCAATAAAGCGGTAGACCAGGAACATGGCCACCAGGGTATAGGCGGCAATGGCTGCCACCCCCATGCACTGTACCCCCAGGTGTCTTAGGCCGCCGCCGTAGAACAGGCCATACTGGGTGTTGAACAGGCCGTCAGCCACCGTGCCCCAGATGCCGTTGGCACAGTGCACCGCCACCGCACCCACGGGGTCGTCAATGTGGAGCTTCTGGTCCAGAACCTCCACCACCACGACCACCAGCACGCCGGCCACCCCGCCAATGATCAGGGCGCCCAGCCCATCCACCGTGGCGCAGGGGGCGGTGATGGCCACCAGACCGGCCAGGGAGGCGTTGAGACACATGGACACGTCGGGCTTTCCGTTTTTCAGCCAGGTGTAGAGCATACAGGTCACCGTGGCCATGGCGGGCGCCAGGGTGGTGACCCCCAGGATCTGGGCCAGCTGGACGCTGTCCGATGCGGCGGCGCCGTTAAAGCCGTACCAGCAGAACCACAGGATGAAGCAGCCCAGAGCCCCCAGGGTCAGGGAGTGGCCGGGAATGGCGTTGACCTGGAGGCTGCCGTCCTCCCGGCTGGTGTACTTTCCCAGCCGCGGGCCCAGAATCCAGGCCCCCAGCAGGGCAGACAGGCCGCCCACCATGTGGATCACCGAGGAACCGGCAAAATCCACATAGCCAAAATCCACCAACCAGCCCTGGCTGTTCCACACCCAGCCGGCCTCAATGGGGTAGACGATGGCGCTGATAAAGCCGGAGTAGATGCAGTAGGCCAGAAACTTGGTCCGCTCCGCCATGGCCCCCGAGACGATGGTGGCCGCCGTGGCACAGAACACCAGCTGGAAGAAGAAATTGGACCAGTTGAAGTGGGCGAAATCGGTGAACATCTGGTACTCCGGTCTGCCGATGAGACCAAACAAGTAGTTCTCACTGTTCATGATCCCGTAGCCCAGGGCCACAAACACCACCGTTCCGATGCAGAAATCCATCAGGTTCTTCATGATGATATTGCCCGCGTTTTTCGCCCGGGTAAACCCGGTCTCCACCATGGCAAAGCCGCACTGCATGAAAAACACCAACACAGCGCCCACCAGATACCATACCGACAGATCCATACTCGTCACTCCTATCCGGAAAAAGAATGGGCGCATGCCCCCCACACACCTTGGGGACATGCGCCTTTGCATGCCGGAGCCATTGCTCCCTCTGAAAAAACACAACGGGCGCCGCCGGTCCTTTCCGGCAGCGCCCTTGCTTGTGTGGCAGTTTACGCCCCCGCCCCTCTTCTGTCAAGGGGCCAGGGGCAATTTTGGAGAAAGCCATGAAATCCTGCCCGCTCCGTTTTTCTACTTTCTCCCATTTATCCATGGCTCACAGCCGCACGGGGACCGGCTGGTGGATGGTCAGGGTGCCCGGGGTGACGGTGCAGTCCAGGGCCAGGATGTCCACCCCCGCCCCGGCGGCCCGGCGCAGGGCCTGGCCAAATTCCGGGTGGGTGGCGTCGTTGGGGCTGAACCAGCGCACCCCCTCCATCTGGATGACAAAGCACACCGCGGCCTCATACCCCGCCTGCCGGGCGGCCACCAGCTCCTCCAGGTGTTTGATCCCCCGCAGGGTGGGGGCATCGGGGAAACGGACCACGCCGTCCTCCTCCAGGGTGACCCCCTTCACCTCCACAAACCCCCGCTTTTCTGATGACTCCCAGTAGAAATCAAATCTGGAACTCCCATATGTAGTCTCCCGGCGCAGCTTGGTCAGCCCGGGCTGGAAGTGGCCCGCCCCGGCCCACTCCTCAAACACCTTGTTGGGGGCCTGGGAATCCATGTTGATGAGCCGGTCCCCTTTTTCCACGGCAATGAGGTCATAGGCCGTCTTGCGGTTGGGATTGGTCCCCTCCTCCAGCCACACCGTGACCCCGGGCACCAGCAGCTCGCGACAACGTCCCGTATTTTTTACATGGCAAATTACTTCTTGTTGTTCCATTTCCACCCGGGCCACAAAGCGATTGGGTCGGGCCAGGAATCGGGCGGGGTGGATTTTCCCATACTGCATCTTGTGTTCCTCCCGGGTTTTCTGGTATGATATAGGAAGCGTCCGCTGCGTCTTCCGCAGCTGGACGGGACCCAGTATACCCTATTTCCCCGCCGGGGACAAGCCGCTCCGGCCGGGAACACTACCATAGATTTTTTAGGAGGCGTTCGTATGCCCACTCCCATCAATCCCAAAACCGTTACCAATCCTGAGCTGGTCCAGGCTCTGGCCAAGCTGCACCAGGAGAACACCCCCCAGAACCAGGGCGTGGTCCTGGCCTACACCGTGGAGAAGGCCAGCTTTCTGGCCCCTGTCATCGTGGCGGGCCCCAACAGCCAGCACCCCGTGGGGCCGGTGAACCTGAAGGGCAAAAACCCCGTGCAGTTCCGGCTCATCGCCGCCAAGGACGGGCGCACCTTCCTGCCCGCCTTTACCGACCTGGACGAGCTGCGCAAGTTCACCGGTGAGAACCCCCAGCAGGTGCTGATCCTCCGCTTTGACAACTACGCCTCCATGCTGGCCCAGGGCGGCCAGGCCGCCGGCCTGGTCATCAACCCCATGGGCGTGAGCCTCACCCTGGACCGGGACACCGTGGCCAAGCTGGCCCAGCGGAAGAAGGAGATCGCCCGGGGCTACGGCCGGGAGCAGGTGGAGAAGGACACCCAGGTCATGGTGGGTGACCCCGAGGAGGAGCCCACGGAGCTCCTTCAGGCGGTCTGCCAGGCCGCCGCTTCCATGGAGGAAGTCAAACGCCTGTGGCTGCGTCTGTTCATCCGCCAGGACAACGACCACCGCTACATGATCGTGGTGGACCACACCGGCATCCAGGAGGAGGTCTTCCACGCCATCGCTCAGGCTGCCGCTCCCTATGCCACCCAGCGTCCTGTGGACATGGTGCCCTACGGCACCCCCTTCGCCCAGGCCGCTACCCAGGACGTGGAGCCCTTCTACCAGGCCTGAGCCGTTACAGCTGCCGCAGCTCCTGGATGGTATCCTGAATGGTTTTGGCGGGCAGATACACCCCCGCCATCTCCTTGAGCTGCTTCAGTGTGAGAGAGTGGGCCGCTTTGGCCATGGGATGCTTGAGATAGGGGCCAAAGCGCCGCTGGAGCACCTGGCGCGCCTTGGGGTCGCCCAACAGCTCCCCCAGTGTGATCCGTTCCTGTTTCAGATCCATACCATATCACCTCGCCCCACTATATGCCGCCCCTCTCTCTTCGTACCCTCCCGCCCTACCGGAAAAGGAGTCTTTCTCCATGAAACGCAAAACTTCTCATAAAAAGCCCAATTTCCTCATCTCCGCCCATACCACCCTGCGGAAAAAGAGCGTGGTGGCCACGGTATACGTGGTACTGCGCCTCATGGTCATCACGGTGATGATCGCCCAGTTCTTCAACGGAAACTTTGAAAACGTGTTCCTCTGCGGCCTGACGCTGGTCCTCTTCCTGCTGCCCACCATTTTTGAAAAGCAGCTTCAGATCGACCTGCCCAACGCCCTGGAGATCATCATTCTGCTCTTCATCTTCGCCGCTGAGATTTTAGGCGAGATTCGGGCGTTCTACACCACCTTCGCCTACTGGGACACCATGCTCCACACCCTCAACGGCTTCCTGTGCGCCGCCATCGGCTTCTCCCTGGTGGACATGTGCAACCGCCACGAGCGGGTCTCCCTGTCTCTGTCCCCCGTGTACATGGCCATTGTGGCCTTCTGCTTCTCCATGACCATCGGGGTGCTGTGGGAGTTCTTCGAGTGCACCATGGACCAGTTCTTCCTGCTGGATATGCAGAAGGACACGGTGGTCCACTCCATCTCCTCCGTCATGCTGGACCCCACCGGAGGCAACACCCCTGTGGCCATTAAGGGCATCACCGACGTGATCGTGGTGTGCGGCGACCAGCAGATCCCCCTGGGGGTGGGCGGCTATCTGGACATCGGCATTCTGGACACCATGAAGGACCTGTGGGTGAACTTCATCGGCGCCGTGGTCTTTTCCTTCGTGGGCTACTTCTATGTGAAGAACCGGGGCAAGGGCTGGTTTGCCAGAAATTTCATTCCCCAGGTGCTGCCTGTAGAGGATGAATCCTCCTCTTCCCCTTCCCAGGAATAAACCTCGCGTTTCCGGTCCATACTACCCTCATCCACTGTGAGGAGGTTTTGAACAATGGATCAGAAAACTTGTAACACCAATATTCACTGCACCGTCGACAGCTGCGCCCACCACGCCAACCAGAACTGCTGCTCCCTGAACCAGATCACCGTGGGCTGCTGCGACAACTCCCCCACCAGCTGCAAGGGCACCGAGTGTGCCTCCTTCCGGCTGAAATAAGCAAAAAAATGGCCGCCAACAGGCGGCCATTTTTTATGTCCTTTTATACCAGATGCAGCCCGTAAAAGCCCACCAGGGACAGGGCCATGAGCCCCGCGGTGATCAGCTCGATGGGCATGCCCTGAAAGCACTTGGGGCAGTGGTTCAGGCTGACCTCGCCCCGCAGTCCGGCAAAGCTCATCAGGGCGATGGTGGCGCCCAGACCGCCGAACAGGCCGTAGAGGAAGGCCTCGCCGATGCCGTAGCTGCGCTGGGCCACCAGCAGGGCGGTGCCCATGGCGGCACAGTTGCTGGTGATGGAGGCAAGGTTTGCATCCATGCGCCGGGACAGCTCGGGCACGCAGTTTTTCAGCGTATAGCGCAGCGCGCCCACCACCGCAGGTCCCAGCAGAGCAAAGACCAGGGTCTGGTAATAGCTCAGGGCAAAGTGGCGCAGCAGCAGGTTGAGACCCCAGCCCAGCACCGCCGTCAACGTCATGACCACGGTGAGGGAAAAGCCGGTGCGCCAGGCGTCCAGGGGGTTGCAGAGGGCCTGGGTCCGGGTACCGATACCCAGGCAGTTGACCAGGATAAAGTTTTCCGCCAGCAGGGCGGTGAGGGTCACCCCCATCAGCTGCAATACCGTCAGCATGCCGCCACCTCCTGTCTCCCGGAGGGGAGCTTACACTTCTCCATCTGCATAATCCACTTCTCCCTCCGTATCCAGATTGGCCACAATGGCCAGGGCCTGATTGACGCAGGAGGTCACCGCCTCAGAGGTGGCGGTGGCTCCCGACACCGCATCCACGGCATTGCTGCCCGAGGTGCGGATGGTGCCCGATTTTCCAATGAACTGGCTGAGATAGCTCTCTTCCATGGCCTTGGTGCCCACGTCCAGGGTCTCCTTGTGGTCGGTGACGGCCACGCCGGTGACCTCGCCGTTGGTGTTGACGCCCACCACGGCGGTGAGCAGGCCGCCGAAGCCGTGGGCCTGGACCTCCACGCAGTATCCCACCAGGCCCTGGTCGTTATAGCCCGCGGTGATGCTCAAGGCGCCCTTGGCCCGGTAGGGGGTCTCGGTGCGCATGGTGGCCTGGGGCATGACCTGGGAGAGGAGCTCCTGCTGCAGCCGGGCCTCGGTACGCACGGTGGCAAAATCGGTGAGCCGGTGCACGCCGTAGATCATACCGGCCACCACCACGATACAGGCGGCCAGCACTCCCGCCTGGCGGGTCTTCAGGCGCATCTCATCCAGGTAGCCCTCGCCGGGCATGGTGCCCGCTCCCGCCCGGGAGAGGAAGCGCAGCTGGGGCTTGACGAATTTGATCTGGGCCGCGCTGGCGCGCAGGCGATTCAAAAAGTCCCGGGTCACGGCAAAGTAGTTCACGCCGAAGCGCCGGGGCAGAGAGGCCCGGTCCAGCAGCCACACGCAGCAGTTCATGGTGAGGATGGCCCAGCCCACGCCGTCGGGGTAGGAGCCAAAATAGCGCAGCAGCACGGTGAGCAGGCCGCAGCCCACACCGAACATCAGCTGGCCGCGGGGGGTGACCGGGGTGGTGGTGTAGTCGGAGACCATGAAAATGGCCCCCAGCATCAGGCCGCCGCTGAACAGCTGGGCCAGCATCCAGGCCACCGCGCCGCCGTCTCCCCGGGGAAACAGCAGGGTCAGCAGGGCCACCGTGCCCAGATAGGCCAGAGGGGCACGGGGAGAGATGACCCGCCGGGCCAGCAGATACAGGCCGCCCAGCATGAGCATCAGCACCGCGCCCGCGCCCATGGCGCCGCCGTGCTGGCCCATGAGCATCTGCCCCACCGTCAGGCCGGGCAGCTCCCCCTGGTGCAGGTAGGCCATGGGGGTGGCGGAGGTCACCGCGTCCGCCGTGCTCAGCAGGCCGGGGCGCTGGAAGGCATCCACCCAAGTGGTCATAAAGCCGGGGAAGGTGGCCAGCAGCATCCGTCCCGCCAGGGCGGGATTCAGGAAGTTGCGGCCCAGGCCGCCGTAAAACTGCTTGACCACCACAATGCCGAACACGCCGCCCAGCACCGGGGCCCAGTAGGGGGCGGTGACGGGCAGACTCATGGCCAGCAGCAGGCCGGTGACGCAGGCGGACAGGTCGCCCACGGTATTTTCCACCTTCCGCAGGCGGCAGCACACATACTCCGCCGCCACGCAGGCGGCCACGCTCACCGCGGTCAGGGCCAGCACCCGCAGGCCAAAGAGGTAGGTGGCCACGCCCAGCGCGGGGATGAGGGCCACGATGACATCCATCATAATGGAGGAGATACTGGCCACCTGCGCGATCTGAGGGGGCTGGCGGCGCATCACAGGACGATCAGCCATGGTTCTCTCCTCCTTCCTTCAGCAGGTCTTTGGCCTGGCGCACCAGGTCCAGCAGAGGGATGCGGGAGGGGCAGATGTAGGTACAGCAGCCGCACTCCAGGCAGTCCTCCAGGTTAAGCTGGGGCAGACGCTCCGTCTCCCCCATGCGCATGGCCCGGTAGACCAGCACAGGATTCAGGTTCATGGGGCAGGAGGACACGCAGTGTCCGCAGCGCACGCAGACCATCTCAGGCTGGGCGGCGGTGTTGTGCTCCTGCTCCGTCAGGCAGATGAGCCCGTTGGTGTTCTTCACCACGGGGGCCTCCAGGTCCTCCTGGACCTGTCCGGCCATGGGGCCGCCGGTGAGGGTGACGGCGGCGCTCTCCCGCAGGCCGCCCGCCGACTCCAGCAGGCAGCGCAGGGGGGTGCCGATGGGCACCCACAGGTTGCGGGGCCGCTTCACCGCCCCGCCGCTCACCGTCACTGCCCGGTGGGTCAGCGGAGTGCCCTCCAGAATGGCGGCCCGGGCGGTAAACACCGTGGCCACGTTGAACACGGCGCACTTCACATCCAGAGCCGTCTGGCCCGGGGGGACCTCCCGCCCGGTGACGGTGCGGATGATCTGCTTCTCCATGCCCAGGGGATAGCGGGTCTGGACGGTGCAGATCTCCACCTCCCGCTTTTTCCGGCGCAGGCGCCGCTCCAAAAACTCCACGGCGTTGAGCTTGTCTCCCGCCACCACCAACACGGTGCGCTGGGCCCGCAGCAGGCGGGTGAGCATCTGGCAGCCCTGGAGCACCTGGTCGCCGTGCTCCAGCAGGAGACGGTGGTCGGCGGTGAGGTAGGGCTCGCACTCGGCGGCGTTGACGATGAGGGTGTCCACCTTGCCCACCGCCTGGCGCAGACGCACATGGGTGGGACTGGCGCCGCCCCCCATACTGGTCACGCCGGCCCGGCACAGGCGCTCCAGCACCTCCTCCCGGTTCATCCGGCTCCAGTCCAGCGGGGGCATGGGGTCGGGACAGGGGGTGTCCTTTCCGTCGTTGCGGATGACGATGGCGTCCCACTTGCCCCCCCAGGGGTGGGGCATGGGCTGGATGGCCTCCACCTTGCCCGAGACGCTGGCGTGGATGTACACGCCGTCCTCCAGGGGGGTGGCAATGACCTGGCCCACCGTCACCTGGTCCCCCGGCTTCACCACGGGGGTAGCTCCGCCCCCGCTGCACATGGTCAGCGGGATGACCACCCGCTCCGGCGCCTTGTCCAGGGGGACGATGGGCTTGCGCCGGGTGCTCTCTTTATTTGGCGTGGGGTGTACCCCGCCCAAAAACCGTAAACGCATGTATAACCTCCCAGGGCTTTCCTGCGGAAAGTCCGCCTGTGGATTTGAGAAGGGGAGCTGTAATCCCCATTTTCATACAAGTTATATCATACATCGTGAAAAACCTCTGTGTCCAGTCCCGGGGAAAAAAATTCACATTTTTCTCAAAACAGCACCTTTTTCCCCGGTCTCTCTGGGAAAAAGCATGGG
>USCO01000066.1 GCA_900553135.1 uncultured Eubacteriales bacterium | reverse complement strand
CGGCAAAAGCCGCCGCCGCAGCCGGACTTATTTGCCGCCGGTCAGGGCGATGCCCTCGATGAACTGGCGCTGGAAGATGAGGTACAGGATCAGCATGGGGATCATGGCAAACAGGCTGCCGGCCATGAGCACGGGGTAGTTGGTCATGAACTGACCCTTCAGGGTGGCCAGGCCGGAGGACAGGGTCATCAGGTTGATGTCCGTGTTCACAACCAGGGGCCACATGAGGTCTGCATAGGCAAACACCGCAGTGAAAATGGTCAGAGCGGCCACGGAGGTTCCGGTGAGGGGCAGCATCACCTTGGTGAAGGTCTGCCACTGGTTGCAGCCGTCCAGGCGGGCGGCCTCGCCGATCTCATTGGGAATGCCCATGTAGGCCTGACGCAGGAAGAAGGTACCAAAGGCGCTGACCAGGCCGGGGAAGATGAGGGCGAAGATGCTCTCGGTGAGGCCCACCTTGGCCAGCATCTGGTACTGGGGAATGACGAAGATCTGAGAGGGCATCATCATCTGCACCAGCACCAGGGTGAACAGGAAGTTCTTGCCCTTGAAGTTCAGCTTGGCGAAGGCGTAGCCCGCCATAGAGCTGAACACGATGGCGCAGATCACGCGGACCAGCACCATGATGATGGTGTTGATATAGAGGTTGACAAAGGGCAGGCTGGTGAGGGCATCCCTAAAGTTGGTCCACACGATCTCCGCAGGGAAGATGGTGGGCGGGATCTGCACGCTCTCGGACAGAGACTTCAGGGAGGTGAGGATCATCCACAGGAAGGGGCAGATCATCAGCAGGGAGCCCGCAATCAGGAAGAAATAGGTAAGCCCAGTGGCAATGCTGCGGCTGCGGCTTATAGTTCCGGTCTTCATGGTTCCGATCCCTCCTTACACATCATAGTTGACCCACTTCTTCTGACCGATGAACTGGACGATGGTCACAATACCGATCAGGAAGATGGTCCAAATCACAATGGCGGAGGCATAACCCTTGTTGCCCGCCACAAAGGCCTCGCGGTAGAACAGGTACATCAGGCTCTGCACGTCGGGCAGCACCGGGTTGGACTGGTCCACCATCATGTAGATGAGGTCGTACACCTTCAGGGAGGCCATCATGCGCATGATCAGGGTCACGAACAGGGTGGGAGAGATCATGGGCAGGGTGATGGAGAAAAACTGCTTCACGCGGCCGGCGCCGTCGATGCGGGCGGCCTCATAGTAGCTCTTGGAAATGTTCTGCAGGCCGGACAGCAGCAGCACCGCGTCGTAGCCGATGGAGCTCCAAATGGCCACGATGGCGCAGGCCAGAATGGCCGTCTTGGGATCGGTGAGCCAGCTGATCTTGGTGCCCAGGATCTGGTTGATGATGCCGTACTCGCCGTTGAACATCCAGCGCCACACCATGGCGATGGCGGCGGGGGCACACACCATGGGCAGGAAGTAGATGGCACGGAAGCCGCCCTTGAACTTCACCTTGGCGTTGAGCAGCAGGGCCACCAGCAGGGCCAGGATGATGCCCACAGGCACGGTGAGGATACAGAAGAGGATGGTGTTCCAGGTGGCCTTCCAGAACTCGGGGGACTGGAACATCTGGATGTAGTTGTTGATGCCGTTAAACTCGGAAGCACCGAAGGTCTTGGTCTTGGAAAAGCTGAGGATAAAGGTCTCCACCAGAGGATAGTAGTTCAAAATCAGCAGACCGATGATGGTAGGAGCCACCATCAGCCATGCCCAGTGCTGCTCCCGGCGGGCAGCGGTTGATTGGGCTTTGCGCATGGATTTCTACTCCTTTCACTAACCGGCGGGCGGCCAAAGCCGCCCGCCGGAGATCGTTTTTCTGCTTTGGAAGGACGATCAACCCTCCGCAATCGCCTGGTTGATGATATCGTTGCAGTTCTTCAGGCCCTCGTCCACGCTGACCTGGCCGCCGTAGATCTTCAGCATTTCGTCGTTGACCTTGCTCTTCCACACGGGACGGGTGGCGTCGTTGACGGACTGGACGGAGTAGTCGAACATGTCGATGCAGGCCTGCACGTTCAGCTTGTAGTCAAACTGATCGAAGGCGTCGATCCAGGCCTGCTCGGTGCCCTCGTAGCCGGAGATGGCAGCGCCGTAGGAGGACTGGAGGGTCTGGGCCTCTTCGCTGCCCAGCCACTTCAGGAAGTTCATAACGGTCTCGTTGTCCTGGTTCTTGGAGGAAGTGGCATAGCACAGGCCGTTGGAGATGGTGGCACGGCCGTCACCGGAAGCGGGGTTGGGGCTCTTGGGCAGCACGGCCACGTCCCACTTGCCCTGCATCTCGGGGTAGTTCTTCATCTCATACAGCAGGTTCCAGGTACCCTCCAGGAACATAGCGCCCTGCTCGGAGAAGAAGGCGTTGCCGGGAGCGGTCTCAGCAAAGTAGTTCTGGTCGGGGCACCACTCGTTGTCCTGCAGGCCGATGTAGAACTTCATGGCGTCGATGGTAGCCTGATTGTCAAAACCGGCAGCAGTCTTGTCCTCGTTGAGGATGTAGCCGCCGTTCTGGTAGACGAAGTTCCAGTAGCCCAGCTGCTCGTCGCAGTAGGCCATGTAGCCGTACTTGCCGGTGGCGTCGTAGATCTTCTGAGAGGCCTCGGTCAGGTCGTCCCAGGTCCAGGTCTCGTCGGGGTAGGCAACTCCGGCCTGGTCAAACATCTCCTTGTTGTACACCAGGCAGACGGTGTCCTTGTCCTTGGGGATGCCGTACATACGGCCGTCGGAGCCCTGGGTGTTGGCGATGGAGATATCGGAGTAGTGAGAATAAGTATCGTCATCATACAGATCGGTCACGTCGGCCAGCATGCCGCTGTCGGCGTAGAGCAGGATCTGGTTGGTGTGCATCCAGAAGATGTCGGGCAGGTTGCCGGAACCGGCAGCGGCCTCCAGCTTGGTCCAGTACTCGTCCCAGCTGGTGACCTGGACCTCGATGGTCACATCGGGGTTCTGCTCATGATAGGCGTCGGCCAGGGCCTGCATGGCCTCACGCTGGGAGTTGTCCCAGATCTGCATGGTCAGCTTGCCGTCGCTGGAGCTTCCGCCTCCGCCGCAAGCAGCAGCGCCAAGAGCCAGAGCGGCTGCCATTCCCAGCACCGCGATGCGTTTCATAAGTTTCATTTTCGTATCTCCTTTCAACTTCTCATGCGAGCGTTTTCATCCCGCTCCCGGAGGGATGGACGAGTCGCGTCTCCCTTTCCCAGCTGGCCAGCCTTTGGTTCCATCCCCCGGCTTTGACAGGTTTAGTGTAGCATCTTTTCATATTCAGTGAAAATGGAGCCAAGTTTTTATAATATATACAAAAGCGACATGCACCTTATTTTTGTGCATACCGTAATACATTTGCTCTGTTTTTGTGGGTATCTTACAATTTTCGTATGGTTGCACAGATATGAGGGTGCTTTTTTGCCATTTCTAACAGTGGTTCCCGCTGGAAAATTCCGGTGTGTCCTCCTTGATTTTCACTCTTCCACCTCTTCTCACCCCTTGTCCCACAAGAAAAATCAGCCCAAATGCCACTTTCCTATTCCTCCGGTATGCTTATTTTTTTCTCTTCAGGGCCAAACAGGGCGCGGGAGCCGGCAGCTCCCGCGCCTTGTTTTCCCCTCCTGTCGGTCAAAGCTCCAGCAGGTAACGCTCGTATCCGTTTACCACCCGGGTATCGCCGTAGCTGCTCTCCCGGGGGATGTTATGTCCGTAGTTCAAATGGGTGTGCCCGTGGAGGAACAAGGCCGGACGGTACTTGTCCAACAGGCGGTTAAAGGTCTGAAAGCCCATGTGGGCCAGGTCGTTGCAGGCCACCATATCCCGCCCCGGCGCATGGGTCAGCAGAATGTCAAAGCCCTTTTTGCGCATGATCTTGGGGGCCAGGCGCAGGGCCCGCATGGCCATCTGCCGCTCGGTGTACTGGTTGTCTCCCGGCTTATACCGCATGGAGCCCCCCAGGCCCAGAATGCGCACCCCCTGGTACTCGTACAGCTGCCCGTCCACACAGATGCACCCAAGAGGCGGGTCCTGGCGGTAGCGGTCGTCGTGGTTGCCGTGGACATACAGCACCGGGCAGTGGGCGAAGGTAGCCAGGAAGGAGAGGTACTGGGGCTTCACATCCCCGCAGGAGAGGATCAAATCCACTCCGTCCAGCTTGTCCGGGGTAAAATAGTCCCAGAGATAGCGGGATTCACAGTCGGATACCACTAAGATCTTCATTTCTCCCCCTGCCTTTCCACCCCCTGGAGGCGAACCAGCTCCTGAGCGGTGGGAGACAGTTCTTCAAACGCTGGGATGCGGCCCTCCACAAAGGAGGACAGCCAGTTCATAGACAAAATTTGCGTTGCGGAAATGGGCACCTCGTCCCCGTAGACCACGCGGCCCTTCTGGTCCACCAGAGTCCCGTAGAAGGGGTCCAGCCGGTCGTCCCGCAGGGCGTCCCGCAGCACTCCGGCCAGACGGCGGGTGCCGGTGGGCAGACGGCGGGAACACAGCACGCTGATGACCCCCTGGGTCATGCCCCACCAGTAGCTGATGGCGCTGCTGCCCCGGTCCTCCTGCTTCCAGCTGCCCTCCATCACCCGGCGCACCAGGCTCTGGTACAGCTTGCCCCAATGGCACTGGATGAGGGCCAGGTTGTGGATGCCGCCCAGCTGGTTGCCGGTGTTGGCGCCCAGGCGGTCCAGGTAGTCAATATAGGCGATGCCCCGCTCCTGAAGCCGCTGCAGGCCGCCCCCATCCTTCATCCCCGCCCACTCCAGATACACCCGGGCGTTGGCGTTGACCATACGGGCCCCCTGGGCGAAGGCGTTGATGCTGGCAATGCTGCCGTAGGTGGGGTAGTCGGCCACGTAGCCGATGCGGCCGTCCCGGGTCAGGGTGCCCGCAATGGCCCCCTTGATAAACTTGGCGTCATACATCCGGGGGTAGTAAGTGCGCACCGAGGGGTAGGAGGTGTTGAGGGAACAGTTGAGAATCTTTACATTGGGGCGGAGCACCGCCTGCTTCACGCTGGGCATGAGCAGCCGGGGATGGGTGGTGAAGATCACGTCGGCCCCCTTCTCCACCGCGTCCTCAATGGCCTGCTCCGCCGCCTGGTCATCCTCCACGTTCTCATAGGACAGGGTGCGCACCTGCCCGCCCATGGCGTTTTCCAGCAGATAGCGGCCGTACTCGTGGCCGTACACCCAACGGGAGGTGGCGGAGGAGCCGTTGTGGATAAAGGCCGCCGTCACCTTTCCGCCCGTGGAGAAGGTAAACAGGGGCCGCTTCACCTCGTCCTCCACCAGCACGGTGGTACCCGCGTTCTCCTGGCGGTTGCGGATTTCCTGGCGGATCTTGGGCAGCTCCTGGGCGATCTGGGAGGACATCTTGTCCCGGGATGCGCCGTAGCCGAAAATCTTGATATAGGTCAGAAAGGCGATGGAAATGCTCTCATAGTCGCCGCTCTCCTTGAGATAGGCGTCCCGGAACATGTAGTAGAAGGTGCGCAGGGCGTACACGTCCTCGGCGCTCCAGGCCTCCCGGTTGGTGCGGCCCATGGCCTCCAGCAGCTCCCGGTACTCCCCCGGACGGTGGAACACCAAAAAGTTCAGGCCGGTCATCTGGTAAAAGTCCAAAAACTCGTAGTAGGCCGCCACCGCCGGGTCATCCGAGGGCTTGGGCAGCAGGCGGGTGACTACGCCCGGAATGGAGATGGCCCCAAAATATTTCAGCACGCTGACCCGCTTGTGGCCCTCGATGACGTAAAAATGGTTGAGGTACTCCACCGCCTTGATGGGGTCCCGAATGCCCTCCTCCAGGTGGGATTTGCACAGGGAGGCCCACTTGTGGGCAAACTCGCTGTCCTCCTGCAGGGCGGGGTAAAAGCTGCGGGAAAAGGCCCCGGCGCGTAAATTGTTGCAGGTCCCGTCCAGCAGCTCGCTGGGGATCTCCACAATGCCCAGGGATTCCCGCCGCACAGAAAGCTTCTCCGGCTCCTCGGGCAGAACCCGCAGTCCGGGGGTCTCGCCCCGGGCCTCGGCGGCCCGGTTCTCTCTCAGGCCCATGCGCAGGGCCTTGTGATACTCTTCCAACGGCATATCTCTCGCTCCTTTCCTCCATCTTGTCCTGTTTTATCCCAAAGTATCATGGCGCTATGAAAATAGCAATTCCTTTTTCATAAAAAGATGCGTCTATTTTCTGCCTCCTTGTCTGATGTGTCAAATTCAGAAGGAAAATTTTGTGAAATCGGACGTGAAAAAAGTGCCGGTTTTCTCGTTGCACGGGCCGAATTTCTGTGCTATAGTTTTTTTGCAATCGTTTTCAAAATATTTCAATATTTTTGAAGGGGAGCTGTTCCGTCATGAGTGATATCACCACTGTTGGAGAAGTTTTGATCGACCTGACCCAGACTGGCCGCAACAGCCAGGGGGTCCCCACCTTTGCCGCCAACCCCGGAGGCGCGCCCGCCAATGTGGCGGTGGCCGCCGCCCGTCTGGGCGCTCAGACCGCTTTTCTGGGCAAAGTGGGCACAGACGGCTTTGGCCGCTACCTGCGGGAGGTTTTGGTGGAAAACGGGGTAGACACCTCCTGCCTGCTCACCGACTCCGCTCCCACCACCATGGCGGTGGTCACCCTCTCCCCCGAGGGGGAGCGCTCCTTCCAGTTCCTGCGGGGGGCGGACAGCAACCTCTCCCCCGACGAGGTGGATGTGCGTCTCATCGAGGGAGCCAAGGTGCTCCACTTCGGCTCGGTGAGCCTCACCGCCGGTCTGTCCCGCTCCGCCACCATCTTCGCCGCCCGCCACGCCCACCAGAAGGGGGTGCTGGTGAGCTACGACCCCAACTACCGCGCCAGCCTGTGGCGCGGTGAGGAAGAGGCTGTGCAGTGGATGCGCATTCCTCTGCCCCTGGTGGACCTGCTGAAAATCAGCGACGAGGAGCTGCCCCTGCTCACCGGCACCGACGACCCCGAGGAGGGCAGCCGCCGCATGGAGCAGGACGGCGTCAAGCTGGTGCTCATCACCCTGGGCAGCAAGGGCGCTTTCTACCGCTGGCAGGGCAAGACCGGCCTGGTGCCCGGCGTGACCACCACCGTGGCCGACACCAACGGGGCTGGCGACACCTTCCTGGGCGCGGTGCTCAGCCGCCTGGTGGCCCGGGAAGGAAAGCCCCTGGAGGGTCTCACTGCCGCCGAGCTGGAGGACATCCTGGCCTTTGCCAACCGCGCCGCTTCCATTACCTGCTCCCGCAGCGGAGCCATCCCCGCCATGCCCACCCTGGCGGAAATTCAGTAAGGAGGCCGTTTCATGAACGGGTTTAAAAATTGGAGTGTCATCCCCGCCCACACCTGGCGCATCCGCCGCTGGCTGGAGGAGGGCTGGCCGCTGAAAATGCCCGCCCTGCCCAAGGTGGACATGGGCGCCGCCCAGGCCGCCCCTGCCGCTCAGGAGGATCCCCAGGTTTCCTCTCAGGTCCAGCCGGAGCAGGCCCAGGAGGCTCCCGTCCAGGAGGCCCCTGTTCAGGAAATCCCCGCTCCCCAGCCTGAGCCCGAAGAGGAAGAAGCGCCCGCTCCTCAGCCCGAGGAGGACGAGGAGGAGCAGCAGGAAGAGGAGATTCCCTGTGAAGACGCCGAGGAACCTGCCCGCCGGGACGACCCCGACGCCTTCCAGCGCCGTCTGGACGCCTGCTACGACGAGCTGAAGTGGCTCTACTGCGAGCTCTACCACGGGGACATGGCCGCTTTTGACTACTTTGTCCAGATGCTGCGCCGCTGCTGGGCCCAGCGCAAACTGGATCTGCGCCTGCAGGACCTGCGCCGGGAGGAGGACCCCGACTGGTACCGCCGCCGGGACCTGCTGGGCATGATGCTGTACACCAACGCCTTTGCCGGCAACCTGAAGGGCGTGCAGGAGCGCCTGCCCTACATCCAGGAGTGCGGGGTCAACTACCTGCACCTGATGCCCCTGCTGGAGAGCCCCAAGGGCCGCAGCGACGGCGGCTACGCCGTGTCCGACTTCCGCCGGGTCCAGCCGGAGCTTGGCACCATGGAGGACCTGGAGCACCTGGCCGACGCCTGCCGGGAGAAGGGCATCAGCCTGTGCCTGGACTTTGTCATGAACCACACCAGCGAGGACCACCAGTGGGCCCGGAAGGCCCGGGCGGGAGAGCCCGGCTACCGGGAGCGCTACTTCTTCTATGACAACTGGGAGATCCCCCAGGAGTTTGAAAAGACGGTCCCCCAGGTGTTCCCCACCACCGCTCCCGGCAGCTTCACTTGGCTGGATGACTGCAAGCAGGTGGTCATGACCAACTTCTATCCCTATCAGTGGGACCTCAACTACGCCAATCCCGTGGTCTTTAACGACATGACGGAAAACCTCCTGTACCTGGCCAACCGGGGCATCGACGTGATCCGCCTGGACGCGGTGCCCTACATCTGGAAGGAGCTGGGCACCAACTGCCGCAACCTTCCCCAGGTCCACACCCTGGTGCGTATGATGCGCATGGTCTGTCAGATCGTGTGTCCCAGCGTGCTGCTGCTGGGCGAGGTGGTCATGGAGCCCGCCAAGGTGGTGCCCTACTTCGGCTCCCCCGAAAAGCCCGAGTGCCACATGCTGTACAACGTGACCACCATGGCCACCACCTGGCACACCCTGGCCACCGGGGACGTGTCCCTGCTGCGCCACCAGATGGACACGGTGTGCGCCCTGCCCCGGGACTTCCTGTTCCTGAACTACCTGCGCTGCCACGACGACATCGGCTGGGGCCTGGACTACGCCTGGCTGAAGGCCCACTTCGGCACCAATGAGGTGGCCCACAAGAAGTACCTCAACGACTGGTTCACCGGCAAGTGGCCGGGCAGCGACAGCCGGGGCGAGCTCTACAACGACGACCCCCGCCTGGGCGACGCCCGCCTGTGCGGCACCACCGCCTCCCTGTGCGGTGTGGAGGCTGCCGACTACGAGCAGAACCCCTTTAAGCTAGAGCGGGCCATCTCCTGCGACCTGATGCTCCACGCCTGGATGCTCACCCAGAGCGGCATCCCCGTGCTGTACAGCGGCGACGAGGTGGGCCAGCTCAACGACTACTCCTATCACCACGACGGCGAGAAGTGGGACGACAGCCGCTACATCCACCGGGGCAACTTCCAGTGGGAGCTGGCCGCCATGCGCCATGACGGGACCACCCGCCAGGGCAAGCAGTTCATGGGCCTGCGCCATCTGGAAGAGATCCGCGCCCAGGAGCCCGCTTTTGACGCCCGGGCCGACGTGTGGACCTTCGACACCGGTTCCTCCCACGTGCTGGGTGTGGGCCGCTGGTACCAGGGCCGCAAGCTCATCGCCTTCTTCAACTTCAGCCAGGAATTTGTCACCGTCTCCTCCCCCGAGCAGGGCTCCTTTAAAGAGCTGATCTACGGAGGTGACTTCGACAACCTCAGCCGGGTGGAGCTGTTCCCCTACGGCTTTGCCTGGATGCTCCAGGAGGGGTAACCATATTTTAAAAGGAGCTGCCAGCCATATGACCATCAAAGAGATCGCCCAAATGGCCGGCGTATCCAGCGCCGCCGTCAGCCGCTATCTGAACGGCGGCTCCCTCAGCCAGGCCAAGCGGGAGGCCATTGCCGCCGCCATCGCCCAGACCGGCTACCGCCCCGACGCCGCTGCCCAGTCTCTGCGCAGCAAGGTCACCGACTACGTGGGGGTCATCGTACCCAAGATCAATTCCGACGCCGTGGGCCGGGTCACCGCCGGCATCACCCAGGTGCTGTCCCAGCGGGGCTACCTGTGTCTGCTGGCCAACACCGACAACGACCCGGAACAGGAGCTGGCCTACCTGGACCTGTTTCAGACCCGCTCGGTGGCGGGCATCATCCTCATGGCCACCGTCCTCACCCCCCGTCACCAGCACGCTCTGCTCAACTGCTCCGTCCCCGTAGTGGTGGCGGGCCAGCGCACCGACGGGGTCCCCTGTGTCTACCACGACGACTACAACGCCGCCCGGGAGCTCATGACCCGTCTCATCCGCCGGGGCCGCCGCCGGGTGGTGTACCTGGGCGTCACCGAGCAGGATGTGGCCGTGGGCCTGCGGCGCAAGCAGGGGGCTCAGGCCGCCCTCAGTGAGGCGGGGCTCTCTCCCGACCTGCCCTGCCGCTCCGCCTCCTTCACCCTGGAGGGCGGCCGGCAGGCCATGGAGGAGCTGCTGGCCGAGTACCCCGATCTGGACGGGGTCATGTGCGCCACCGACCTCACCGCCCTGGGGGCCATGGACGCCCTGCGCCGGGCGGGAAAACGCCTGCCCCAGGATGTGAGCGTGGCCGGGGTGGATGACAACTGGGCGGACGTATATGTCACCCCCCAGCTCACCACCGCCCACTTCTACTACGAGACCTGCGGCAGCGAGGCCGCGGGGATGCTACTGTCCATGGTGGACCGGAAGGGAGAGCCCCTCCCCGTGCGCCAGACCATGCTGGACTACACCGTGGTGGAGCGGGAAAGTATCTAAGTACAGCCGGGACCCGGAAGGGTCCCGGCTGTTTTCTTTCCCTTGCAAAGGACGGGAAATGCGAGTATCCTGAAAGGGAATTCAACCTCAGGAGGCACACACCATGGGCTTTTTCATTCGTTCTCTCATCCGCCGCAAATGGGAGGGAAACCGCCGCCGGGACCAGGTACGGCTGAGCACGCAACCCCTGCCCCAGGGGGTGGAGGTCCGGCCGGGCATCCCCTACCTGGAGGACGGCGACCCCATGCACACCCTGAATCTGTACCGCCCCGCCGGAGTCTCCGGCCCCCTGCCCACCATTGTGGACATTCACGGCGGCGGCTGGATGTACGGCGACCGGGAGCTGAACCGGGCCTACTGCATGTATCTG
>USCO01000065.1 GCA_900553135.1 uncultured Eubacteriales bacterium | reverse complement strand
CGGAGACCTTGGCGCAACGTTCGAGCAGGCGGGAGTGCAGGTAGAACACATCACCCGGGTAGGCTTCACGCCCCGGCGGGCGGCGCAGCAGCAGGGAAATCGAACGATAGGCCTCTGCCTGCTTGGACAAGTCATCGAAGACGATGAGCACATGCTTGCCGTTGTACATCCAGTGCTGGCCGATGGCCGAGCCGGTGTACGGGGCAATGTACTTGAAGCCAGCGGAATCAGCTGCCGGGGAGGCCACGATGGTGGTGTACTCCATGGCGCCGGCGTCTTCCAGGCTCTGCTTCACCGAGGCGATGGTGGAGCCCTTCTGGCCGATGGCCACGTAGATGCAGCGGACCTGCTTCTTCGGGTCGCCGGATTCCCAGTTGGCCTTCTGGTTGATGATGGTATCGATCGCGATGGCGGTCTTACCGGTCTGGCGGTCGCCGATGATGAGCTCACGCTGGCCCCGTCCGATGGGCACCATGGAGTCGATGGCCAGAATGCCCGTCTGAAGGGGAACGTTTACCGGTTCCCGGGAAATGACGCCGCTGGCTTCCCGCTCGATGGGGCGCTTGCCCGAGTGGAAGATGGGGCCCAGCCCGTCAATGGGGCGGCCCATGGCGTCCACTACCCGGCCCAGCAGGGCTTCGCCCACGGGGACGTCGGCGGGGCGTCCGGTGCGGGAAACCCGGCTGCCCTCTCCCAGGCCGTCTTCCCGGCCCAGCAGCACGCAGCCCACGGTATCCCGGGACAGGTCCATGACCATGCCCTGCACACCGTTTTCAAACTCCACCAGCTCGCCGTACACCGCACGGTCCAGTCCCTGCACCGTGGCGATGCCGTCGCCCAAGGTGAGCACCCGGCCGGTCTCGCTGCCCACAATGGCGCAGTCAAAGCCCTGGATGGTCTCCCGCAGGCTGTCCATCATGCCGCTGAGATCGTCGCCCTCGGCTTCGCTCTCCTGCATGCCCCGGGACAGGCGCTCCAGGCGGCCCCGGACACTTCGGTCGTAGGTGACCCCCTGAACATCCAAAATAAAACCGCCCAGCAAGGCGGGATCGATCTTCACCTGAAGGACCACGCGCTCCAGGCCCCGCAGCTTACAAACGGCCTTCTGGATCTCCTGCATGGTCTCCACGCTGGGCTGGCGGGCGCAGGTCATGACACACAGCGCGCCGCCCTGGGCCGCCAGCTCCAGCTGGCGGTACTCCTCCAAAATGCGGGGGAACTGCTCCAGCTGCCCCTCCTGGGACAGCAGGCACAGGAAGGCCTGAAGGGGTTCCTTTCCCTCCAGGGGGGCGGCGGAGCGGATGAGCTCCTCCTTGGTCTCCTCCGTCACGGCGGAGCTGAGCAGGGTCTTCCACAGCCCCGTCTGGTCCAGCATCTGCTGGGCCGCCTGCTTTAAATCGGGCACGTCGCTCTGCCCCAGGTTATACAGGGCGGCGGCGTAGCGTTGAATCATATCCGTCATTGCTTGTCACCTGCCTCCGCCAGGAAATCATCCAAAATCGCCCGGTCGGTCTCCCGGTCCAGGGCCCGTCCGGCCACCTTGGAGGCCGCCATCACAGCCAGCTGAGCTACCTCCTGCCGGGCAGAGCGCAGCATCTCCTCCCGGTCGGCCTTGTTCTTGGCCTTGGCCTGGTCGTGCAGGCGCTGGGCGTCGGCCTTGGCGCTGGCCATGATCTGCTGATACTCCAGCTCACCCCGGGCCTTGGCCTGGGCAAGGATGCCGGTGGCCTCGGTGTGGGCCTGGGCCAGCTTCTCCTCATACTCCTGCTTGAGGGCATCGGCCTGGGCCTTCTCGGTCTCGGCTTCATTCAGGGTGTCCCGCACCAGGGCGGCACGCTCCTCCAGCACCTTGTTCACCCGGCCAAAGAGGAATTTCTTCAGCAGGACATACAGAATCAGCAGGTTGAGTACTGTGAAGAAGATGGTGGAAAGCTCTAATTGCAACATGGTGCTTCCCCCTCTCAGCCCATGAACAGGATGAGCAGAGCGGTGATAAAACCAAAGATGGCAGTACCTTCTGCCAGAGCACAGCCCAGAAGCAGGGCGCTGTTGATCTTGCCGGACGCCTCAGGCTGGCGGGCGATGGCCTCGCTGGCCTTGCCGGTGGCGATTCCAATGCCGATACCGGCGCCGATGCCGGTCATAACAGACATACCGATTGCGATCATTCCGATTTCCATGATTGGTTTCCTCCTTAATGTCTGGCAGTTGCTGCCACGTTTCAATCTTCTTCCTGGATCCCCTCGCCGGTAAACAATGCGGTAAGGAACACAAAGACCACCGCCTGAATGGTACCGTCAAAGAGGTCAAAATAGATGCTGAAGGGCACCGGCACCACTGCCGGGCAGATAAGCTTGATAAGCTCCATAATAATGAAGGCGCCTAAGATGTTGCCGAACAACCGCATACACAGGGCCAGGGGCCGGATGATGATCTCCATGAGGTTGATGGGCAGCAGCAGGGGCATGGGTTTGGCAAAGCGTTTCATGCCGCCCCGCAGTCCATTGTAGCGGAACTGGGCGCCGTAAATCAGGAAGGCGCTCATGATTGCCAGGGCGGCGGTGACGTTGATATCCTTGGTGGGCGGCACCAGACCGAAGATGCCGATGATGTTGCTCAGCAGGATATACAGGGCGATGGTGCCCAGATAGGGAGCAAAGACACTGCCGTGTTTTCCGATGCTGCTGTTGGCAAAGTTATTTAAAAACTTTACCGCCTCCTCCAGGGCCAGCTGCGTCTTCCCTGGGTCCCGCACCTTCAGGTTTCGGGTGAGCAGCAGCGCCGCCACCAGCAAAACCGCCATCAGAAGCCAGGACACCACAATGGACTCGGTCACCGGTATCCCGCCAAATATGGGAATGGTAAAGGCTGTGGGGGTTTGAAGCTCCTCCAGGAGCTTCTCTTTGATCTGTTCCAAACAACCACCTCCCGGTTGGTTCTCACGCATTGGTCCCGCTCTCGCTGAACCGTTCTTATCTTAAGGGAAATACCCCGTTTTTGGGTAGTCTTTTTAAAGTAAAAAAAACATAACTTTTTTAAGGGAAAAAATCCCCCGATTTCGGTCGCATTTTCCTGTTTTTTTGTTGTCCAGCCGCCAATTTCCCCGGATCGTTTGACAGCATAGGCGGGAAACTCTATAATAAACTTGAAACGAATGCCGCTTGTGGACTTGTATGGAGGAATACGGAATGAAAGCTCACTCTCCCAGGTCGATCCAACAAAAGCTCCAGTCCCTCAGCCTGTTTCTCGTTCTCATTACTGCGGTTCTGGGCATGACCACCACCCTGGCCTTCTCCCTGAACATGGAGTACCAGAACCTGGACCGAAACCTGATGAACTCGGCCAAGGTCCTCTCCCAGGCCCCCAGCGTGGCCGACCTGCTCTCCGGGGAATCCGACGGGCAGCTGGCCAAGGAATATCTGGACCGCACCATCCGCGGCGTACAGGACATTGACGCCATCGTGGTGGCGGACCGGGAAGGAACCATCCTTTACAGTCCAGACCCTTCCTACATAGGCCAGACTTACCCGGAGCTGGAGACCCTCACCGTGCTCCAGGGGGAGGACATTGAGGTGGACACCGGCGCGGGTATCTCCGGCGTGGAGCACCGGGCTCTGGCCGCGGTGCGGGACAACGACGGCAACCTCCTGGGCTTTGTATCCGTGGGCATCGGCGTGCGCAGCGTACACCGTACCATTATCGACACGGTGGCCTGCTTTGCCATCCTCACCTTCATCGCGGTGGGCGTGGCTCTGGTGGCCTCCCGTCACCTGTCCATGTCCATTAAGGACTCCCTCATGGGCTATGAGCCCGACGCCTTCCAGCGGATGTTCCACCAGCGGGAAGGGGTCCTGGACGCCCTGGAAGAGGGCATTGTGGCCATCGACAACCAGGCCCGGGTGGTGTATATGAACAAGGCCGGCCTGCGCATGGTCAAGGCCGCCTCCCTTGACCAGGTCACCGGAAAGCCCCTGGCCGACATCTATCCGGACTCCCATCTCCCCCGCCTGCTGGTCACCGGCAAGGCGGAATACAACGTTCATCTGCACCACATCCCCGGCCTGCGCTCCGCCCTGTCCGACCGCATGCCCATTCTGGAGGACGGTAAGGTGGTGGGCGCGGTGGCCATCTTCCGGGACCGCACCGAGGCCACGGCCATGGCTGAGGAGCTCACCGGCGTGCGCCACCTGGTGGAGGCCATGCGGGCCTACACCCACGAGTTCATCAACAAGCTGCACATCATCCTGGGCATGATCCAGCTGGGCCAGACCCAGCAGGCCGAGCAGTACATTTTGGACATCTCCCAGGTCCATCACCAGTCGGTGAGCCGGGTCATGCATCAGATCCAGGACACCGCCGTGGCCGCCCTGCTGGTGGGCAAAACCAGCCGCGCCTCGGAGCTGGGCATCCTGCTCCATCTGGACCCCAAGAGCAGCCTGTCTGCCGACGAGCACTTCCTGCCCTCGGGGGTCATGGTGACCATTCTGGGCAACCTCATCGAAAACGCCACCGAGAGCCTCAACCGCTCCAACTGGAAGCAGCGGGAGATCACCGTCAGCATCCGGGAGTCCGAGGACAGCCTTCTGCTGTGCGTGGAGGACACCGGCCCGGGCATCGTCCCAGAGCTTCTGCCCTTCATCTTTGAATCCGGAGTCTCCACCAAGGGGGCCGGCCACGGCGTGGGCCTGTCCCGGATCAAGGAGCTGGTCAACCTCTATCAGGGAGAGATCCGGGTGGAGAGCGAGCCCAAGTCGGGCACCGCCTTCTTCCTCTCCTTCCATCCCCAGCACCCCTCAAACCACCGGGAGGATTAACATGTATCAAACCGTGATCGTAGAGGATGAACCCTCGATTTCTCAGCTTCACAAGGCCTTTCTGGCCCGGGACCCCCGCTTTCAGCTGGTACGGTCCTTCTCCAACGGGCACGACGCCCTGTCCTGGCTGTTGCTGCACCCTGTGGACCTTATCATCCTGGACGTATTCATGCCCCGCATGACCGGCCTGGAACTGCTGCGCTCCCTGCGGGGGGCCCAGTCCATGTGCGACGTCATCATGGTCACCGCGGCCAACGACCACAAGACAGTGGACGCCCTGCTGAAGCTTGGGGTCACAGACTATCTGGTCAAGCCCTTTGCCGCCGCCCGCTTTCAGCAGGCCCTGGACACCTTCTGCCAGCACCGGGCCGCCATTGACGGCCACGACAGCGTCAGCCAGCAGGACCTGGACGCCTTTCTGGCGCCCCCCTCCCCTGCCGCGGGCTCTGGGCCGTCCCAATCTCCCGCCGCCGGAGAGGAGCCGGTTCCCAAAGGGCTCCAGGCCAAGACCCTCGCTCTCATGCGGGACTGTCTCTCCCACATTCCAGCCGACGGCTCCACCTGCGAGACCCTGGCCGCCAGCTGCGGCCTGTCCACGGTGACGGTGCGCCGCTATCTCACCTATCTGGTCCAGCACGGCGAGGCCATCAGCCGGGTGAACTACGACACCGGCGGACGGCCCTCCATGCTCTACTTCCGCCTGGAGCGCTCCTGACCAGATAATGATTCTAAATAAAGGTATAAAAAAAGCACGGACCTTTCGGTCCGTGCTTTTTTGTCATTACATGTTGGCAGGCACGTGGATGACGCCCATGGGGCACTCCTTCACGCACAGCTGGCAGCCCTTACACTTATCCTGGTCGATGTAGGCCACATTGTTCTCCACGGTGATGGCATCGAAATGACACACCTTGGTACACTTCATGCAGCCGATACAACCGGCGGTGCAGGCCTTGCGGGTCTGGGCGCCCTTGTCCTTGTTCTGGCAGGACACCACAGGCTTACGCTTGTGCTCGGGGATCACGCTGATGACGTGGTTGGGGCAGGCAGCAGCGCAGGCGCCGCAGCCGGTGCACTTCTCACGATCCACCTTGGCGATGCCGTCCACGATGTGGATGGCATCGAAGGCGCAGGCCCGGGTACAATCGCCGTAGCCCAGGCAGCCGTACTGGCACATACCGTCGCCGCCGTACAGGCCCTTGACGGCCTGGCAGCTCTGGATGCCCTCAAACTCGTACTTCTTGGAGGTCTTGTCGCAGGTGCCGGAGCAGGCCACGACAGCCTTCATGGGCACGGTAGCCTCAGCAGCCACACCCATGATCTCCGCGATGGCAGCCACGGTGGTGGCGCCGCCGGGAGTACACTTGTTGATCGCGTTGCCGTCTTCCACGATGCTCTTGGCATAGTCGGCACAGCCCGCGCAGCCGCAGGCACCGCAGTTGGCGCCGGCCAGCACGCCGGTGATCTTCTCCACCCGCTCATCCACGGGCACGTACATGAAGATGGAGGCAGCCACCAGGATGATCGCGCCGATCAGGCCGATGACGGCAACCAGAACGATTGCCATGATAATCGGATTCATATTCTTCTCTCCCTCCTAATCAAGCGCCGAAGATGGACTCGATGATACCGCCGAAGCCCATGAAGGACAGGGAGGTCACCGCGGCAGCCACCAGGGTGATGGGCAGACCCTCAAAGCACTTGGGAGTCACAGCCTCCTCCACCTTGCGGCGGACGCCGGAGAACAGCACCATGGCCACCAGGAAGCCCAGGCCGGCGCCGGCGGCGCAGACGATGCTCTCCATGAAGTCATAGCCGTTGTCGATGTTCAGCACGGTCACACCCAGGATGGTGCAGTTGGTGGTGATCAGGGGCAGATACACACCCAGAGCCTTATACAGAGCGGGGATGAACTTCTTCAGGATGTTCTCCAGCAGCTGCACCAGGATGGCGATGATCAGAATGAAAACGATGGTCTGCAGATAACCCAGATCCCAGGCTCCACTGGCAGGAGTCAGCAGGTAGGTCTGGATGGGCCAGGTGGCGGCAGTGGCCAGCACCATGACGAAGGTAACGGCCAGGGACATACCCACGGCGCTGTCCAGCTTCTTGGAAACACCCAGGAAGGGGCAGATGCCCAGGAACTTCACCAGAACGTAGTTATCCACCAGAATCATGGTGAAGAAAATGCTGGCAAGATGCATAGCGTTCATTACGCATTCCCTCCTTCCACAGCTTCAGCAGGAGCGGAGGTCTTCTCCTTCTTGGGGCGGGTGGTCAGCCAGGTAGCGGCAGCCATCATCACACCGAAGACAAAGAAGCCGCCGGGGGCGCTGGTCATGATGGTGAAGGGATCAATGGACTCGGGCAGGACCTGAATGGCAAAGCCCTCGGGCAGAGAGGTGATCAGGCCGTCCAGACCGGACATCCAGGTACCGGAGCCCAGCACCTCACGGATGGTGCCCATGATGGTCAGGGTGATGGTGAAGCCGATGCCCATGCCGATGCCGTCCAGAGCGGAATCGATGACGCCGTTCTTGGAGGCGAACATCTCAGCACGGCCCAGGATGATGCAGTTAACCACGATCAGGGGCAGGTACACGCCCAGAGCGGAGTCCAGGGCGGGCACGAAGGCCTTGACCAGCATCTGAACCACCGACACAAAGCCGGCGATGACGGTGATGTAGCAGGGAATACGGACCTGATCGGGAATGATCTTCCGCAGGGCGGAAATAACGATGTTGGAACACAGCAGCACGAAGGTGGCGGCCAGGCCCATGCCAATGCCGTTGGAGGCCATGGTGGTGACTGCCAGGGTGGGACAGGTGCCCAAAACGAGCCGCAGTACGGGGTTTTCGTTCAGGATACCGTTGGTCAGTATCTGAAGCTTACTGGGTTTCTTACTCATCTTATACACCTGCCTTTCAAGGAATCGCGTTGTAGGCTTCGATGGCGGAGTTGACCGCATTGATCAAAGCCGTGCTGGAGATGGTGGCGGAAGTAACCGCGTCCACATCCTCGTTGAGGACCAGAGCGTCAGAGGCGTCCAGGCCCTTGTAGTTCTCCCAGTAGGAAGGAGTGGCCACGACCTTGCTGCCGATACCCTTGGTCTCGGCCTCTTCGGTGACCTTGATCTGCTTGACGGTGCCGTCGGGGCTGAAGGCGGTCATGACCACCACGTCGCCGCCGTAACCCTTGGCGGAGCTGGTGATGATGGTGCCGGCGCCGTTATCGGCAACATAGATGGCGGAGACGTTCTCCACCTCCACACCTTCCACGGGGGTAAAGGCGCCCTCCGCCTCGGGCAGCAGCTCGGTGCGGGCAGCGTTCTCAGCAGCGATCTTAGCCTTCTCAATGATGGGAGCGGTCACGTCGTTGGTGGCAGCCAGGGCGCCGGTGATCACAATGCAGATGATAACCAGCACAACAATGGGCTTAAAAATCTTGTTCCAGTTACTCATTTCGCGGCACCCTCCTTGCTCTTCTTCACCTTGGCGATGCCCAGACGGTCCTGACGGGTCAGAACCTCAATGTAGGGAACAACCAGGTTCATCAGCAGGATGGCGAAGGAAACGCCCTCGTTCATCCGGCCCAGGAAACGGATGGCACAGGTGATGACGCCCAGGCCAATACCAAAGACCAGCTTGCCCTTGGTGGTGGTGGGAGAGGTGACATAGTCAGTGGCCATGAAGAAGGCGCCCAGCAGCAGGCCGCCGGACAGCAGCTGATAGATGGGGTCCTTGCCGGCCAGCAGGCTCAGCACGGCCACAGTGGCCAGATAAGTCACGGGGATGGTGGGGCTGATGACCTTGGTGACGATGAGGTACACACCGCCCACGATCAGGGTGATGGCGCAGGTCTCGCCCAGCACACCGCCGTGGTTGCCCAGCAGCAGGGTGACATAGTCGATGCCCTCAGCAGCGGAGGACAAGGGAGTGGCAGCAGCGGTGGCGTCCACGCCCTTGGGGAAGCCGTAGGTGGACATGCGGCCGGCAAAGCCCATGGCCATGGCGATACGGCCCACGATGGCGGGGTTGGCGAAGTTGTAGCCCAGGCCGCCGAAGAGCTGCTTGACCACCACGATGGCGATGAAGGCGCCCACGACGGGCATCCACCAGGGCAGCGTGGAGGGCAGGTTGAAGGCCAGCAGCAGGCCGGTAACCACGGCGGAGAAGTCGCCGATGGCTACCTCGCGGCCCACCAGCTTGCAGTACAGGTACTCAAAGACCACACAGGCGATCACGGTGATGGCGGTGATGATCAGAGCATTGATGCCGAAGATGATCACAGAAGCCACCAGGGTGGGCAGCAGGGCGATACACACCCGCTGCATGATCTTCTGGGTGGAATCCGCGCTGGTAATATGGGGCGCGGCGGTGACGATCAATTTATTGGCCATCACTTCTTACCTCCATTCTTCATCATGATCTTCGCCAGGGCAATGGAGGGGGCCAAAGGCCGCTTGGCGGGGCAGACAAAGGAGCAGGTACCGCAGCTCATGCACAGGTCGGCGTTGAGGGCCTGCAGCTGCTCCACATCGCCCTTCTCATAGGCCTTGACGATATCCTTGGCGGCCAGACCCAGGGGGCAGGCGTTGACGCAGCGGCCGCAGTGGATACAGTTGGTAGCCTTGGGGGTGTGGGCGAACTTCTTGGAGAAGGTCAGCACCGCGTTGTTGTTCTTCAGGATGGGCTGGTCCAGGCTGGCCACGCAGGTACCCATCATGGGGCCGCCGTAGAGCACCTTGCCGGGCTCCTCGGTGAGACCGCCGCAGAAGTCGATGAGCTCCTGAATGGGAGTGCCGATGATGACCTCCACGTTCTTGGGCTCCTTGATGATGTCGCCGTCCACGGTGAGGCGCTTGGTGACCAGAGGCATACCGGTCTCCAGATACTTGCCCACAAAGGCCACGGAGGTGACGTTCATCACGATGACGCCCACGTCGGAGGGCAGGCCGGGGAAGGGAACCTCACGGCCGGTGCAGTTCTCAATGAGCACCTTCTCAGCGCCCTGGGGGTAACGGCAGGGCAGCTCCTTGACCTCGATGCCGGCCACGTCGATGGCGGCCTTCATCTTGGCAATGGCCTCGGGCTTGTTGCCCTCGATGCCGATGATGCACTTGGGAATGTTTAAGTACTTCATCACGGACTTGATGCCGCTGAGGATAAAGTGGGTATCCTCAATGAAGCAGCGGTTATCCGAGGTGATATAGGGCTCACACTCGGCGCCGTTGATCAACAGAGTGTCGATCTCGTCCAGATTCTTGGGGGCCAGCTTCACCGCGGTGGGGAAACCGGCGCCGCCCAGACCCACCAGGCCGCTGGCGCGCACGGCGTCCTGGAAGGACTTCAGGTCGGTGACCTGAGGAGGAGCCACATTGGGGTCCACCTTCTGCTCGCCGTCGGGAATGATGACCACGGCGGTCTGGGTCGCTCCGTTGGGAGCGGTGATGGTGGTGATCTCGGAAACGGTTCCGGACACGCCGGAGTGGATGTCAGCGGAGACAAAGCCGCCGGCCTTACCCACCACGGTGCCTACGTACACCTGATCGCCCTTGGCCACGGCAGGAGACGCAGGCGCGCCGATGTGCTGGCCCATGGACAGAACGATCTTAGACGGAAGCGGCATCGCAACCGTCTCAAGGCTGGACGTCCGCTTCTCGTGAGGGACACCCGCGCCTTGCGCAGAACGTTTGAGAAATTTGCTCATTCGGATTTCAACCTCCCTATACTGCAATCGCTGGGAAATAATCAACTCTTGTCTTTACCGCCGGCTCACGCCCGCGCTGGCGCCCCGGCTCTTTACAGCCCTCCCTGATCTCCTTGTTCTAAGGAATTTTTCCGCACTTTGCTTCCTTGGGCAGGTCCACCGGCACAATAAAATCCGCCGTTCTCCTTTCTGGGTTGGAAAAGAGACCGTCGGTCCTGTTTCGGGGAACCCCTCCTTAACTGAAGCCGTCCCCTCCACCGCCGTGGAAGGGAACGTGCGAAATAAGTCCCGCCGCGCCGCTGCCTGAAATGAGAATAGTTCTGCGGCGGCTTATTAATACGAGGTTTATGATACACCTTTTCCCTAAAAAATGCAATAATACTTTTTCA
>USCO01000064.1 GCA_900553135.1 uncultured Eubacteriales bacterium | reverse complement strand
CGTTGACCAGCACGCCCTTGGCGCCGTTGATGGAGGTCTCCAGCAGGGGGCTGGAAATGGCCATCTTGGCGGCCTCCTCGGCCTTGCTCTTGCCGGCGGCACGGCCCACGCCCATGTGAGCACGGCCGGCGTCCTTCATGACGGCGGACACGTCGGCAAAGTCCAGGTTAATGAAGCCGGTGTTCTTGATGAGGTCGGAAATGGACTGGACCGCCTGCTGCAGCACATCGTCGGCGATCTCAAAGGCGTTGAGCATGGTGATCTTCTGGTCGGTGGCCAGCTTCAGCCGCTCGTTGGGGATGATGACCAGGGAGTCCACCTTATTGCGCAGCTCCTCGATGCCGCCCTCGGCCTGCTTCATGCGGCGCATACCCTCAAAGCGGAAGGGTTTCGTTACTACGCCAACGGTGAGGATGCCCATCTCCTTGGCGATGTCGGCCACGATGGGAGCCGCACCGGTGCCGGTGCCGCCGCCCATACCGGCGGTGATAAAGACCATGTCGGCGTCTTCCAGAGCTTTGGAGATCTGGGTGCGGTTCTCCTCAGCGCTCTTGCGGCCCACCTCGGGGTTGGAGCCGGCGCCCTGGCCGTTGGTCAGCTTCTCGCCGATCTGAATCTTATAAGTAGCGGCAGAAACGGCCAGCGCCTGCTTATCCGTATTCACCGCGATAAAATCCACGCCCTTGGTGCCGGTGCGCACCATGCGGTTGACGACGTTGTTTCCGCCGCCGCCCACGCCGATTACTTTGATGTTGACTACACTATCGGGACCCATGTCCAATCCGAAGGCCATTGTCGTTCCTCCTAAAATCGTAAAAATCAAGCCGCGCTGCCATCCTCAATGGGTTGCGGCAGAAATCATTTTCAGACTATATCTTGAATCATTGTATCGCTCTTTCCAGGGCAGGTCAAGAGAAAAAGCTGGAAAAGCCCAAAGTTTCCCCTTTAGGCGGTGGGATCGGGGGTGACCACCGCGTCATACTGCTCCTGGGTCAGGTCGATGGTGCCGGTGAAGGTCTCCCCCTGGGTTTGGTTCTGATTTTCCACCACCTTATTGAGGATATTCAGGTATTTTGCCGTATCTCCCGTCATGGGCATGCGCACGGTGAAGCGGCCGTCATACCGCAGTTCCATCCAGGATGCCCGGGTGACATCAATGGACGACACCCTGGAAAATCCTTGCTGCTCTTCCAAGGCGTCCAGCAGGCGGAGCAGGGCGTCCAGCTTTCCCTGCTGGTCCTGGGGCACCGCCATGGGGGTGCCCGCCTGGGGGGCCAGGATGGTCAGGCCGGTGATGGAGATGCCCTCCTGGCTGCCCTCCTGGGGCTGCTCCAGCAGCTTGCCGCTGACGTTGATGAGCCAGGGGGTATCCGCCGTCCAGACGGTGGATTTCTCCTCCGTCTCACTGGTGTCCTCCTGGGAGGTGTCCCCCTCCTGGGCCGCCGCATCCTCCTGGGTCTCCTGAGTCTGCTGGGATTCGGCGTAAACCTCCACCCGGCCTACCGCGTCCCATTCCTCCACCTGGATGATCAGGGTGCTGGGCAGCCTTCGCTGCACGGTGGCCGCGCCCACGTAGGGCAGGCTCTCCCGGATGCGCTGGGAGATCTCCCCTTTGTTCATGCGGAACAGGTTATCCCCGATCTGCACCCCCGAGGCGGTGATGATCTCCTCCTGGGTGTAGCGGTTGTTTCCCGAGACCGCAATGGTCTCCACCTGGAAAAACACGGTGGCGCCGAAGACGACGGCGGCCGCCAGCGCTGCCAGACACAGCAGCTTGAACAGCAGTCCCAACCGTCCCCGGTTCCTGCGCCGTTTTCGATTGTGTCGGGCTGATGCCATGGCTTTCTCCTGTACGCCCCGGAGGGCGGTCAAACTGGTGATTCCCTCAGGCGGATCTCCGCCCCGAGCCGGGCCAGGTCCTCCTCCAGACACTGGTACCCCCGGCGGATGTACTTCAGGCCCCGCACCCGGGTGGTGCCTTCCGCCCCAAGGGCGGCCACCGCCAGGGCCGCGGCTCCCCGCAGGTCGCTGCCCCGGACCCGGGCGCCGTGGAGGGGAACGCCGGAAACCACGGCCACCCGCCCCGCCACCTGGATTCTGGCCCCCATGCGGAT
Source organism: uncultured Eubacteriales bacterium (assembly GCA_900553135.1). Classification (GTDB taxonomy): domain Bacteria; phylum Bacillota; class Clostridia; order Oscillospirales; family Oscillospiraceae; genus Lawsonibacter. The sequence goes on along the minus strand of USCO01000064.1, from coordinate 9,159 downwards.
GAGCTCATCCACATGGCGGTAGCGGCTTGCAAACATATTTTCCACAAACATGGTGGTTCCCGTTCCTCCCGCCAGGGCGGCCATGAGCACCGCCTGGGCGTCGGTGGGAAACCCGGGATAGGGGGCGGTACGCACGGGACGGCACCCCGTCAGGGGCCCCCGTCGGACCAGCTCCACAAAGTCCTCCCCCGTCTCCAGGCGGCAGCCCGCCTCCTCCAGGCAGGCGTTCACCGCCGTGAAGGTGCTGGGGTCCACGCCGGTCAGGCAGATCTGTCCCCCCGCCGCCGCAGCAGCACACAGATAGGTGGCCGCCACGATGCGGTCCCCCATGACCGTGTACTCCGTACCGTGGAGGGGACGTCCTCCTTCGATCACGATGTGAGAGGTACCCGCCCCGCTGACTCTGGCCCCCATGGAACACAGGAACCGTTCCAGGTCCACGATCTCCGGCTCCCGGGCCGCCCCCACGATGGTGGTGGTGCCCTGGGCTCCGCAGGCGGCCAGCATGGCGTTCTCCGTGGCCCCCACGCTGGGGAAGCTGAGGCAGATGGTGGTCCCCCGCAAGCCCGTTCCCTTGGTGCAGCGGAGACAGCCCTCCGCCTCCCCCATCTCAGCCCCCAGGGATTCCAGGGCGGCCAGGTGCAGGTCGATGGGCCGGGGCCCCAGCTCGCAGCCGCCGGGGTAGAACATGTTAGCCTCCCCGGTGCGGGCCAGGAGGGCCCCCAGGAAGATGACGGAGGAGCGCAACTCCCCCATCAGCCGCTCGGGGATACAGCTTGCCCGCAAACCGGAGGGGTCCACCCAAAGGGTCTCCCCTTCCCGGCCCACCCGGCAGCCCAGAACCTGCAAAATTTCCAGGGTGGCCGCCACGTCGCTGAGCCGCGGGCAATTGTGGAGCACACTGGGCTCCGGGGACAGGATGGCCGCGGCCAGCAGGGGCAGCACGCTGTTTTTCGCGCCCTGGACCCGCAGCCGGCCCTCCAGGGGCCTGCCCCCTGTGATCTCATAAAAGCTCATGGGATAGCCTCCAATTTCATTGGATTTAGGCTATCCTATGCGCCCCGTCTTTTCTTGGTCTCCCCTTAGTCCCGCATAATGGAACGCAGGGTCACATAGATTTTCTCTCCCGCGTCGGGCACGCCCATGGCGCCCAGGCGGCGGGACATCTCCTCCCGACGGCCCCGGTCCCGCAGCAGGCTGTCCGCCTGGTCGAAGAGGGTCTCATTGCCGCACTCCTTCTCCAGCAGCAACACCGCCGCGCCCTGGTCGGAGAGCACCCGGGCGTTTTTCTCCTGGTGATTGGCGGTCACGTTGGGGGAGGGCACCAGAATGGCGGGCTTGCCGATGGCGGTAAGCTCGGAAATGGTGGAGGCTCCCGCCCGGCACATGACCACATCGGCGGCCGCCATGATGAGGGGCATGTCGTAGATGTACTCCCGTACCTCCACACCGTTGTCCCCCAGCTGCAGCCCACGGCGGTCCAGTTCCTCTTTCATCCAGGCGTAATCCCGGCCCGCCCCGTGGATGTGGCGGAAGGGCGCGCCCTCGTAGCACTCCTTGGCGATGAAGTCCACCATCTTCTGGTTCATGACCTCAGCACCCAGGGAGCCCCAGAAGGAGAGGAGCAGAGGACGGTTGTCGTCAAAGCCCAGCTTGGCCCGGGCCTCTTCCCGGGTGTAGCGGAAGAAGTCGCCCCGCACCGGGGTGCCGGTGACTACCACCTTGTCCGGGTCGTCGTAGTGGCTGCGGCTCTCCTCAAAGCCCACCATCACCCGGTCCACCACTTTGGACAGGGCCTTGGTGGTCAGGCCGGGCACGGCGTTGGACTCGTGCACCGCCGTGGGGATGCCTCGCCGGGCCGCCTCCTTGACCACGGGGAAGGAAGCGTAGCCTCCCGTTCCCACCACCAGGTCGGGGCGGAACTGATCCACAATGCGCTTGGCCTGGCCCTTGGAGCGCTGCATATTCACCAGGGTACCCAGGTTGTGGGCGATGTCCGCCGGAGCAAAGGAGCGGTGGAAATTGGTAATGGTCACCGTCTCAATGGGATAGCCCTCCTTGGGGACCAAACGGGTCTCCATGCCGCCGTCCGCTCCCACAAACAGGATCTTGCAGCCGGGGTTGCGCTCCTGGAAAATGCGGGCCAGGGCCACCGCCGGATTCACATGGCCCGCGGTGCCGCCGCAGGTGAACAGAATGTTCATGACTTACACCTCATCATCTTCGCCGCGGGAGGCCCGCGTTTAATCGTTCTTTGGGGCGGGGATCTGCCTGGATATACTTAATACCATGCCCATCTCCGCCAATTGTATCACTAACGCCGTACCTCCGTAGCTGAAGAAGGGGAGGGAGATGCCGGTGTTGGGGATCAGGTTGGTGACCACGCCGATGTTCAAAAACACCTGGGTGGCCAGCAGGGTGATGATGCCCACAATGGTCAGGGTGCCGAATTTATCCCGGGCGTGCAGGGCCAGCCAGTAGCCCCGGATAATGAGCAGGGCAAAGAGGATGAGCACCACCGCGCCCCCGATAAAGCCCAGCTCCTCCACCACGATGGGAAACACAAAGTCGTTTTCCAGCTCGGGGAGGTAGAGCATCTTCTGCTTGCTGTTGCCAAAGCCCAGGCCCAGCAGTCCGCCGCTGCCCATGGCCAGCAGGGCCTGCACCGTCTGGTAGCCGTCGCCCTGAGCCTGATCCCAGGGGTTCATCCACAGCTGCAGACGGGCCGTCATATAGGGGGTGGCCAGCATGATGAAGGCCAGGGCGCCGCCCACCAGCGTTCCTCCGGCAATGAACCAGCCGATGTGGATGCCCGCGGCAAACAGCACCGCCGCGCCGCCCGCCAGCACCAGGATGGTGCCCGACATATGGGGCTGCTTCAGCATCAAAAGGGCGATGACCACCAGAATGGCTCCGTAAGGCACCAGCTCCAGAAAGCCGATGCGCTCCAGACGGTTCAGGGTCCGCCCGGTGAGGGTACGGTTTTTATAGCGCTTGTGTTTCTCCGTGTCACGCTTACAAAGGCGGGCGGAGAAAAACAGAATGACCGCAATCTTCGCAAACTCCGAGGGCTGGAACTCGATGCCCAGATACAGCCACCGCCGCGCGCCGTTGTGGACCCGCCCCAGAGGGGTAAAGACCAGCAGCAGCAATATCACGGAGCCCACCAGGGCGGGCACCGACATCCAGCGGAAGCGCTGGTAGTTGATTCTGGAGACGGCATACAGCGCCACCAGCCCGATCACGCCGAACATAGCCTGGCGGGAGATATAGACGAAGGGGTCTCCGTCCTTATAGTAAGCGGTGGCGTAGGAGGCGGAAAACATCATGATCAGTCCGATGCCCAGCAGCATCAGGGTGAGCATGAGAAAGGGCAGGTCCATGGGCCCCCGGGCCAGCTGCTCTGCTACGGTAAGGTCTCGTTTGGGTTTCCGGGCCATGGGTTTTCTCCTTTCAGCCGGGATGCTTGAAACTATTTGTAATTTTGGATTGTGAAATTACAAATAGTTTACATGGGATAGCGGTACATGACCCCCCAGAAGGCCAGCACACACAGCAGCAGGGTGGCGCCGGAGAACACGCAGAACAGCTTGGTCTCGCTCCAGCCGCCCAGCTCCAGGTGGTGGTGCAGGGGTGCCATGCGGAAAAAGCGCTTGCCGCCGGTCTTCTTGAAGTAGACCACCTGGATGATGTCGGAGAGGACCTCCAGCACATACACAAGGCCCACAATGGGGATCACCAGGGGCAGGTCCAGGGCAAAAGCCAGGCCGCACACCGCGCCCCCCAGGAACAGGGAGCCCGTGTCGCCCATAAACACCTTGGCGGGGTGGAAGTTGAAAATCAAGAAGGCGGACAGTCCTCCCGTCATGGCGGCGGAGACGGTGATAAGGTCGCTTCTGCCGTACCAGGCGGAAATGGCCAGGTAGCAGATCATCACGGGGATGGTCACGCCGGTGGCCAGGCCGTCAATGCCGTCGGTGAGGTTGACGGCGTTCACCGTGCCCACCATGACGAAGGCGGCAAAGATCATGTACAGCACCCAGGGGATGCCCACGATCTCAATGTTGAAGAAGGGGATGTAGAGGTCGGGCGTCAGATAACCGTCCCGGCGCATCAGGATCACAAATACGATGGCCGCCGCCAGCTGAAGCAAAAACTTCTGGGGAGCGGTGAGGCCCTCGTTGGCGTGGTGGCGCAGCTTCTGGAAATCGTCCACAAAGCCGATGGCGCCAAAGACCAGGGCAAAGAGGAACACCACCAGATGGTTGTGCAGGCCATGCTGAAAATCCTGCCATCCGGCGGTGAGCACCGCCACGCCGATGCCCAGAATGAACATCAGGCCGCCCATGGTGGGAGTGCCCTGTTTGGACATGTGCCAGGTAGGACCGTCCTCGCGGATGGACTGTCCCGCCTTCAGCCGCCGCAGCACCGGAATCAGGATCTGTCCGGCGATGGCGGTCACGCCAAAGGCCACGATAAAGCTTAGTATATAGGTCATAGTAAACCCTCCAGGCTTCTTTTCTCTTCTGTGCCGCTGTAAGCAGGCAAATTATTATACTACACCTGCCGCCAGATTTCCAGTCCTTTCCCGGCGCTGTGCCCGCTTGGCGAAATATTCCTGCACAATCTCCCGTTCGTCCATGGGGTAGCAGACCCCCTGAATCTCCTGGGTGGTCTCGTGTCCTTTTCCCGCCAGCACGATCACATCCCCCGCTTTTCCCTGCTCCAGGGCCCAGCGGATGGCCTGGGGCCGGTCGGGCTCCACGTGGACCCGGGCCCCGTCGGGGGAATCCATCCCCGCCAGCACATCCTGGATGATGGCCCCGGGCTCCTCTGTGCGGGGATTATCCGAGGTGACCACCGCCACATCGGCCAGGTCCTTCACCACTGCCCCCATCTGGGGCCGCTTGCTCCGATCCCGGTCCCCTCCGCAGCCAAACAGGCAAATGAGCCTTCCGGCAGTAAAGTCCCGGGCGGTGAGCAGAATATTTTCCAGGGCGTTGGGGGTGTGGGCGTAGTCGATGAGCACCGTGTAGGCCGTGGGGGTGGGCACCACCTCCACCCGGCCCTTCACCCCCTTGGCGCTGCGCAGGGCGGCGCTCAGGCGGTTCAGATCGATCCCCAGGCACAGCCCCGCGGACAGGGCGGCAAGGGCATTATAAATGGTAAATCCTCCGGGAATGGGCAGATGCACCCGGCTGATCTGGCCGGGACAGACCGCCTCAAACTCCACGTGGCCGGGAAACAGGCGGATATTTTTGGCCGTAAGATTGGCCTGATCCTTGTTTTCCGAATAGGTAAAGGTGGGGCAGGCCACTTCCTCCAAAAATTTTCGTCCCGCCGGGTCATCCAGATTGAATGCCGCCTGGCGGCACTGGCGGAACAGCATCCCCTTGGCCCGGCGGTAGTCCTCCATGGTGTGGTGGTAGTCCAAATGGTCCTGGGTCAGGTTGGTGAACACCCCCACGTCAAATTCCAGTCCCGCCGTGCGGTGCTGGACCAGGGCGTGGGAGGACACCTCCATCACCGCGTGGGTACACCCCGCGTCGGCCATCTGCCGCAGCAGACTTTGCAGCTCATAGCTCTCCGGGGTGGTGCGGCTGGCGGGCAGTTCCCGATGGCCAATGAGATTGCGGACCGTGCCGATGAGCCCCACTTGGACCCCCAGGGCCCCCTCCAGCATCTCCTTGATGAGGCTGGTGGTGGTGGTCTTTCCGTTGGTCCCGGTGACGCCGATGAGGATCATCTCCCGGCCGGGATGGCCAAACCAGTTGGCCGATACCAGGGCCAGGGCCACTCTGGGGTCGGCCGTGGTCACAAAGGGCCCCGGTCCGGGGGCCTTGCGGCAGAGTACCGCCGCCGCGCCCTCCTCCAGCGCCTGGGGAATGTAGGTCTCTCCCTCCTCCCGGCTGCCGGGCAGGGCCACAAACAGGGCTCCCGGCACCAGGGTCCGGGTGTCGTAGGATATGGAAGTAATTTCCAATTCCTGGTCAAAAATCTCCCCCGTGAGGGGGACGCCGGCTAACAAGTCGCCAAGCTTCACAGACATCACCCCTCACGGGTGCGGTTTCATTCTCTCTAAGTCATGCCAATTGGGGTCAGAACCCCTCGATCACTTCCTGCCCCCCGTATCCGTCGTCCACCGGGGTGCTGAACTGAACGTCTACAATGGTACCCATGGCCACGCTCTCGCCCGCGGCCACGCTCTGGCTCTGGGCCTTGGATGCCTCGCTGTAGAAGGTGCTGCCGCCCACGGCCCGCATGAACAGGCCCGCGGCCTCCAGCTTGTTCTTGGCCGCCTCGTAGCCCAGGCCCACCACGTTGGGAACGGTGGTGGCTTCATCCGGCTTTGCGTCGCCCAGGTAGAGGATCACCGTGGACCCGCCGGGGATGCTGGCGTTGGCAGCGGGCACCTGGCTGGTGACCACGTCGCCCTCGCCCACTGTGCGGTACTTCAGGCCCTTGCTCTCCACACGGCTGATGGCGTCGGAGAGGTAGTAGCCCACCGCCTTGGGGGTGGTGATGATGACGGCGGCGGATTCCTCGGTGGTGTACTGCTTCTCCACGCCCATGTAGTCCAGGATCTGGGCGATGAGCTCGCCCGCCCGGGGAGCCGCCATGGCGCCGCCGCTGATGTAGTCTCCGCTGGTGGAGTAGGAGCTGCCGGGAGAGGCCTCCTGAGGCGTATCGTAGGCCATCAGGACGATGACCTGGGGATCGTCCGCCGGGGCAAAGCCCATAAAGGACACGATGGTGCGTCCGTCCTCCAGGGTCTCGGCGGAACCGGTCTTACCGCCGATGCGGTAGCCCGCCTGATAGGCGTTCTTGCCGCCGCCCTGGGAAACAACGGTCTCCAGAATGGTTCTGGCCCGCTGGCTGGTCTGCTCGCTGACCACCTGGCGCACCAGGCTGGGCTCGGTCTCCTTGACCACCGTGCCCGAGGAATCGGTGACCTTCTGCACCACATAGGGCTGATACAGGCTGCCGCCGTTGATGACGGCGGAGAAGCCGGTGACCAGCTGCAGGGGGGTGACGGTAAAGCGCTGGCCGAAGGAGGCCACCGCCAGGTCGGTGATGCCCATGTCGCTGCCCCAGTTGATACCCTTTTCCTCGCCGGGCAGGTCGATGCCGGTGAAATCGGTCATGCCGAAGGCCTGGAAGTACTCATAGAACTTCTCCACCCCCAGCCGCTGGCCGATGGCGATGAAGGCGGGGTTACAGGAGTTCTGCACGGCCTCCGCCAAAGTCTGGGTGCCGTGACCCGTCCGCTTGGAGCAGTGGATGGTGTGTCCGCCGATCTCCACCGAGCCGGTACAGGTGAAGGTGTCGCTTTCCGAGACCACGCCCTCCTCCAGGGCCGCCGCCAGCACCAGAGCCTTAAAGGTGGAGCCGGGCTCGTAGGGCTCCCGGATCGTGCGGTTGCGCCACTGTGTCTCCCGGGCGGATGCGGTGGCCTGGGATCTGGCTTTGTCCTGCAGCTCCTGGTCGGTGAGCTGCTCGTCGGCGGGCTTTGCGGCGTTTTCCGTCTTCAGCTGCTCGTAGATCGCGGGGATCTCCGCCTCGATATCCGCCTGGAGGAAGCTGTCGGTGACCACGGAGTAGTTATTGGGGTCAAACTCCGGAGAGCTGGCCATGGCCAGCACCGCACCGGTGTTGGGGTCCATGGCCAGGCAGAAGCCGCCGTTCTGGACGTCGTACATCTCAATGCCCTTTTCCAGCATCTGCTCGGCGTAGGACTGGATGGTGGCGTCCAGGGTGAGGGTCAGGTCGTAGCCGTTGATGGCGTCGATATAGTTGGAGTAGCTGTTGTACATCTCCACGTTTTCCCCCGTCTTGCCCGTGACCACACGGCCGGGGATGCCCTTCAGCACATCCTCATAGCCGGCCTCCAGGCCGTAAGCGCCGCCTTCCGAGTTAACGAAACCCAGCACCTGGCTGGCCAGGGAGGCAAAGGGGTAGTAGCGCTTGGTATCCGGGGTGAGATAGAGGTAATAGGAGGTCTTGTGCTCCTCGATGAAGGTGCGGATGGCTTTGGCGTCGGCCTCCTCGATCTGGGTGGCCAGCACCTCATACTGGGAGTTGACCTTCTGCATGCGCCGCTCCAGGTCCTCCCGGTCCAGGTCGGGCATCAGCTCGCACAGGCCGTCCACCACCTCGTCCCGCTTGCGCTGGATCTCGGCGTTGTAGGCCTCTTCGTCCAGATTGCCGTCTTCATCCTTGAACTTGTTCTCGCTGACGCTGGCCACCAGGTCCTTGGGGGCCAGGATCAGGTTGTACACCGTGGCCGACATGGCCAGCACCTCGCCGTTGGCGTCCAGAATGTCTCCGCGGTTGGCGGATACGGTGACGTCCATCAGCTGCTGGCGGGTGGCCTTGGCCTGGTACTCGTCGTGGTGCACGATGGCGATGTTCCACAGCTGGGCCAACAGGGGAATGAACAGTCCCACGCCGAACACCAGCATCAAAACCAGCGAGCGGCGGAACACCATGCGCTTGGACTGTTTATTCCGGTCCGGCTGACTGTTTCGTTTGTCTTGCTGCCGATACTCCATGGTTCCTCCTTTGCGGTAGAAGGGCGCAAGAAATCCCTTTCTTGCGCCCTTGTCTGCTGTACCGCTTCTGGGCCACTATATGCGCCCCATCAGCGGAAATATTCTGTCATCTCTTGAAAAATGTCCTTTAAGCCATCCAGCAGCCCCGCAAAGCCTGTGGCCCGCTCCTCGTCGCCGTAGAGCACCACATTGTCGGGCTGGGACAGATCCAGATAGACGATCTGGTCGTTGCTGGGCCGTACCATGGTGTCGCCCACTGCCTGCTGGATGCGGTCCATATCAAAGACTCGCTCATATTCCGCAGCCAGGGTGACGTTCTGGTCCTGGAGATCACTGAGCTGCCCCCGCAGGGAGACCAGTTGGTCGTTGGCCACCACGAACTGGGCATAGCTCATCAAAAGCAGGGCGGCGAAGATGCCCACTGCCAAAAATCCAATCACGGCAAACAGGGAAACCTCTCCCGCTTCCCGGACCTGAACCTGGGTCCGGACCAGTGGGCGCTGGCGGGTGTGGGTCCTGGTCTTGGGCTGGGGGGACGGGGTCTGCTCCCTGCGGGGAGCCCGGACGGCGCTGCCATCATAGGCGGGGGCATAGGCCACGCTGCCAT
>USCO01000063.1 GCA_900553135.1 uncultured Eubacteriales bacterium | reverse complement strand
CCTCTGCGGGAGCGGCCGGAGGACATCCTTCTGCTGGCCCAGCACTACATTGACCGGTACAACCAGAAAATGGGCAAGCACATCCAGGGACTGAGTCTCATGACCCAGGACCTGTTCACCCGCTGGTCCTGGCCGGGCAACATCCGGGAGTTAAAAAACACCATCGAGGGGGCCTTCAACATTGAGACCAGCTCCCTCATCACCCTGAAATCGGTACAGGAGCTCCTCTCCCGCTTCCAGCCGGAGCAGGAATCCCCCGCCGCCGCGCCGGCTGCCCCGCCCACACCTCAGCACGCCCCATCCCCCCAGCAGGTACAGGAGATGGTAAGCCAGGGAAAGGTGGACCTGAACGCCCTGCTGCGGCAGTATGAGCGGGATATCATCTCCGCCGCCCTCAGCCAAACCAACCGTTTGAACGCCGCAGCGGAGAAGCTGTCCATCTCCCCCCAGAAGCTTCAATACCGCATGGAAAAACTGGGGCTCAAAGAAAAACAAAAATTTTGATTTTATCAAATTTTTTTGATTTTTAATCAAAAAATTTTTATTTTCGAATTCCATAGGCACTTTCCCCAGTTTTCATTTCCTCTGTTCCCTTCAATTTGTTTATCCTGATAAAGTGATCCCTTTTCCCTTGACATTGGCGAATATCTGCCATTACACTTAGGAAAAGCGATGGCGCTGAAATCCAAAAGCGGATATCAGCGCCATTTTTCTTTTTCTTGGCATGCTATTTGCTGTTTATACAGTTATCACAGAAAGGGGGCTGTGCTCTATGCACGCTAATAGGAATATTGCCTATATCAATGGTAAGATCTTTACCGCAGACGACGCCAACCCTTATGCCGAGGCTATGCTGGTGGAAAACGGCCGCATCGCCTGGGTCGGTCCCCAGGACCAGCTGCCCGCCGGCTCCTATGAGACGGTAGACCTGCAGGGCAAGCGGGTCATTCCCGGCTTTGTGGACGCCCACATGCACCCGGTCATGCTGGCTGACTTCAGCAAGAAGATCTCCAGTCTGCCCCCCAAGGTACATTCCATCGAAGAGCTGAAGGCCGAGATCCGTCGGGTCCGTGAGGAACAGGGCCCCGGCAAGTGGATCGAAGGCTGGGGCTATGACGAGGGCAAGCTGGCCGAAGGCCGCTCCCCCACCCGCTGGGATCTGGACGAGGGCTGCAGCGACTCCCCCGTCTCCATCATCCGCACCTGCGGCCACATCCGCTGCGTCAACAGCAAAGCCCTGGAGCTGGCCGGGATCACCAAGGACACCCCCGATCCCCAGGGCGGCAAGATCGACCGGGACGAGAACGGCGAGCCCACCGGTGTGCTCCGTGAGAACGCCCGCAACCTGGTCACACCTCTGATCCCCGAGACCACCGAGGAGCAGAAGGTGGACCTGGTGGTGGATCTGGGCCAGCTGCTCTCCTCCCAGGGCATCACCGCCATCTGCGACATGGGCAACCTGGACCCCGGCGACAACTACGGCATCTACACCAAGGCCGCTGAGAAGGGCTTTGCCCAGAAGGTTGGCATTTACTACATGTGGGACTTCTTTGCGGAGGACAACAGCCTTCAGCTGCCCCAGTCCCAGTTCGACCGCAGCCAGCAGATCTTCGCCGCGGGCCTCAAGCTCATCGGCGACGGCAGCGTGTCCGGCCGCCCCGCCTGGATGAACGAGCCCTACCTGGGTTCCGACTCCGATGTGGGTCTGCCCGTCTGCTCCGACTTCCTCATCGAAAGCGCCCTCACCTACTGCAAGGAGCATCAGTGTCAGCTGTCTATGCACGCCATGGGCGGCCGGGCCATTGATCGCATTGTGGACCGGGTCTACGGCGACGAGAAGTGGACCCAGGGCGACGTTCCCCACCTGCGTCTGGAGCATGTCACCGAGCCCTCCGAGCGGGCCATCAGCCGCTGCGCCGAGAAGGGCATCGCCGTGGCCACCCAGCCCATCTTCCTGTACGCGGAAATCGAGAGCTACCGGGCCAACCTGGCTCCTGAGCGCATCGAGAACTCCTATCCCGTGAAAACCATGCTGGAGCAGGGCGTGCCTCTGTGCTTCTCCACCGACGCCCCCGCCACCTCCTGGGCGGTGCCCTCCGATCCCTTCCCCTGCATCAAGGGCGGCGTCACCCGCAAGGCCTGGGATGGCTACGACTGCGGCCAGGGCCAGGCGGTGGACATTGAGACCGCCATCCGGCTGTACACCCGAGAGGCCGCCATGGTGGCGGGCATCCCCGAGATCGGCCAGCTGAAGGCTGGTTATCACGCCGACTTCGCCGTGCTCAGCGAGGACATTCTCGCGGTGGAGCCCGAGCGCATCGATCAGGTCTACGTCCTTCAGACCTATTCCAACGGCCTGAAGATCTATGATAAGGAGGCAGCAAAATGAAACAGGGGCGGACACGTGACACTCTGGTACTAGGGTTTGCTATGTTCGCCATCTTCTTCGGCGCGGGCAACCTGATCTTTCCTCCCGCAATCGGCATCAACACCGGTGCCGATGTCATCCCTGGCATCCTGGGCATGACCCTCACCGGCATCTTCTTCCCCATGCTGGCCATGTACGCCGTGGTCAATATGGGCAGCGACTTTGTGGACCTGTCCCGGCACATCAACTCCTGGTGGCACCAGATGTTCCGGGTGGTGGGCCTGCTCATCGTCCTCTTCGGCACCATCCCCCGCTGCGGCGCGGTGGCCTGTGAGACGGGTATGCGGGGCATCTTCCCCAACGTACCCAGCTGGGCCAATGTGGTCTTTCTGCTGATCTTCTTTGCCCTGGCTTACTTCTTCGCCAGCAACCGCTCCAAGGTCATCGACATGATCGGCGCCTACGCCACCCCCATTCTTTTGGTGGCGCTGCTCATCATCGTGGTTCTGGTCTTTGCCATGCCCATCGGTTCCCCCTCCGGCGGCACCGTGGACAACGCCTTTACCTACGCCACCCTCACCGCCTACAACACCGGCGACATCCCCACCGGCCTCATCTGCGCGGGCATCTTCCTGGGCAGCATCCGGGCCAAGGGATACACCGAGTACAAAGACCAGAAGAACATCCTGGTCCGTGCCATCGGCGTGGCCTTCATCATCCTGGTGGTCGTCTACGGCGGCCTGTGCTGGCTGGGCGCCTGCGGCACCGCCTACTTCGCCCCTGACATGGACTCCACCGCTCTGCTCAACGGCCTGGTCCAGAAGCTGGCCGGCTACGGCGGCATCGTGGTTCTGGCCATCGCCGTGATCTTTGCCTGCTTCACCACCGCCGCCGGCATGATCGCCACCGCCTCCGACTGGGTGCTGGAGTGGACCCGGGGCAAGGTTCCCTACCGGATCATCGCCCTGGTTATCACCGCCATCATCTTCCTCATGTCCGCCACCGGCGTGAGCAACGTGCTGGCCTTCTCCGGCCCCCTGTTCACCCTGATCTTCCCCATGTCCGTGGTCATGACCGTCCTGGGTACCTGCAAGCGGCTGGTCCCCAACGACGGCGCCTGGAAGGGTGCGGTCTACATGGCTACCATCGTCAGCGCCTATGACGCCTTTGTGGTGGCCCGTGCCAACGGCCTGCACAGCATCTCCACCGACGCTCTGGATCACCTCATGTCCCTCATCCCCCTGAGCAGCCTGGGCTTTGACTGGCTCATCCCCTCTGTGGTGGGCTTTGTGGTGGGCGCTGTGATCTACGCCGCGGTGAAGGGCAAATCCGCCCCGGCTTCCCAAGCGTAAGTTTTTGCCCCTGTCCGGTCTGCGGGCCGGACAGGGCGCCCCCATATTTGCAAATGGTTTCAGCCAGAAAGGAGACTCCAGATGAAAGAATTGTTGCAGGAGGCCAAAGCGCTCCAGGAACAGATCGTGGCCGACCGGCGCTACCTCCACCAGATCCCCGAGGTGGGCATGGACCTGCCCGAGTCGGCAGCTTACATCGAGAAGCGCCTGCGGGAAATGGGCATTGAGCCCCATCACTGCGGCGTGATGGACGAGGCGGTGCGCCAGAAGTACATCAAGATGGGTTTCCCCGACATGAAGGCCTCCACCGGCGTGGTGGCCACCATCGGCAGCGGCTCCCCCTGCATCCTGCTGCGGGCCGACTTTGACGCCCTGCCCATGGAGGAGACCAACGGCCTGTCCTTCTGCTCCAAGCGCTCCTGCAGCCACATGTGCGGCCACGACACCCACGCCGCCATGCTGCTGGGGGCCGCCAAGCTGCTGAAGGACCACGAGTCTGAGCTGAAGGGCACCGTCAAGCTCATGTTCCAGCCCGGCGAGGAGATGGGCTACGGCTCCAAGACCATGATCGACGACGGCCTGCTGCAAAATCCCAAGGTGGACGCCGCCCTGGCCATCCACATCTTCTCTACCACCCCGGTGGGCAAGGTCACCTACTGCACCGGCGTGGCCAGCTCCTCTCTGGACACCTTTGCCATCCGCATTCAGGGCAAGGGCGGCCACACCTCCGCTCCCGACCTGTGTGTGGACCCCATCATGATCGCCAACCAGATCTACACCGCCCTGAATCTGCTCATGACCCGGGAGATCTCTCCCCAGGCGGTGGCCACCCTGTCCGGCGGCGTGTTCCGCTCGGGCACCGCGGTGAACATCCTGCCCGACTCCGCCGACCTGCAGATCGGCCTGCGCACCTACGACGTCAACGCCCGCAAGCACGTGCTGGAGCGCCTGCCCCAGATCGTGGACGCCTACACCAAGGCCTGGCGGGGCCAGTACGAGATCACCATGTTCAACTGCCCCTGCACCTACACCGACGAGGAGACCACCCAGTGCTTCCTCCCCGCCATTGCCGAGGTGGTGGGCAAGGAGAACATTGAAGTCACCGTCCCCATGTCGGGCACCGAGGACTTCAGCTACGTGGCCGAGCAGGTCCCCAGCGCCTTCCTGATCCTGGGCGCCGGCGGCCCCGACCAGTATCCCCACCACAACCCCAACATGGTGCTGGATGAGAGCGTGTTCTACAAGGGCGCGGCCATCCACGCCAATTGCGCCATGGAGTGGCTGGAGCAGCACAGCAAATAAGCCACCCAACACCAGCGATCCCATAGAAAATCAATCAGGCATGACAACCACAATCAAACCGAAAGGAGTGCGCGGATGCCTGCCGCGCAGAGAACTATGGAAAAGAAGAAACGCAGTCTGGCAATGCCCCACGTCTTTGTGATCCTGGCCATCATCATGCTCATCGTCTGGACCGTCTCCTTTGTGGTCCCCAGCGGTAACTTTGAGCGTGTTCTGGACCCCAACTCCGGCCGCGAGGTCGTCAATCCTGACGTCTTTAACTTCGTGGAAAAAGAGTACCTGACCATCTCCGACTACTTCCAGTCCTTCTATAACGGCATCGTGGGCGGCATCTCCATCATGGGCAACCTGCTCATCGTCTCCGGTGTCCTGGGCGTGCTGGAGTCCACCGGCGCCTTCTCCGCCGGCATCCACAAGCTGGTCCGCGCCACCAAGGGCAAAGAGCTGAGCCTGGTGGTCATTATGTACGTGCTGTTCACCATCTTCGGCGTGCTGGGCTACGGCGAGGGCGCCTATCCCTTCTACGGTCTGGCCGTCATGGTCATCATGTCCGCAGGCTTTGACCGCATGACGGGCGCGGCCACCGTGATCCTGGGCTCCTGCGGCAGCTTCGCCTGCGGCATGCTGAACATGTTTACCACCGGCGTCTCCCAGCAGATCGTGGGCCTGCCCATGTTCTCCGGCATGGCCTACCGCTTCCTGGTTCTGGTGGTGTTCTTCACCATCGGCCTCATCTTCCTGCTGAACTACGCCATCAAGATCCGCAAGGACCCCACCAAGAGCTACTGCTACGAGGAGTATCAGTCTCAGGACGCCAGCGCCGCTCTGGGCGAGGAAGTGTCCATGGACTGGAAGCGCATCGTGGCGCTGATCGGCTTCCTGGTGGTCACCGTGATCCAGGGCTATGGCTGCGTGGTTTTGAAGTGGAGCTTTCCCAACATCACCGCCATGTACATCATCTTCATGATCTTCCTGGCCATCCTCTTCGGCATCTCCCCCAACGAGACCTGTAACCGCTTCACCGCCGGCGCTGCCCGGGTTCTGGGGCCCGCCCTGGCCATCGGCTTTGCCAACTCCGTCATGGTGCTGCTGAACCAGGCCAACATCATGGACACCGCGGTGTACTACATGAGCAACGCCCTGCAGGGCAAGAGCCCCCTCATCACCCTGCTCATCATCTACGTCTTTGTCACCTGCCTGAACTTCTTCGTGGTCTCCGGCTCCGGCAAGGCCGTGATGATGATGCCCATCCTCAGCCCCTTGGGCCAGATTCTGGGCATCAACCAGCAGGTCATGGTCCTCACCTATCAGCTGGGCGACGGCCTGACCAACTACCTGTGGCCCGCCGGCGCTGCCGTGGCCTGCGCCCTGTGCGGCCTGGACTTCGGCAAGTGGTTCCGCTTCGCCATCAAGTCCATCGGTACCATGATGGTGGCGGCCTACATCCTCATCGTCATCGCCAACGCCATCGGCTACGGTCCCTTCTGATTGCAAGCAAAACCCCCCAGCCCGAACGGACTGGGGGGTTCTTTTTTATGCCTGGGTATGGAGCAGAGACAAAATCCGCTTTTTATAGTCCAGAAACTCCGGCGTCAGGTTGAAGTCCAAATGCCGGGGCCTGGGCTCCTGGATGACCACCTCGTGCTCCGTCCGCCCATCCATAAGGAGATAGATGCGGTCGGAGAGGAGAATGGCCTCGTCAATATCGTGGGTAATGAACAGGGTGGACAGGCGGATCTGATCCATGACCTCCAGATACCACTGGTGCACCGCGCTTTTGGTCAGGGTGTCCAGGGCGGAGAAGGGCTCGTCCAGCAGGGCCACATTCTGGGAGAACAGGTAGGTTCTCAGCAGGGCGGCCCGCTGGCGCATGCCGCCGGAGAGCTGGGCGGGCCACAGCTTTTCCGTCCCCTCCAGACCAAACTGAGGGAACAGGGCGGTGGCCTTGGCCCGGGCCTCCTTCTTTTTCATCCCCCGCAGCAGCAGGGGCAGAGCCACGTTGTCCTGAATGGTGCGGTAGGGCAGCAGCAGGTCTTTTTGCAGCATGTAGCTGATCTGCCCCGGCTTGCCCGTCACGTCCTCCCCGTCCAGGAACACCTGGCCCTCATCGGGACGGAGCAGACCGGAAATGACGTTGAACAGGGTGGTCTTACCGCCGCCGCTCACCCCCAGCAGGCAGACCAGTTCCCCCTCCCGCAGGGTGAGGGAGACGTCCCGCAGCACGGGCTTACCGTCAAAGGCCAGGCTCACATGGCGTACTTCCAGCTTTTCCACGGTCAGGCAGCGGGCAGATAGTCGTTGGTGAAGCCGGCGTTGGGGTCCACGGTGTCCTCCAGCAGCTGGTTGTCATTGAGCCAGGTGAAGAAGGCACTCCAGCGCTGGGGATCAAACTCGCCCCAGCGGGCGGCGTCGGCGGTGTACTGGTCGGCCAGATACTCCTGGCTGGCTACCACCAGGGCCTCGTTGCTGCGCAGCTCAGGGGCGGCGTCCATGAGGATTTCGGCCGCCTCCTGGGGGTTCTCCATGGCGTACTCATAGCCCTTGGACAGGGCGGCCAGGAAGGCCTTGGCGGAGTCGGGGTGCTGCTCCAGATAGTCGTTGTTGCCGATGACCACGGGGGTGTAGAAGTCAAAGACCGGGTCGATGTCGGCGAAGGCGAAGTAGTCGGTGGCCAGGCCGGCAACCTCACAGGCGATACCGGCCCAGGCGTAGTAGACCCAGATGGCGTCCACCGAGCGGCTCTCCAGGGCGGAGACCTCGTCGGTAACGGTGGAGGGGATCAGCTCCACCTTGGAGAAGTCGCCGCCATCGGCCTCCATCACCTGCTGGATGGTGGCCTTTTCCACGGGCAGGTCCCAGGTGGCGTACTTGTGGCCCTCCAGGCCCTTGGGGGTATCCATGCCCTCGCCAGCCCGGGAGATGATGCCGGAGGTGTTATGCTGGATGATGGCGGCCACGGCGGTAATAGGCAGGGGCTCCTCCCCTACCAGGCCGGGGGCAATGTAGTCCTGGAAGGACACGCCGAACTGGGCCTTGCCGGAGGCCACCAGCACCTCAGCGCCGTCCTCGGGGGGCTGGACCACTTCCACGTCCAGGCCGGCCTCATCAAAATAGCCGTTGGCAATGGCCACGTACAGGCCGGTGTGGTTGGTGTTGGGGGTCCAGTCCAGCACGAAGGTGATCTTCTCCTTCTCTTCCTGCTGGCTGCCGGACTGGCTGGCGCTCTGGCTGTCCGTCCCCTTCTGTCCGCAGGCGGCCAGAGACAGGGTCATAGCCAGGGCAAGGGCTCCCGCAGCCCAACGCTTTTTCGTCATCTTCATCAAAACTCCTCCTATTTCTTCCGCTGATCCAACCGGCGGTATGGCATACACCGCCGCTCCGCAAACTCAACCAAAGCCATGAGGGCCAGGGAGATGGCGGAAATGAGAAAAATCACCGCAAACATTTTGTCAAAGGCAAAGGCCTTTTTCACCCGGGTCATGTACACCCCCAGGCCGCCAAAGCCGCCCAGCCACTCGCTGATGACGGCGCCCACCACGGAGTAGGCCGCCGCAATGCGCAATCCGGAAAAGAACTGGGGCAGGGCCGAGGGGCACTTTAAGTAGCGGAACACCTGCCAGCGCCCCGCGCCCATGGAGCGCAGCAGCCCGATGGCATCCCGGTCCACCGCCCGAAAGCCGTCCAGCAGCCCCACGGTCACCGGGAAAAAGGTAACCAGGACAATGAGGATGACCTTGGGAGTCATCTCATAGCCGAACCACAGCACCAGCAGGGGCGCAATGGCCACGGTGGGGATGGTCTGGGTGATGACCAGGATGGGATAAAAGGCCCGGTAGAGCACCTCGAAGGCGTCCATGGCCACGGCAAAGACAAAGCCCAGGGCCACGCCGATGGCTAGGCCCAGGAAGGCCTCCTGCAGGGTGATGCACAGGTTGGCCCACAGGGCGGGCCAGTCCGTCACAAAGGCGACGGCCACATCCACCGGGGAGGGCAGCATATAGCTGGGCACCAGCCCGCTGGCGCTGGCCAGCTGCCACACGGCCAGCAGGACCGCCACCGCCAACAGGGCGGGCAGCTTATTGCTGATGGTGTTTGGTAACCTTCTGGTCAATGGTCAAGATCTCCCCTTCCGGCTCGTAAACCACCTTGATATAGGCGGACACCTTCTTGGCTCCCGCCCGGATGGCCACATGCTGGCACTCCTTCACCACGTCCATCAGCTGGTCGTAGTCGCTGCCCTCGATGGTGGTCTCAAAGGGACCCACATAATAATTCAGGCCGGTGCTGCGGATGTAGTCGATGACCTCATCCACAATACGGACCAGCTCCTGGTCGTTCTCCGCCGCGGGCAGAGACTGAATGGCAACACTTGCAGTCATGGTATCTCTCCTCCAGTTATCAAAAATAGAAAACGCCCCGCCGGGCATCCCCGGCAGGGCGAACATTGACGCGCAGGCGCTATCTTCCCTCCGCTGGCATTACCCAGATCAGGTAAATGGGTCGCAGGAAAAACCTGCCTCTCAGCCCGTCCATTCGAGCTCCCCGTTTTCAATGTTTCAGTTTATTCCCTTTTTCTCTGCCTGTCAAGAGAAAATCTCTCACCGTTTCAGCAGCACCACCGCCACATCGTTGACGTTGGTTCCCGTGGGGCCGGTGTGGATAAGTCCGCCCACCCGCTCCAGGGCGTGATAGGCGTCGTTGTCCCCCAGGACCTGGTGTACCGACAGCCCGGCCTTGGTCAGTTTCTCCTCCGTCTGGCCGTCCACCATGCCGCCCGCGGCGTCGGTGGGGCCGTCCGTGCCGTCAGAGCCCACGGAGAATACCACGGTGTCCTTCATCCCCGCGATACCCGGCGCCGCCGCCAGGGCCAGCTCCTGGTTGCGTCCGCCCAGTCCGGAGCCGGTGAGGCGCACCACCGTCTCGCCGCCCGCCAGGAAGGCCAAAGAGCGGCCACTGTTCTCGTGGCTCTTGGCGATGGAGGCCAGGAAGGAGCCCGCCTCCCGGGCCTGGCAGCACAGCAGGTCGGTGAGCACCACCGTCTCATAGCCCTTCTCCCGGCAGGCCCCGGCCGCCGCTTCGCACAGCTCCCGCACGCTGCCTGTGATGACCGTCTCCACGTTGTCCAGCTGCTTGGGAGTCTCCACATCCAGCAGAGACTTCATCTCCTCCGTCAGCTCCAGGCCGTACTTCTTCACCACCGCCCAGGCGTCCTCCCGGGTGGAACGGTCGGGGTAGGCGGGGCCGGAGGCGATCATGTCCAAGGGGTCCCCCAGAATGTCGGAGAGTACAATGGCATACACCTGGGCCGGAGCGCATAGCTGGGCAAATTTCCCGCCCTTGACCCGGGACATACGCTTACGGATGGTGTTCATCTCCACAATGTCCGCCCCGCAGGCCAGCAGCTGGCGGGTCAGCCCCGCCAAGTCCTCCCCCGAGATCAGGGGGCTTTCAAACAGGGCCGAGCCGCCGCCGGAGACCAGAAACACCACGGTGTCCTCCTTCTGGAGCCCCGTCACCAGGTCAATGGCGGCCTGGGTCCCCCGGAAGGAGTTCTCGTCGGGCACGGGATGCCCGCCCTCATAGACGGTGCAGCCGGGGATCTCCCCCTTGCTGTGATCGTACTTAGTCACCACTACGCCGCCGCTCAGCCGCTCTCCCAGCAGCCCGGCGGCGCAGCTGGCCATCTGCCAGGCGGCCTTTCCCGCCGCCACCAGGTAGATTTTTCCCGAAGAGAAGGTTTTTCCCTCTAGAGCGCGGCGCACCGCCGCGTTGGGCTGACAGGCAGCCAAGGCGGTCTGGATCACATATTGGGCGTCTGTATAAATGGACATGGCGCTACTTCCTTTCCTCGTCTTCCAACTGGGCAAAGAGGCTGCACAGATACAGCAGAACGCTCTCCCGGGGCACCCGGATATTGCACCCCGTCTTCTCCCGCACCTTCTGCAGCCGGTAGTGGA
The DNA here is from genome assembly GCA_900553135.1 of uncultured Eubacteriales bacterium. Lineage (GTDB taxonomy): Bacteria > Bacillota > Clostridia > Oscillospirales > Oscillospiraceae > Lawsonibacter. The sequence continues at coordinate 420 of USCO01000063.1, read as the reverse complement.
AGGTATTTTTGTGAATGAACAGGGACTGAGCCGCCTGTTCCGTGTTGCCGTTACAGCGGTAATAGGTCCGCACCGTCTCCAAGAGTTCCTTCTGCTCCTCCGCTGAGCAGGCGCCCAGCACCTGCTGGTACAGGTCCTTGCGGATGGCTCTGGGGATACTCTGGGCCAGAAACTCCAGGGAGGTCTGGTTATAGAAGAGAATGCCTCCCCCCGACCGGGCGGCCAGGCAGGCGGTACGGGCCTCCTGATAGGCCCGGCGGACCTCCAGCTCGCTGCGGCCCTCGGCGCTCACACCGCCCCACACCTTGGCAAAGAAGGCCGACTCCAGCTCGCTGCGGATCTGGTCCACAAAGGCCAGCAGGCTGTGGGGCTCCTGACTGCGGCACATGAGCAGGATGCGCTGGTTGACCACCGCGCACA
>USCO01000062.1 GCA_900553135.1 uncultured Eubacteriales bacterium | reverse complement strand
GTATTGCTGAGGCGCTGTCAGAGAATCGCCCGGGTATACAAAGGCACTCAGCAGCTCCACCAGCTGCTGGTCCTCCTCTGTCTCCACAGCACCCGGTTCCAGAAAGCTGGTGTAGGAGCTCTCTGATTGGGAGCTGTCTGCGGCTGTGCTGCTGCCGCCCACCAGATGGAAAAACTGCGCCAGGAAAAGAAGGGCTCCCAGCGCCACCACCGCCGCAATGGCCTTGATCCACAGGGGATGCAGCTTTCTCCGCTGGGGACCAGACGGTGGGGGATTTTCTTTCCAGTCGCCGCCCGTTGACGGAGAAGCCCGCTCCATGTGCGGCGGCTTCTCCTGCACAAAAAATGGTTCCTGTGCGGAACCTTTCTTTTTCTCCAAAAGGGGTTGAGTAACCGCTTTGGGCGGCGGTACAGGAGGTTTTGTGACTGCAGGCTCCAGGTCCTCCAGCAGGGCCTGGATGGAGGGATAGCGCTCGGTGGCGTGTACCGTGAGCCCCTTCTCTATGGCCCGGGCAAAGCCGTGGGTCACGGTTACCCCTTCGATTTCATCCAGCGGGACCAGGCGGTCCTTCTCTCTGCGCTGGTCCGCGTCCTGGGGCCGGATGCCGCTGACCATCTGGTAAAGGACCGCGCAGCAGGCATACAGGTCGGTCCAGGGGCCTTGGCGGCTGCCTGAGCGGTACTGTTCCTCGGGGGCATAGCCGTGCTTGAGCACGACGGTGAGGTTCTCCTCCCCTTCCAAATCAAACTCCCGGGCGGCGCCGAAGTCGATGAGGGTGAGAGTCCCGTCCGGCTTTAAAATCAGATTCTCCGGGCTGATGTCCCGGTGGAGCACATGCTGCCGGTGCATGCCGTCCACCGCCCGGAGAATGGGCAGCATCAAGTCCAAGGCCTCCTGCTGGGAAAAGACGGTCCCGGTGCGGCGCAGGTGCTGCATCAGCGTCTCACCGGGCACGTAGTCCATGATTAAGTAGGCGGTGCCGTTTTCCTCCGCAAAGCCCTGCCAGGAGACGATCCCACGGGCATCCCGGAACCGGGCCATGAGCTCGCTTTCCCGGTGAAAGGCCCGCAGAGCCTCCCGGAAGGCGCGTCCCTCCTCTCCCGGGAGGGGGCAGATCTCCTTCCCCTCCCGCCCGGACAGTCCCACCGGGAAAAATTCCTTAATGGCCACCGGGCGCTCTTGCAGCAGATCCATAGCCAGGTAGGTAATGCCAAAGCCGCCGGAGCCCAGCTTGCGGCCCAGCAGATACCGCCCGCTCAGAATGGTAAAGATGGGAAGCTCCCGCCCCGGAGCGGGCTGCCCGCTCCAGGAAAATCCGCAGCGGGGACAGGGCTGTTTTGTGTCCTCCCAGAATCCCATACACCCGGGACACAGTCGGTCTACATCAATCACGGCTCTCCCCCTCTTCCGAAGTCAGCTGCCGGATCAGTTCATCCAAAACCTCCAGGGTACGCTGGGTGGGATAGACATACTTGCTCTCCGGCAAAGCCCGGATAAAGGAGGAAAAAGCCTGGCCGATCCCGCTCTCCTCTATGTGCAGATTGCAGGCGTAGGCCCCGCCGATAAAGCCCTGGGTGGCGTAGAGGTGCAGGCCGAACTTGGGGTCGCAGGTCAGGGTGAGGTAGGGCGGAATGGGCAGCTTCTCCATGTCCGCCATGCAGCCATGGAGCCGTCCGCTTTGGATATCCTCCCGGAAGGCGGTGAGAAGTTCGATGCGGGTGGGGCGGTCAATGGGCAGGACCAGTTCTGCAGGCAAATCGGCCGCAATGCCGGTCTGGGCCAGCTCCCGCAGTCCCTTTTCTGTAAAAATGGTGTAGTAGTCCCCTTCCAGCTGCCGCAGGCGGGCAAAGCGCTGGTCGCTCAGCTCCAGCAGCATCTCCCGGTTGGGCACTTCCGGCCGGAAGTGCCGCTGGATGCGGGGGCGGGTGTAGTATCGGCCCAGGCAGGGCTGGGTCATCATGGTGTAGTAGCTGTCGGTGTCCGTCCCCCGCATATAGGAGTCCAGAATGTGTTCCAGATCGTTGGAATAGGAGTTGAGTGGCTGACACTCCCCCAGCAGCTGGGAAAAGTGCTTCTCATAGAGCTGGATCATCTGGGGCGAAGCTTCAAACCGGGCCGCCGAGAGCTGGCTGTCCAGACGGATCAGGCAGCGGGGCGTGACCACAAAGTAAGGCAAGGGGTCCATGGAGGCAGGGACGGAGGAGCGCTCAAAGTAGTAATAGGCGAAATACTGCCCGGCGGAGGCCAGGGAGAGGGGCAGCAAGCTGCGGAGCAGCCGCAGGTTGGCCAGCCGGGAAGACACCCCCAGGTGCTCCGGCAAAAAGGCCATGATCTGCCGGGCTGTAAAGCGCCGTCCCGACCGCCACAGCCGGAACAGTCCGGCGGCCTCCGCGCCGTTGGGCGGCAAGTACAGGGTCAGGGTGGGCATCTGACCGTCTGCCGTGTCCCGGGCCAGCACGGCCTGGAGCGCCGCTTCCACCTGGGGACGGCCAAAGACAAACTCCGGAAAGGTCCCAGGCTGGGGCAGCTCGGGCTCGGCGTAGAGCTCCCGGCAGGAAAAATGCAGCTGAGACAGGGAGGAGAGCAGTTCCCCAATGGCCTCCCGCACCCGGTATGCGTCCTCCCCCTGGAGCAGGATCTCGTAGTACAGGTTCAGCTCCCGGCTCTGGGGCAGGGTCAGCTGGAGATATTGACTCAGCTTTTTCAGCGCGGTATAGGGCAGCAGCCGTTCATCCTTCAGGGCTTTATGGATTGAGGTGCGCTCCAGCCCGGTGTTTTTTGCCACCCGGGAAATGGGCTCTCCCCGCTGGTCCAGCAATTCTTTCAAATAGGCCGCAAATTTTGACATGGTACATTCCCCCATATCCAGGAATTTCTGTATATTAAAACTATTATATCATTTCATGTCTTTTTCTGTGGGGCTACGGCGAAAAAACACGTGCCTCATTCCGGCAGAATGTCTGTCACAATTTTTGTCACATTTCACTGTTCTCCCGTCAGACGCAAATTATTACCGCCTTTGCGTTAACTTTGGCAATTTTTCCGGCACAAAAATCCTCACCGCTATACTGGAACAAAAAGGAACGCCATGGACTTTTGCCGGGATGGCGTCCTTTGAGATGGAGGGATTTTATTGTGAAGGTCAGCCGGTTTGCCATTGGGATCAGCGCTGCGGCCATTCTGATCCTGGCCGGACTGGTCGGGGAGCTTCTTTGGTCCTTTTGGACGGAGCAAAGGGATCTCCACATGCCGGTTCCGGAGGAATTTGCCCAGCAGATCACCATACACGAGGATGGAGACTTTGTGTATACGTATTCCCTGGACGACGTGGCCCTTGACCAGGAAGAGCTGGTCCTCTACGTTCCAAATCTGGTCAATGTATTTACAGAGCACACCTTTAGCCGGAGCGAAAAGGAAAAGCTGGCGGAGAAAGTTGGGGGCACGGTGGTCTCTGATCTATGCGGCGGGATCAATTTCTTTCAGCTCCACGTAGATACAGAGGATTACAGCGAGCTTGAAGAAATTGCGCAGTCTCTGAAAGAGACGGACGGCGTAATGGACGCCAGCTATGAGGTGCCCATGCTCTCCCAGCCTACCGCCGCAGATCAGAATCCCTGGCAGGCGTCGGGTACCGAGACGGACCGCGGGCACGAAAGTCAGCCTGCCGGCACCGACTGGTGGGCCGAGGCCATCGGCGCCTACACCGCCTGGAACTATGAGCAGTGGTTCCAGGATGTCAGCGTGGGCATCATTGACAGTGGTTTCTATCTCTACCACGAGGATCTGGGCGGCAATACCGAGATCATGATGCTCCCCGGCTACGATGAGAACTCCAGACACTATCACGGCACCGCCGTGGCGGGCATTATCGGAGCAGATGACAATGAGATCGGCCTGCGGGGCGTGGCCAGCAGCCAGTATCACAAACTGACCATGTACTGTGTGGACTGGGCTCCTGTCGACAACGAACCGGGGTCGTCGCGCTATTATATTGATCTGCTTTCTACCGGCGAATATTTGAAGGCCATCGGGGAGATGGCAGAGCGCGGAACCAGAGTGATCAATAATTCCTGGGGATTTCCAAAGTTCTCCAAACTGGCTTATGTGGACGGGGATATTTTCAAGCTCCCCACATCGGACTATGACTCAGCCATCGCCAGCTACAACGCCTGGCTGAAGCAGAGCGCCAAGACAAGCATGGACAGCCTTTTGCAGCTTCTTTTCCAGGGCTACGATATTCTGGTCGTACAGTCGGCAGGAAACGGACTGGACAATGGCGGAGCACCGCAGCCAGCAACCGAAAGCAGCGGAGCTTTCGGCTCCATCACCGAGGAGCTATTTCATGAGGTGTATCCCGATGGCTTCGGGGAAATCGATTATGACGCGCTGAACCACCACATCCTGATCGTCGGGGCCATAAAAAACCAGCTGACCGATGACGGAAACTATGTGATGAATGATAACTCCAACTATGGCCCTGCGGTAGACATCTGCGCACCAGGGCTGGAAATTTTCACCACTGGAGACAGCACGTATCCCATTTATCATGAATGGGTCTCTGATGACGCAGATTACACGTACCTCTCTGAATTTTCCGGCACCTCTGCCGCCGCTCCCATGGTCTCCGGCGCAGCAGCTCTGCTCTGGTCCATTGATCCGGACCTGACCGCACGTCAGGTTTGGGACCTGCTGGTAAACAACAACGAGGTAATGGCCGAAGGCACCAAAGACCACGGTCACCCCTTTGAGGGCAGCGAGGGAACCTACCCCGTACTGAACATTGGCTCTGCCGTCCGGGCCTTGATGAAGGAGAAAAACGAAGCGCTGGTCTCCGAGCTCCAGATCACCGACCTGGCCACCGGAGAACCCGTGGAGGGCGCGGAGGTCGTCTATTCCACCGGACTCTTTGAAGCGCATAAAACGGTAACCACCGATTCTGAGGGCCGCTGTACCATCCGCGGCGCTTCCAATCTGCACCCCTATCCCGCCGAGACCACGGTACTGGTCAAGGCGGAGGGCCAACTGCGCTGGTACGGCACGGTCCGCGCCTGGCTGGAGGATGACCCCGACCAAACGGTAAACGAGATCCAGCTGAATCTGAATAATATTCTGGATATCTCCGGGGACCTGCTGAATCAGCTGAAAGAGGATCTCCCTGCCCTGTGGGACTACATCCAAACCGTTATGGATGAGGCGAAAGCGGCGCAGCCCGACTTTGCGGACACCCTTGCCCAGCTGGCCGGGCAGTACGGCGTCATCCCCCTGGGAGAGGAGAGCTACCCTGAAATCACCGGCTACGGCGGCGGGGAAGAGCTGGTAGACCCCGCCCGGCTCACCGGCCTTCTGGGGGCAGACGTCTTTGACTACGACGGGGATGGACAGGAGGAACTGCTGACAGTCCGGCTGGAGACCGGCGCGCCGGGCAGCTCGGGATGGAGCGAGACCTTCTGCTCCCTGGCGGTCTACGAGTGGGATGCAACGGCGGGCCAGGCCGTTCTGACCGATGAACGTCAGGTGGGCATGGGGGATTTGACCTTTACCAGCAATCTTCCCATGTGCGCCCTCCACCTCTTCCGGGGTACCTTCCAGGATGGAAGCAGCGCGGTATACCTCAGCTATCATCAGGAGCTGAATTCCCGGATTTTCGGCACTTTGCGGGTCTCCTATGACGGCACTCTGCAAATTACTGGCGGGGTGGAGTGTGACGAGGGATATGCCTGGCTGAAATGCTCTCAATTGGGATCTGATGAGAACACCTGGGAGACACAATTCTCTTACCAGGACCCGGATGATAGCGGGGTCTCACAGGAGGAAGCGGACGCCTGTCGTTCCTGCTACCTGGAAAGCATGGAACAAATCGGCCTGGTGGAACACGGCATCCGGGGCGTCTGGATGAACCCTGACCGTCCCACCCAGGGCGGAGCCCCCCTTCGGCTGATGGTTGACCGGGAGAGCGTGGCCTGTCTCCCTGCAGAGCGCAGCAGTGCGGTTGATGGTACCCTTACCACTTTGTGTGGTCTGTGGGCGCTTCCCAGCAGCGACTTGCTCAACAAGGACATGACCCTGTCCGTCTACGATGAGACCGATTGGCTCAGTGCCTGGCGCTGAGCGGACACTGTGACAGAAACGAAGGCATTTGTCCGCACAAATTCCGTCACACCTTGCGGCAGAATCGCAGCGCGATAGAATAAAAGGGAACCGGCCTATGCCGGTTCCCTTTTTGATTCTATCCAAGGAGATGAGCTGTGTGCTTCACATCGCGGTCTGCGACCCCAATACCGGCCACCGGGCCGCTTTGTGCGATGCCCTGGCCAAGCTGTTATTTGACGGGGCGGACTACCGTTTTTCCTGCTTTTCCAGCGGAGACGCTCTGTTGGAGCAGCAAGGGCAAGAAATCGCTTTCCAGCTGGTGTTTTTGGAAATCCGCCTGGAGGGCTCCCTCAACGGCCTGGAGACGGCAGAACAGCTGCGCTACCGCTCCCCCGGCACCGACATCATCTTCCTCACCGGAGCGGCGGAGTACATCGGGGCGGGCTACCGCTACCACGCCTTTGATTTTCTGGTCAAGCCGGTGTCCATGGCCCGGCTGCAGGAGACGTTGGGCCGCTACCTGGAGGAACGGCTGCGGCGTCCGGCGGATTTTCTAAACGTGAGCATCCAGCGCCGCAGCGTTCAGCTGCCCCTGCATCAGATCTATTACCTGGAGAGCCAGCGGCGGAAGATCATCGCCCACATGGTAGAGGACCAGGTGGAGTTTTACGGGCGGCTGGACGCCTTGGAGGAGCTGCTCGGGCCCTCCGACTTTCTGCGCTGCCACCAGAGCTATCTGGTCAATCTGCGCTACATCCGTCAGCTGGGCAGCTCCAGCCTGACCCTCCCCCACAACTGCTCCCTCCCCGTCAGCCGCCCCTACTTAAAGAGCCTGCGCTCTGCACTGGAGCCGGAAGCATAAAAACGCCGCCTTCCCACTGGGACAGGCGGTTTGCTTATATGAAAACCTGAAAGCTCTGCGGGGGCGTTCCGAGAGAAAAGGTATCCCCGTTGTGCAGCTCATAAATTGGAGGGAGTTTCCGCCCATTGAGAAAAATCGGGCCCATGTGGGCCAACAGACAGCTCCCCCGGCCTCTCTGATAGGTGATTTCTCCGTGGAGGGATGCGACTCCCTCCTGCGGGAGCACCAGATGAGCCAGTTCCGGGCTGCTGCCCAGGTACAGGGTCTCCCCGTCTGCCAGCGGAAATTCCGCTCCGGCGTACTGGCCGGACACACAGCGCAGCCGGGCTTTCAAAGGAGCGGTACTGGGCTCAGGCGGCGCGGAGATACCGCTGTCGGAAGCCGCCGGGACGGGGGCAGGCTGGTCTGGTACAGATGCCGGGGCGGGCTGGATGTCTGCGCCCTGCGGAACGGTATGGCACAAAATCAAACCGGAAAGGCCAATTTCCGCCACCAACGCGACCAGGCTCAAAATAAAAATCAAGAGGGTATAGGTGCTGACCCAGGAAATGCTCCCCAACAGGACCGTGGCGGCCATCAGACCGCCCCACAGTCCATTTCCCCGAAGGGCCGGGACGATGAGCAGAAAAATCCCGGCAATCAGCATTCCCACACAGCCTACGATGGAATTGATGATAATATTGGCATAGAAGTCTGACATAGAGATCTCCGCTGCCTGACGGTAGTCTCTCACCCCCCAGGAAATCAAAACCAGTGACAACGCAATCAGTCCAAGCCCCAAAATCCGGCACAAAACCGGCACGGGGCTTCCCTTCCTCAAGGGGGTAAACCGGGCCCGCCGGGCAGCGATAATCACCGCCGCCACCCAGGGCAAAAACAGCGGGATTCCAACCGCCCCCAGCACCAGGCAGCCTACGGCCCAGCCCCAGTCCCGGCGGCGCAGCAGCACCGCTCCAGGCAGAAGATGGATCACGCACGCTGGCACAAACGTAAGTAAAAACAACAAACCCGACACAGGCATTTTGCTCCTCTCTCTTGAATTGTAAATCTCCCTTTCTGTTTTCCCAGTATAACAATCTCGAGGCCCCCGTGAGTTGGTTGCAACAAATGACACTTTTCCTGTTACAAATAACATTTCCCCCCTTCCCCTGCGGCAGCTTTGCTATAGTGGAAGAAAAGGGGGTGATGGCGTGAAGCTGGGGTTTGGCAAAAAAAGAAAAAACAAGCCGGAGGGAGAAACGTCCACCCCCGCAGCCCAGGAAACTCCCTCTCATGCCCCGCAGCTGGTGGTCTCCGCCGTCTCCCTATTGGGGGGCCGGACCACCCAGCAGGACGCCCTGGATTACCGTCTCCTCCCCGACGGCACTTTGGCCGCAGCGGTGTGCGACGGAATGGGCGGACTCAACGGCGGCGAACAGGCATCCCGAGCCGCCTGCTCCGGTTTTTTTCAGGCCTACGCACAGACAAACCGCAAGGAGCCGCCGGATTTGGACGCCCTGGCCCGCAGGCTGGACCGAAGGGTTGCCGCTCTGAACGATGCAGACGGGCGGCCTCTGGACGGGGGAAGCACCATTGTGGCGGCCATCGTAAATGGCAGCCGCTTTCATTGGCTCTCGGTCGGAGACAGCCGCATCGGCTTGGTGCGGGACGGCACCTTTCGTTGGCTCAACCGGCTGCACAACTATCAGCTGGAGCTGGACGAAGCGTTTCGGGCCGGGGAGCTCTCCCGGGAGGAATACCGCGCCGAACTCCCCAAAGGCCGGGCTTTGCTCAGCTATCTGGGCTGCGGAGGGCTGAAGTATATCGACACGCAGCAAAATCTCCCCTGGAATCCCGGAGACCGGCTGCTTTTGTGCAGCGACGGGTTTTCCGAGCTTTTGTCCCAGCAGGAGCTGCTGGAGCTGCTGCTGAATCTGAACGGCGGGACAGCCGAACTGTCCGGGGCCATGCTGCCCTACCTGGACGCCAAGGGAACTTCGGCCGACAATGCCTCGGCCATCGTCATCCAATATACTGATAAGGAGTGAGAACCATGAATTTAGTACGGTGTGAGAAGGGCCACTTTTATGACAAGGACGCCAGCGGGGAGCAATGCCCCTACTGCACACAGATGAACCAGCCGAAGCCCGCGGCACCTCAAGCCGCTCCGGAGCCTGCTGCGGTGCCCCAACCGCAGCCCCAGGAAATCCCGGCTCCGCCCTCCACCCCGGCCCAGACGCCGCCCTCCGCCCCCATGCCGCCCCTGCCCGAGGAAGAGGAGGAAAACTGCACCGTGGGGTACTACTCCCGGGTCATCGGCGTGGAGCCCGTGGTGGGCTGGCTGGTATGTATCGAGGGCGAGTACAAGGGGGAGAGTTTCAAGCTGAAATCCGGCCGCAACTTCATTGGCCGGGCCGCCAACATGGATGTGGTGCTCAGCGCCGACCACAGCGTATCCCGCTTCAAGCACGCCTCGGTCATTTACGAACCCCGGGGACGGCAGTTTATCGTCTCCACAGGCGAGTCCAGAGAGCTGTGCTACCTCAACGACGCGGTGGTGCTCTCCAACAAAATCATGAATGCCTACGATGTGCTGAACCTGGGAAACACCAGTTTAATGCTCATTCCCTGCTGCGGCCCACGCTTCACCTGGGAGCACGGCCTGGAATCCGCCGAGCCCGAAGCCGAATAAATATTAGTTTTCTGTGAATGCTAATTTTTCTCTCTTCTGTCCGGCCAGTTCGGGCAAATGAAAGATATCCTCACATCACAACAAAACAGAGCGGTCTGATTTTTTCCAAATCAGGCCGCTCTGTTTTCTTAAATCAACCTTAAAAAAAGGATCTTTCCTAAACTGCCAAAATAAGATGGCAACCTTTTACGAAACAGGAAATGCGGGCCGTCACATAACACCTGCGGAACGTTCTTCGCAGGACGAACAAAAGTGTCGGCAGCAGGCTGTGAGGGTCTTTTTTGCTGGCCTGAATAAAAAACCGCCATCTGTTTGATAACCATTTTATTCCACGTCAGAAAAACACTTCCCTTTTTCTAGCTCACTAAATCAGCAAAGCTGTCAAAAATTTGTTATGTCGATTTTGAGTGTTATCGTTTGATTTTGTCTTTCTTTTTTCTTGCTAGTTGCACAAAAATAATTGTCGGCTTTGTTTTTCATTGGCGGACACTTTCGCCATGGAAATAAAGGTAAAAGAGGAGGAATAGGAAGATGAGTAGAAATGGGCACGACTTGCCTAAGCGGCTGCTCGCCACAGTGCTGAGTATCAGCATGATCGGCGGCTGCTTGGCAACCTCCGCCTCGGCTGATGGTGACGGTTCCAGCCAGACTGTCACCGATCTTGCCGCTCCGGCGGACCCCAACGGCAGCAAATTTGCTGGGGAAGAGTGGTATGACCAGCGTGGTGTTTTCCAGGTAAACCGGGAAGACGCCCATACCAGCTTCTCTTCTTTCGCCACGGTGGAAGACGCCCGGGTACGGGATGACAGCAAGATTGCCAACCAGCAAAGTCTGAATGGGGATTGGAAGTTCCTGTATGTGGAATCCCCCCATCAGCGCAACAACGAGTTCTACGCAGAAAACTATGACGTCAGCGGCTGGGACACCATTCAGGTCCCCTCCAACTGGCAGACCGAGGGCTACGACTCCCCCAAGTACACCGACACCCGGCTGCCCTGGGAGGGTGTGGAAACTCCCCCTGTGGGCGTTTCTCCCACGGTCTATAACCCCGTGGGCCACTACCGCCGCACCTTCACCACCCCCAAGGATTGGGATGGCAAAGAGATTTTTGTCTCCTTCCAGGGCGTGGAGTCCGCCTACTATCTGTGGGTCAACGGAGAGTACGTGGGCTACAGCGAGGACAGCTACACTGCCTCTGAGTTCGACATCACTAAGTACCTGAAGCCCGCCGGTGAGACCAACTCCATCTCCCTGCAGGTTTACCGCTGGTCTGACGGCAGCTACCTGGAGGACCAGGACATGATCCGCCTGAGCGGTATTTTCCGTGATGTGTACCTGTATGCCAAGGATACGGACGCCTCTATCTTTGACTTCAACTACACCACCGACCTGGACAAGACCTACACCAACGCCGACCTGAAGGTGGAGGCCACCCTGCGCAGCTACGGCCAGACCGCCCCCTCCGGCTACACGGTGGACGCCATCCTGTTCAACGCCGCCGGCAAGGAAGTGACTAAGCAGTCCCTGCCTGTCACCTTTGCTGAGGGCGAGGCTCAGGTGAGCCACACCTTCCAGGTGACCAATCCCGCCAAGTGGTCCGCCGAGCACCCAAACCTCTACCAGATGGTCTTTGCCCTGAAGGACGAGACCGGCGCTGTGGTGGAGACCGCCGGCTGCAACGTGGGCTTCCGGGAGATCGAGGTGGCCAACAAGGGCACCAACGAGGCCCAGATCCTGATCAACGGCCAGCCCATCATGCTCAAGGGCGTCAACCGCCACGAGACCGAGCCCGAGAACGGCCGCAGCATCTCCGAGGAGAGCATGA
>USCO01000061.1 GCA_900553135.1 uncultured Eubacteriales bacterium | reverse complement strand
TGGGCACGCTCTTTCGGGGCGGTTCCCCGCTGGTGGCCATCGCCATGGGCTTTACCGTGTGTGCCGACGGCTTTTTGCTGCTGCTCAACGCCCACTACGCCATGGGCCTGCTCTTCTTTTGTCTGGTGCAGGGGTGCTATTTTCTCCGCATCCGCGCCCGGGGCGGAAAGCCCTGGCTGGGGGCGCGGATGCTCCTGCTTCTGATTGCTTTGGCTGTCCTGGCCCTGCTGGGCCTGCTCACCCCGCTGAACTGTCTGGCCCTGTTCTACTTTACAAACTTCCTCTGCAACGTGCTCAGCAGCTTCCCCTGCTCTCCGCCCGGTCCCCCTCTGTTTTCTATTGGACTGGCCCTGTTTCTGTGCTGCGACGTCTGCGTGGGGCTGTACCAGGGCTTCCTTCCCCTCCCCACTTTCGTGGCGGAATTTGTGCGGGTGGGGATGTGGGCCTTCTATCTCCCCGGCCAGGTACTCATTGCCCTGTCCGCTATGACCGAATCCTCTGGAGGTGCTTCCCGTGAAAGCAAGTAAACCGCTCTTTGCCGTCCAGGCCGTCCTCACCGCCCTGCTGGTCCTCTCGGCCTCCATTGCGGTGCCCATCCTGTGCCGCCCCTTCTATTACGCCCACATTCCCTCCATCCAGGCCTTTACCGGGGGCACGGTGGAGGAGATCCGCCTTATCTACGACCAGGTGATGGACTACTGTCTGGGTCTGCGGCCCGACTTTGCCGCGGGTGGGCTCCCCTTCTCCGAGTCCGGGGCATCCCACTTTGCCGATGTGCGGGTGCTGTTCCAGCTGGATCTGGCGGTGGCCGCCATTTCCCTGGTGCTGCTCATCCTGGTCTTTTTTGTCAGCCGCCGCACCAAGCGGTGCGCCGCCCTGGTCTGCGGCCGCGGCCCCGGATTCTGGGCAGGAGCCGGACTGCTGCTCATCTTTGTGGTGGTGGGCCTGCTGGCGGCCACCAACTTTGACCGGGCTTTTGTTATCTTCCATTCCCTCTTCTTCCCGGGCAAGACCAACTGGATCTTCGACTGGCAGACCGATCCCGTCATTCTGTTCCTGCCTGAGGAGTTCTTCCGCAACTGCGCCATTCTCATCCTGGCTCTGCTGATTTTGTGGTGCGTGGTGCTGATTCTGGCCGACCTGTGGTCGGTGCGGCGGAGAAAGAAATTTCAGGCCGAACACAACGGCCCCTGTGGTCCCTGCGGCGGCTGTTCCGGCTGCCAGGCATAAAAAAACGGAGGAGCGCTGCTCCTCCGTTTTTTCGTGTTCTTACTGATTGTCCGCCAGGGTCTTCACGTAGGCGTCGGCGGGCATCAGGCCAACCTTGCGGTCGATCTCCTTGCCGTCCTTGAAGAAGATGACGGTGGGGATGGACATGACGCCGTAGCGCATGGCCAGCTCGGCCTGATCGTCCACGTCCACCTTGCCGATGACGGCCTTGTCGCCGTACTGCTCAGCCAGCTGCTCGATCACGGGACCCAGCATGCGGCAGGGACCGCACCAATTGGCCCAGAAGTCTACCATCATCAGCTTGCCCTCGTTCAGGCTCTTGTCAAAACTCTCTTTGTTAAAATGCTGCAGTGCCATATTCAATTCCTTCTTTCTGTGAATTTATCAGGATTTATCGTGTTCCATGTGGTCCAGGTAGGCGCAGGCGGACAGTGCGGCCGTCAGGCCCTCGCCCACCGCCTTGGAGATCTGCAACGGCTCTCCCGTAGCGTCTCCGGCGGCAAATACGCCCTTCAGATTGGTGGCCATGGACCGGTCCACCTTTACCGCCCCACCCTCGGTCTCCAGCATGGGCAGCAGGTCGGTGGGGGCTACCGCCTCCCGCAGGATGAACACTCCGTTCACGGGAATGTCCGCGCCGTCGGCTTCCAGAGCGGTGACGGTCTGCTCGCCCTTCACCGCCAGGCGGTTGGCCTGGATGAAGGGGATGTCTCCCGCCAGCCCCTCCGGGCGCTTGGGAGCCACGTAGACCACCTGGCAGCCGATACTTTTCAGATAAGCCGCCTCGTGGGGAGCGTCCTTGCTGCGGCCCACCACGGCCACCGGCTTGTTCCGGTAGAGCATGCCGTCGCAGGTGGCGCAGTAGCTCACGCCCCGGCCCAGATAGGTCTCCTCCCCGGGGTACTTGGCCTGGCGCACCACGCCGGGGGCCAGCACCAGGGACTTGCCCTGGTAGACCTCAGAGCCCACCGTCAGGTGGAACCCCTCCCACTCCATGAGGGAGATGACTCTTCCGGTGACGAACTCCGCCCCCATCTCCTGGGCGTGACGGTGGAACTGCTCCATCATCTCCGCCCCGGTGAGCCCCGGCATGCCCAGGTAGTTGTCTACCCGCTCCGCCCGGGCCAGCGGGCTGTCCTGCCAGCGGTTGCCCACCACCAGAACGCTTTTGTTCCGCCCCCGGGCGGTCACCGCCGCCGAGAGCCCCGCCGGGCCGCTGCCCAGCACAATCACATCATATGTCATAGTCTCAACCCCTTTCGGGTTTCTGCTTTCTATTATACCCGCTTTTGCTTTCTTGACAAGCAGTGGTTCCCCTGGAACTGGTGTCATTGTACACCAAGGACCTCCAACACTCTGTGACCGGGTCACAAAGCCGCCCCCGTTGTGTTTCCCCGGAAAATATGCTATGATAATATAATTGCACAAGGAAATGAGGGATCTTTCATGGATTACTTTCATCTGAATATAGAACGGGACCACCTGCTCTCCCTGGGCAGCCTGGCTCTGGCCCATCTGGGCGACAGCGTATACGAGGTCATGGTCCGCTCCTGGATTCTCCTCCACGGGGCGGCGAAGCCCAAGGACCTGCACCGGGCCACAGTGCGCTACGTGGCCGCCCCCGCTCAGGCGGCGGTGATGGGGCAGCTGCTCCCCCAGCTCACCCCTGAGGAGGCCGACGTCTACCGCCGGGGCCGGAACACCGCCCCCCACTCGGTCCCCAAGGCCGCCACCCGAGCCCAGTACCAGGCCGCCACCGGCATGGAGGCCCTGTTTGGCTGGCTCTATCTCCAGGGCCGCACCGACCGGCTCAACGAACTGTTCCAGGCCGCCATGGCCTGCATGGAATGAGGTGACATCCAATGCCTTTGGACGCGCTTTGTCTCTCCGGTCTGGTCCACGAGCTGGATCAGGCTGTTACCGGAGGAAAAGTCGATAAAATTTATCAGCCCGGCCGGGACGAGGTGATTTTAGCGGTACGCAGCCCCAAGCAGGGCAACGTGAAGCTGCTCCTCTCCGCCAATCCCACCCATCCCCGGCCCCAGCTCACCGCCCTTTCCCGGGAAAATCCCGACGTGCCCCCCATGTTCTGTATGCTGCTGCGCAAGCACCTGTCCGGCGCCCGCCTGCTGGCCGTGGAGCAGGTGCCCCTGGAGCGGGTGGTCATCTTCACCCTGGAGGCCCTCAACGAACTGGGGGACCGGGTGGAGCGCAAGCTGGTGCTGGAAGCCATCGGCCGCCGTTCCAACCTGATTCTGCTGGACGGGGACGGCCGCATTCTGGACTGCATGCGCCGGGTGGAGTCCAACCTGGGCTCCGGGGACAGCCGCCAGCGCACCCTGCTGCCCGGCATGTTCTACCGTCTGCCCCCCGCTCAGGACAAGCTGGACCCCACCGCCCAGAGCCGGGAGGATTTAGAAAATCTGCTGGCCGCTGCGCCGGAACAGGCCCAGGCCGACCGCTGGCTGCTGGACACCTTCGGCGGCCTGTCTCCCCTGGTATGCCGGGAGCTTGCCTTTCAGGCGGGCGGCGACGTGGAGGTTCGTCTGGACGCCCTGGGCACTCAGGGCCGGGAACGGCTTCTGGACAAGCTGGAAGTCCTGCTGGGAGATGTGAAGGAATTTCACGTCACCCCCACCATGATCCTGCGGGACGGCAAGCCCTCCGACTTTACCTTCTTCCCTGTGGCCCAGTATCAAAACGCGGCGGAAACTCTGGCCTGCCCCTCCTTCTCCGCCATGCTGGACCAGTTTTTTGAGCAGCGGGAGCACCTGGAGCGGGTCAAGCAGAAGGGCCAGGACCTCATCCGGTCTGTGACCACCGCCCGGGACCGCACCGCCCGAAAGATCGCCCATCAGGAACAGGAGCTGGCCGCCACCCAGGACCGGGAGCGGCTGCGCCAGCTGGGCGACATCCTCACCTCCAACTTCTATCAGATGCAGCGGGGCATGGCCCGGCTGCGCACGGTGGATTTCTACGACCCGGAGGGCAAAGAGGTGGACATCAAGCTGGACCCCCTCCTCACCCCCCAGCAGAACGCCGCCAAGTATTACAAGGAATACAACAAGGCCAAGACCGCCGAGGTGGTCCTCACCCAGCAGCTGGAGAAGGGCCGCCGGGAGCTGGAGTATCTGAACAGTGTGCTGGAGAACATCACTCTGGCCGAGGGCGAGCGGGACCTGGGTGAGATCCGCCAGGAGCTCACCGACACCGGCTATCTCCGCCGGGCCTCCAAGGCCAAGGGCCGGGAGAAGCGGGTGTCCTCCAAACCCATGGAGTTCCGCTCCTCCTCGGGGCTGCGCATTTCTGTAGGCAAGAACAACACCCAGAACGACCTGCTTACCTGCAAGCTGGCCTTCAAAAGCGACATCTGGTTCCACACCCAGAAGATTCATGGCTCCCATGTGATCCTCTGGACCGAGGGCAAGGAACCTGACCTGCAAAGCCTCAACGAGGCGGCCTGTCTGGCGGCCTGGTTCTCCCAGGCCCGGGACAGCAGCAAGGTGCCCGTGGACTACACTCCGGTGAAGTATGTGAAAAAGCCCAACGGCGCCCGCCCCGGCATGGTCACCTACACCACCTATGAGACCGCCTGGGTCACTCCCGACCAGGAGCTGGCCAAAACCCTGCGGGTTCGGTGCACAAGGAAGCGGCGTCCCCCATGTTCTGGGGGACGCCGCTGAGTTTTCCACATTTGTGGATTTTTCTTTCGCAGGGTTTCCGCTTCCTTCCCCTCCCTTTGACGCCCTTCCCATCCTTCCGACCGCTTCCGTCTTTTTTATCGCGCTGCGCCGATTTTTTCTTCGACGGTTTTTGCTTTCCCTTTCCACACATCCACTATATAATGTGCTCAAAATTTGTGTGTGAGAGGAGAAACACAAGATGATGGAGTTACCGGTTGCCTCGCGGACCTGCCGGGACCAAGAGGGAAAACCACGGATTTTTCACTACGCGCTCATGGTGGAGCAGATCGAACTGGACAGCTTCTGCTGTGAGAATTACGGGGTACATATTTGGGAGGAAGACGGAGACAGCGCCCGCATCCCGGGCATCACCACCAGCGCCATGCGCATTGACGAACTGATGACCCTCCTGGTGGACAACCGGGTGGGTCCTGCAGGTCTGCCCGACGTGGTGGCCGACTTCCTGTAACCTACTTTTCTTGTAAGAAAAGTAGGCAAAAGAACTCCTAGGAAACTTTGTTTCCCAACTTTTCTGCCCGGGCTCAGAATTATTTTTTATGGTCAAGCTTTTGCAGCAGGGCCACCAGAAGGGCAATGCTTCCCAGCACCACAAAGATGCCCAGCATCCCCTGACCCATCATTTCCAACGCCTGATAAATATTTTCCATGTTCATAATTCTTCCTCCTTTAGCCGCCAATCAGATGGGTCGCACAGTACTGCAGCACCACGCCGCCCGCCACCACGGAGGCGATCTGGCCGGACACGTTGGCCGCCACGGCGTGCATCAGCAGATGGTTCTGGGGATCGGCCTCCTGCCCCAGCTTCTCGATCACACGGGAGGACATGGGGAAGGCGGAGATACCCGCCGCGCCGATCATGGGATTGATCTTGTTCTTGGGGGTAATGAGGTTGAGCACCTTCACAAAGAGGACGCCCACCATAGAGTCCAGCACGAAGGCCACCAGGCCCAGACCCATAATGAGTACGGTCTCAATGCGGACAAACTGGTCGGCCTTCATGGAGAAGGAGATGGTGATGCCCAGCAACAGGGTGATGAGGTTGGCCAGCTCGTTCTGAGCGGTCTTGGACAGGGTGGACAGCACACCGCATTCCCGAATCAGGTTGCCGAACATGAGGAAGCCTACCAGCGCCACCGAGGAGGGGGCCACCAGACCGGCGATCACAGACACCAGAATGGGGAACAGGATGCGGATGCGGCGGGACACGCCCTGGGCCCGGTAGGGCATCCGCATGGCCCGGTCCTTCTTGGTGGTCACCAGCTTGATGGCAAAGGGCTGGATAATGGGCACCAGAGCCATATAGGAGTAGGCCGCCACGGCGATAGCACCCACATAGTTGGAATTCAGCACCTGGGAAACCAGGATGGAGGTGGGTCCGTCCGCCGCACCGATAATACCGATGGAGGCCGCGTCCTTCATGTCAAAGCCCAGGGCCGCCGCCAGCAGAATGGTGAGGAAAATACCCGCCTGGGCCGCCGCACCGCACAAAAACAGCTTGGGATTGGCCAGCAGAGGACCAAAGTCGATCATAGCGCCGATGCCGATGAACAACAGAATGGGGAAGGCCTCGCTGGCCTCAATTCCCGTTTCAAACAGCCACTGAATGATGCCGTTGGTCTCTCCCACCCCTGCGTTCACCTGGTCGATGACGCCGGACAGGGGCAGATTGACCAGAATGGCGCCAAAGCCCATGGGCATCAAAAGGGCGGGTTCAAACCCCTTCTCAATGGCCAGCCAGATCAAAAGCGCGCCCACCGCATACATGACCAGCTGCTGCCAGGTAATGGACATAACTCCTTGCAACAAAAATTCCATACCGTAACTTCCTTTCCCAATGGTTAATTCCTTGTGCGTTAGCTTGCCCTGGTTCCTTCCGTTTCTTTCCTCCTTTGGGGATGATAAAAAAAGACCTGCGCTCCTGGAATAGGAACGCAGGTCTGGTCATTTCAGGCAAAACCAGAATGGAGCAAAGCTCCACCCATGCTGTTGATTCTGCCGCGCGGGGCACGCGCTGACTACTCCCCTTTGTTTAACTAGATGGTATCATACCTGACCAGCCTTGTCAACACCCGTCGAACACTTTTCCCTCACAGGGCGGCCGCGGCCTGCTCGATGGCGTCCTCCTCACTCTGCATGGCCTTCAGGGTCATCTCCAGCAGGTGGTCCAGGTCCCAGCCCAGCAGCTCGGCCCCCTGGGCGATCACGTCCCGGGAGCAGCCGGCGGCAAATTTCTTGTCCTTGAACTTCTTCTTCAGGGACTTCAGCTCCATATCCTTTGTGCTCTTGGAGGGGCGCATCAGGGCCGCGGCGCCAATAAGTCCCGTGAGCTCGTCCACCGCAAAGAGCACCTTCTCCATCTCGTGCTCCGGCTTGATGTCCACCTGGTGGCCCCAGCCGTGGCTGGCGGTGGCCCGAATGATGGCTTCCTCCACTCCGGCCTGGGCCATCAGCTCCTGGCTCTTCACGCAGTGCTCCTCGGGCCACATCTCATAATCCAGGTCGTGGAGCAGTCCCACCAGGGACCACAGCTCCTCTTCCCCGCCGTAGCCCAGCTCCCGGGCAAACCAGCCCATCACCCGTTCCACGGTGATGGCGTGGCGCAGGTGGAACGTCTCTTTGTTGTACTGGGTCAACAGATCCCAGGCCTGTTCTCTTGTCATGGACATCTTGATTCCTCCCAACAATAGAAAAAGGGCATGAGTTCCCTCATGCCCTTTATTTTGCGTCAGTTCCCGGGGTCTTGTCAATAGGCCACCACGATTCCGCCGTCGTTGGCATAAACGCTGGTGATGCCGCCCGCCTCTACAATCATGACCTGTCCGGCGCGGCACTTGGCCTCCACCTGGGCCTTCACTTGGAAGGCCCGCTCCAAACAGTTGCAGTGGCAGATGACCACGGTGCGGCCCTCGTGGGCGGGGTCCTCGGCGATGCGGTCCACCAGCTTGCTCAGGGCCTGCTTCATGGACAGGGCCTGGCCCAGCTTGCAGATCTCGCCCTCCGGGGTAGCGCCCATAAACAGCTTGATCCGCAGTGCTCCGGTGACCACCGCCTGCAGCTTGGTGAGGCGGCCGTTCTTCCGCAGGTTTTCAAGAGACTCCAGCACAAACATGGTCTGCATCTGGTAGATGAACTGTTCCACCTCCCGCACTACCTTGCGGAAGGGCATGCCGGTCTCGGCCAGCTCCTTGATCTTCAGGGCGACCAATACCTCGCCGGAGGAGGCGGAGCAGGAGTTGAACACATGGACGTTGATCTCCGGGTTGTCCTCTTCCATGAGCACCCGGGCCTGCTCGGCACTGTTGTGGGAGCCGCTGAGCAGGGCGGACAGGGTGACCACATAGATGTCCTCCTCCCCGCACTGGTAGGCGTCCAGATAGGCCTGGGGAGAGGGGCAGGCGGTAGAGGGCGCCTGCTCACTCTGCTTCATGGACCAGAGCAGG
Source organism: uncultured Eubacteriales bacterium (assembly GCA_900553135.1). GTDB lineage: Bacteria > Bacillota > Clostridia > Oscillospirales > Oscillospiraceae > Lawsonibacter. Next base: position 3,314 of record USCO01000061.1, on the reverse strand, counting down.
TCGGCCTGGTCAAAGGTATCGTCGTCAATGAAAACGCTGCCGTTGGAATGAATGGTCAAAGGCACCTTGATAAAGCAGGGCTCCTTCAGCATCTGGGCGGGCAGATCGCAGCAGCTGTCCACAACAATTTTAAACCCCATATCGTTCATCTCCAAATGTAATATTGAAAATCAGATTATCTAACTTTACCATATCTCTGGTCAAAAGTAAAGGGAAACCCGGCAAAAACGGGAAATTTTCACAACCATTTTTCCCCGGTCTCCTGCTCCAGCTCGGCCAGCAGCTTTCGGTCCGCCTTGGCGGACAGGTCCAGCTTTTCGTAGAGATCGGGACGGCGCTGGCGGGTACGGATCAGGGACTGCTTGCGCCGCCACTGGTCCACCTTGGCGTGGTTGCCCGAGAGCAGGATGGGCGGGACCGCCCGGTCATGCCAGATCTCGGGGCGGGAGTACTGGGGGGCCTCCAGGGTGCCGCTCCAGTGGCTCTCGTTTTCGTAGCAGGAGGGGTCGGACAGCACCCCGGGCACCAGGCGGCACACCGCGTCGGCCACCGCCATGGCGGGGATCTCGCCGCCGGTGAGAACAAAGTCTCCAATGGAGATCTCCTCGTCCACGCACTCGTCAATGAACCGCTGGTCGATCCCCTCGTAATGGCCGCAGACCAGAATCAGCCGCTCATACTCGTCCCGCAGCCGCCGGGCGTCGGCCTGGCAGAAGGTGCGCCCCGCCGGGGACATGTAGATGGTGTGTACCCGCTCCCCTGCCTGGTCGCACAGGTGCTTCCAGCACTGGTAGAGGGGGTCGGCCTGCATCACGGCTCCCCGGCCGCCGCCGTAGGGGTAGTCGTCCACCTGCTTTTGCTTGTTCAGGGTGTAGTCCCGGATCTGGTGGCAGTCGATGCGGATATAACCCCGCTCCTGGGCCCGGCCCAGAATAGACTCACACAGCATATCTCTCACCACATCGGGGAACAAGGTCATGATATCAATATGGTACATTGCGCTGTTAGGCTCCTCGTTGTTTGAAATCAGGTATTTTACTCATTATACGGGATTATCTCCCGCTTTTCAATGGGGCCGGCTGCTTTTTTCCAGTTTCCTGGTCTGGGCCACCCGGTCCGGTCAAACCGCCACACGATACAGCGCCTTCCGTTCACCCCCTCCACCCGGGCCAGACAAAATAACGGGGTCAGGGGCAGGGGGCAATCGGTGCGGAACGGGTAGGCCAGCTCCACCTCCTCTGGGCCCGAGCGGCTGAGAAATCCCTGTCTTCCACGCAGAGACACTTTCAGATACTCCTCCCGACACACCCGCTCCGGCTGGGGCTCCGGGCTCCACTGGGGCCGGGCAAAGGCGTAGGTCAGGCAGATCTCGCCCCCCGTCACCGGCCAGCAGCCACACCGCTCCAGTTCCCCCCGGGAAATCCGCCGCTCAATGGACAGTCCCCCTTCCCCCGGCGCCAGGGTTCCCAGGAGATACCGGCCCCTTTGCCCCCGGACCCAGGCCTTGTACAGCCCCCGGCCATCCTCCGTCCGGCTGGCCCGCAGCCAGACCCGGGCGCCCTCCTCCCGCAGCTCCAGCGTTCCTCCCTGGATGTCCCAACGCCCCTGCATCCTGCTCCCCCCTTCCCTTTAGTGTATGCGCCTTCCTGCGGTTTATCTGAAATTTTTTCTCCTGTTCCAGAAAAACAGGCCCTTGACAAACGGGGTCGTCTCCGCTACAATCTAACACAAGCAAATGCAAAGACGGGAAAAAAGACAGCGCAAGTCCCCCTTCAGAGAGCCGGTGGTTGGTGCGAACCGGTGCGGGCAGCCCTGTGGATAACTGGTCCCTGAGCAGTCCCCCCGAACCTACAGTAGGGAGGAACGGTTGGCTCCGTTACCGGCCGCGGCCTTGTTGGAGGCTTTGAGGGCTGTTTCAGGTAACTGGCAGCCGAACCAGGGTGGTACCGCGTTATGATTGTTAACGCCCCTGACTTGAAAAAGTCGGGGGCGTTTTTTGTTTGCCCCCGCACAGTTCCATCCCCCCTATGGGGCACATCAGCAAGGAGGAATTTTCATGAGACCCGCTTATCAGAAGTACATTCCCTTCCAGCCTCAGCCCATCGAGGGCCGCACCTGGCCGGACAAGATCATCACCAAAGCTCCCATTTGGTGTTCCGTGGACCTGCGGGACGGCAACCAGGCCCTGGTCGACCCCATGAATCTCCAGGAGAAGCTGGAGTATTTCCATACCCTCATCGACATCGGCGTCAAGGAGATCGAGATCGGCTTCCCCTCCGCCAGCGAGACCGAGTATGAGATCTGCCGGGAGCTCATCGAGGGTGGCCACATCCCCGACGACGTGACCATCCAGGTACTGGTCCAGGCCCGGGAGCACCTCATCAAAAAGACCTTTGAGGCCATCCGTGGCGCCAAGAACGTGATCCTCCACTTCTACAACTCCACCTCCACCCTCCAGCGCAAGGTGGTCTTCCACATGGACACCGACGGCATCACCAAGATCGCCACCGACGCCGCCGACCTCATCTACGAGATGTCTCAGCCTCTCATTCAGGAGGGCATGAACCTGCGCTTTGAGTACTCCCCCGAGTCCTTCATGGGCACCGAGATGGACTATGCCGTGGAGATCTGCCAGGCGGTGCTGGAGCACCTGCACGCCACCCCCGAGAACAAGGTCATCCTGAACCTGCCCACCACCGTGGAAAACTGCATGCCCAACCAGTTTGCCGACATGCTGGAGTACTTCTGCCGCACCCTGCCCGGCCGTGACAGCGCCATTATCTCTCTGCACCCCCACAACGACCGGGGCTGCGGCGTGGCCACTGCCGAGATGGGCCTGCTGGCCGGCGCCGACCGGGTGGAGGCCACCCTCTTCGGCAACGGCGAGCGCACCGGCAACGTGGACATCGTCACTCTGGCCATGAACATGTGGACCCAAGGCGTGGACCCCCAGCTGGACTTCTCCAACATCAACCGCATCAAGGAGATGTTTGAGCGCTGCACCAAGATGCCCGTGGGCGACCGCCAGCCCTACGCCGGCAAGCTGGTGTTCACCGCCTTCTCCGGCAGCCACCAGGACGCCATCAACAAGGGTACCCAGTATATGAAGGAGTCGGGCTCCGAGTTCTGGGAGATCCCCTATCTGCCCATCGACCCCGCCGACGTGGGCCGGGAGTACGAGCCCATCATCCGCATCAACTCCCAGTCCGGCAAGGGCGGCGCGGCCTACATCATGGAGCACAACTTCGGCTTCGACCTGCCTAAGGCCATGCACCCCGAGTTCGGCCACATCGTCCAGGTGGAGACCGACCGGG
>USCO01000060.1 GCA_900553135.1 uncultured Eubacteriales bacterium | reverse complement strand
GGCCCTTTTTTAATTTAATTTGCGGATTACTTGCCGCAGAAGTCCTTGGCGACCTCCACAATGTGCTCCGCGGACAGGCCGAACTGCTTGAGCAGAGCGGCGGCGGGGCCGGAGTGACCGAACTCGTCGTTGATGCCGATGCGGCGCACGGGGGTGGGGCACTTCTCGCTGAGCAGGCCGCAGACAGCCTCGCCCAGGCCGCCCAGGATGTTGTGCTCCTCGCAGGTGATGATCTTGCCGCACTCCTTGGCAGCCTTCAGCACCAGCTCCTCATCCAGGGGCTTGATGGTAGCCATGTTGATGATCCGGGCGGAGATACCGGCCTCGGCCAGGATCTTGCCGGCCTCGATGGCCTCGGCCACCAGCAGACCGTTGGCAATGATGGCCACGTCGGTGCCGTCCTGGAGCACCTCGCCCTTGCCGATCTCAAAGGTGTAGTTCTCCTCGTCGTGGAACACAGGCACGCCGGAGCGGCCAAAACGCATGTACACGGGGCCCACATAGTGGTAGGCGGCCTTCACCATGGCCCGGGCCTCCACGTCATCGGCGGGGGACATGACCACCATGCCGGGGATAGAGCGCATGAGGGCGAAGTCCTCGCAGCACTGGTGGGAAGCGCCGTCCTCGCCCACGGAGATACCGCCGTGAGTGGCGCCGATCTTCACGTTCAGGTGGGGATAGCCGATGGAGTTGCGCACCTGCTCAAAGGCGCGGCCAGCGGCGAACATGGCAAAGCTGGAAGCAAAGGGGACCAGGCCCATGGTGGAAGCACCGGCGGCCACAGTGATCATGTTGCCCTCGGCGATGCCGCAGTCGAAGTGGCGGTCGGGGAACGCCTTCTTGAAGGTGCCGGTCTTGGTGGCACCGGCCAGGTCGGCGTCAAATACGATGAGGTTGTCGTGCTCGGCGCCCAGCTCCTTGAGCGCGTTGCCGTAGCTGTCGCGGGTCGCGATCTTCTTCACGTCTGCCATCTTACATCGCCTCCACTTCCGCCAGCTGAGCCTTCAGCTCAGACATGGCCTGCGCGTATTCCTCGTCGTTGGGGGCCTTGCCGTGCCAGCCGGCCTGGTTCTCCATGTAGCTGACGCCCTTGCCCTTGGTGGTCTTCATCACGATGGCAAAGGGCACGCCACGGGTCTCCTTGGCCTTGGCAAAGGCGGCCTCCATCTGGTCAAAGTCATGGCCGTCGATCTCCGCCACCTCAAAGCCGAAGGCGCGCAGCTTCTCGGGGATGGGGTAGGGGCTCATGACGTCGGCGATGTTGCCGTCGATCTGCAGGCCGTTGTTGTCGATGATGACACACAGGTTGTCCAGCTTGTAGTGGTGGGCCAGCATAAAGGCCTCCCACACCTGGCCCTCCTGGATCTCGCCGTCACCCAGCAGGGTGTACACACGGCAGTCCTTGCCCTGGTACTTGGCAGCCAGAGCCATGCCGGCGGCGGCGGAGACGCCCTGGCCCAGGGAGCCGGTGGACATGTCCACGCCGGGGGTCTCGTTCATGTTGGGGTGGCCCTGCAGGTGGCTGCCGATGTGGCGCAGGGTGAGCAGGTCGCTCTCAGGGAAGAATCCCCGCAGCGCCAGGGCGGCGTACAGGCCGGGGGCAGTGTGGCCCTTGGACAGGACAAAGCGGTCCCGGTCGGCCCACTTGGGGTTCTTGGGGTCCACGTTCATCTCCTTGAAGTAGAGGTAGGTGAACAGGTCGGCGGCGGACAGGCTGCCGCCGGGATGACCGGCCTTGGCGGCGTGGGTCCCCTCGATGACGCCCATGCGCACCTTGCAGGCGGTAGCCATCAGTTGCTTTTTCTCATTGGCTGTCATAGCGTACTCCTTTAATCGTCCCGCGGATTTTCGCGGTGGAATGACCAGGCGAATGCTGGTAAGCTCGCATAAAAACATTATAAAGCAGGGTTTCTAAAAGTGCAAGAGCCATACCGGGGAAAGACTCAAAATCGGCCAAAAGGGTAAAAAAACCCGGCATCCCGTTTGAATTGAGAGAACGGGGATGCCGGGAAAGGGTCAGCGGCCCAGAAGGAACAGGTCCTTGGACTCGATGAAGTTGGGGATGCTGTAGAGCACCACGATCTGGTCGATCTGGTTCTCCTGAGCGTAGGTCTTGATGCTGTTCAGGTTCATGCGGGGGTCAAAGAGGTGGATCTCGGAAAAATTCTGGGTGAGGAAGGGGGCCAGGGAGTCGGAGTAGGAGTCCCGGATCAGCAGCAGCTTGGGGGCGTCGGTGTGCTCCGTCTCAATGACGCACAGGGGCTGGTTGCCGCCCAGGAAGGAGGAGTACTTGTCCTTCTCGCTGAGGTAGCTGTCCACGTAGAGGCTGCCCTCGGTGGGAGTGCCGTCAAAATAGGAGGTCACCTTGACCCCGTCGCCGGAGATGTACCGGTCGATGGAGTCGGGGGCCACCCACCGCACGCCGGAGGTGGAGAAGGTGGTGCCGTAAAACTGGTCGGTCACCGTCACCTTGGCGCTCTCGTCCAGGGGAACGGCCTCCATGCCCATGGCCTGCATCAGGGCCTCATAGCCGTAGTAGGCCCCCAGGCTGGTCCAGTGGTGGTCGGTGCGGTAGTAGATGTCCTCGTCCTTGTGGGCCTCCAGGGCGCTGTACAGGTCCACAGTGTGGGTCTGCACGGCGTTGTACAGGGTGTCAATGATGGCCTTCTGGTCGGCGGTGGGAGCGCCCTTGGGCAGGCGGTCGGACCAGATGGCGGTGGAGGTGGGGATGAGACCGAAGTAGACGGGCACATCCACATTGTCCACCAGCTGGTTCACATAGCCCGCGTCGGTCTCCAAAGTGGACTGGCTGGGGGTCTCCACCCGGTTGAGGAGGGTGTCCTCCTTGCCGAAGTAGACGCCGTTGTTCTCCTGCTTGCCGCTGAGACGCTCGCCCCAGGCCTTCAGGGCCACCCAGAAGTCCCGGCCGATGACGTGGTCGTTGACGTAGTCCTCGGCGTCCTCCATAAACTTGCCGCTGTCCACGTTTTCCAGCGTCAGCTTGGGAGCCGTGGCCAGGTAGCGGTTTTCCATGGGGGAGAACTGCTGATCGGGGAGCAGGATGCTGCCCACCAGAATCCCTCCGATAAACAGGGAGAAGAGGATGGTGAGAAAAATACAATACTTTTTGCTCATAAAAAGACCCTCCTTTTTAGAAGCGGAAATACAGGAAGGGGTTGTAGGTCCCGTCCACCAGATAGGCGGTGCAGACCGTAAGCCCGGCCAGGATCAGCAGCGCGCCCACCGCCTGCGCGGCCTTTTTGGGGGCCTTGCGGTACAGGGTAGCGCCCAGGGGAGTGGAGGCCACCGCGGCCAGACACAGAATGGGCAGATAGCTGGTGAGGTAGTAGCCGAAGTCGGAGTTGGTCAGGGGCACGCCGCCCATGCCGAACATCACCTTCAGATAGGCGCCCAGCTGGGAGAAGTCCTCCAGGGCGAAGATGGCCCAGCTGACCACCACCAGGAACAGGGTGTACACGTGGCAGATTACAGCGGGGGCCTTGTTCAGTGCCTTCAGCAGGAAGAACTTTTCCAGCATCAGCAGCACGAAGAAGTACAGGCCCCACAGCAGGTAGTTCCAGCTGGCGCCGTGCCAAATGCCGGTGGCCGCCCAGACCACGAGCAGGTTGAACATCCAACGGGGCTTAGAGCAGCGGTTGCCGCCCAGAGGGATGTACAGATACTCCCGGAACCAGGTGGACAGGGAGATGTGCCAGCGCCGCCAGAACTCAGTGATGCTCTTGGAAATGTAGGGGTAGTTGAAGTTGGGCAAAAACTCAAAGCCCAGCATCCGGCCAAGGCCCACGGCCATGTCGGAGTAGCCGGAGAAGTCGAAGTAGATCTGGAAGGTGAAGGCGATGACGCCCAGCCAGGCCCCCGCCACCGTGAGATCCCCCGGGGCCATGGCCTTGTAGGTGTCCCACAGCATGCCTACGTTGTTGGCGATGAGCACCTTCTTGGCCATGCCGATCATAAACATCTGCACGCCGGAGGCGAATTTCTCCACCGAGGTGTCCCGCTGGTCGATCTGGTCGCCCATGTCCTTGTACTTGATGATGGGACCGGCGATGAGCTGGGGGAACAGGGTGACGAAGGTGCCGAAGTTGATGATGGAGCGCTGCGCCCGGGTGTCGCCCCGGTACACGTCAATGGTGTAGCTCATGGTCTGGAAGGTGTAGAAGGAGATGCCGATGGGCAGGTGGATGCCCAGCACCGGCATAAAGTTCAGGCCCATGGCCTGGAAGGAAGCGGCCAGGAAGTCCCAGTATTTGAAGAACAGCAGCAGGGCCAGGTTAAAGATGACCGACGCGGCCACCGCCATGCGGGCGCCTTTGTCGTTGCCTTTGGCTTTGCACCGCTCCACCAGCAGACCGTGGGTGTAGTCGATGGCGGTGGACAGGAACATGATGGCCACATAGGTCTGCTCTCCCCAGTAGTAGAAGAAGAGAGACGCAATGAGTACCACGGGATTTCGCAGCTTCCGGGGCACCAGATAGTAGACCAGCAGGGTCAGGGCCAGAAAATAGAACAGAAAAATTGGGGTGGAAAAGACCATAGTTTGTCCTCCTAAGTAAAACCGGGCAGAATGAGAGACGGACGGAAACGACCGTCCGCCTCATCATATCATATCCGGATGGCGGGAATCAATTAAAACAGGGCATTAAAATCCTTCACGATGGAATCGCAGTCCTCGCTGGCCACCATCATGATGTAGTTGCCGTTGGACACCACCTGAGCGTTGTTGGTCCACAGCTCCACACACTGGGGATACCAGGCGCCGCCCTGGGCCATGGAGTCGATGCGGGCCTGGAAGATGGCCTTCACGGTGTCCACATCCTTGCTGTCCTTTACCTGGACCAGAGCCATCTCGCCCATGTTCATGGACATCATGTTCACGTACACCTGGCTCTGCTCGGTAGCCACGGCGCTGAGACCGGGGAAGTACTGGTCCATGAGCTGGCTGTCGGCCAGGGTCATGCCGGGCATCTCATAGGAGGAGGTGACGGTGGAGTAGAAGTCGGCCAGATCCACCTTGTCGGTGCTGGGGGTGGAGGTGGAGCCGCCGTTGGAGCTGGAAGAACCGGAGCCGGAGCTGGAGGAACCGCCCTGGTCAGGCTTGCTCTCCTCCCAGCGGCAGCGCACGATGCAGGTGGCGGTGAGATCGCCGGCGGTGGCGGTGATCTTGGCGGTGCCGGGGGCCACAGCGGTGACTTTGCCGTTGGCGTCCACGGTGGCGACCTTCTCATTGCCGGACTGGAAGGTGACCTTGGTGCCGGCGGGGGTGACGGTGGCCTTCAGGGTGTGGGAAGCGCCCTTGGAGAACAGGGTGAAGTCAGAGCTGTTCAGAGACAGAGAGGCCTTTACCTCGGGCTCCTCCACATCCTCCTTGGAGCTGTCGGTCTGAGAGCCGGCGGGAGTGCTGGTGGAGCCGTCAGGGGTGCTGGTGGAGGCGTCGGGCAGGCTCACGTCGGGGTTAGAAGCATCGGGCATAGAGGTGTCCTCCTGGCTGGAGGAAACGTCGCTGCCGGAGGGCTGAGAACCGCTGGCATCGGAACCCTTGGGGCCGCAGCCGGCCAGCAGGGAGAGGGTGAGAGCGGTGGCAAGAAGCAGGGCATAAGTGCGGTGTTTCATAGTCAAAACTCCTTTTCTATGGTGTGGTCTCAAGGGACCTGTTTGTTCATTCGATTGCTTTGACGGTCCGGGAGAAAAAAGGTTCCGTCTTTTTCAAAAAATTTTTTCCGCCCCTTGACAGGGCGGGGCGGGAGGAGTATCATCAACATATGAACAATTATTCATATGTTTGAGAAAGGAGAAGCCCATGGACGACCGTGAACTCTGCTGCCAGGAGACCAAGGTCCATCAGGACGTTGTGGATCAGGTGCGGGACCAGCTGCCCCCGGAGGAAAACCTGTACGACCTGGCCGAGCTGTTTAAGATGTTTGGGGACAGCACCCGGGTCAAAATTCTGTACGCTCTGCTGGAGTCGGAGCTGTGCGTGTGTGACATTGCCCGCCTGCTGAACGTGAGCCAGTCGGCGGTGTCCCACCAGCTGCGGGTGCTGAAGGGCGGCAAGCTGGTGAAATTCCGCCGGGAGGGCAAGACCCTGTTTTACTCCCTGGCCGATGACCATGTGGTGGGCATCCTCAGCCAGGGGATGGAGCATATCCTGGAAGGACCGGAAAACCAGTAAGCCTGATACTTGAAAAAGGAGCGGATCAACATGAAAAAGACCTTCAAAATGGTGGACCTGGACTGTGCCAACTGCGCGGCCAAGATGGAGCGGGCCATTCAGGCCATCGACGGCGTCACCAGCGCCAGCGTCAGCTTTATGACCCAGAAGCTCACCCTGGAGGCGGACGACGCCCGCTTTGACGAGATCGTGAAGCAGGCCGTGAAGGCCTGCAAAAAGGTGGAGCCCGACTGCGAGATCCTGGTGAAGTAAGGGGGCAAGGGGCCCGTCCGCCCCGCCGACCCTGTCAAGGAGGAGTTCGTCCATGACAAGAAAACAGAAAAAGACCCTCTGGCGCATCCTCATCAGCGCCCTTTTGCTGCTGGCCGCGGCCCTCCTGCCCGACCAGATCTATCCCGGGGAGTACTGGGTGGTGGACTTTACCGGCCAGTGGACGCCCCCGGCGGATTGGCTGGCGGCGGGCTACACCTGGTACGACTTTGGGATCGTCAAGCCCCTGGCGTACCTCATTCCCTACCTGGTCATTGGCTGGGATGTGCTGTGGAAGGCCCTGCGCAACATCAAAAACGGCCAGGTCTTTGATGAAAACTTCCTCATGTCCCTGGCTACCGTGGGCGCTTTCGCCTGCGGGGAGTACGGCGAGGCCGTGGCGGTGATGCTCTTCTACCAGGTGGGCGAGCTCTTCCAGAGCGTGGCCGTCCACCGCAGCCGCCGCTCCATCGCCCAGCTCATGGACATCCGCCCCGACTTTGCCAACGTGGAGCGGGAGGATGGCCTGGTTCAGGTGGACCCGGAGGAGGTCCAGGTGGGGGAGCTCATCCTGGTCAAGCCCGGCGAGCGGGTCCCCCTGGACGGCACCGTGGAGGAGGGCACCTCCGCCCTGGATACCGCCGCCCTCACCGGCGAGTCCCTGCCCCGTGACGTGGGGGTGGGCGACGAGGTGGTCAGCGGCTGCGTCAACCTGTCCGGCGCCCTGCGGGTGCGGGTGAAGAAACCTTATGGACAGTCCACCGTGGCCCGCATCCTGGACCTGGTGGAAAACTCCTCCGCCAAGAAGGCCAGAAGCGAGCAGTTCATCACCCGCTTTGCCCGGGTGTATACCCCCGCCGTGGTGGTGGCCGCCGTGGTGCTGGCGGTGCTGCCCCCGGTGCTGGGCTTTGGCACCTGGAATATGTGGTTCACCCGTGCCCTGAACTTCCTGGTGGTCTCCTGCCCCTGCGCCCTGGTCATCTCCATCCCCCTGAGCTTCTTTGGGGGCATCGGCGGAGCCTCCCGCCGTGGCATCCTGGTCAAGGGAGGCAACTACCTGGAGACCCTGGCCCGTACCCAGACCGTGGTCTTTGATAAGACGGGTACCCTCACCCAGGGCAAGTTCTCCGTCACCCAGATCCTGCCTCAGGGCATGGAGGAGGGGGAGCTGCTGGAGAAGGCCGCCCTGGCCGAGGGCTACAGCACCCACCCCATCTCCCAGGCCATCCGCCGTCAGGCGGGGGAGCTGGACCTGTCCCGATTGGGAGAGGTGGAGGAGCTGGCCGGTATGGGCGTCCGGGCCCAGGTGGACGGACGCGCCGTCCTGGCGGGCAACCGGAAACTGATGGCCCACTTTGCCATCCCCCTGCCCCAGGGGGAGGACCCCGTGGGCACCGTGGTCCACGTGGCGGTGGACGGGGTCTACGCCGGCTGCCTGGTCATTGCCGACCAGGTGAAGCCCGGAGCCGCTGAGGCGCTGGAGCAGCTGAAGAAGGCGGGGGTCAGCCGCACCGTGATGCTCACCGGAGATGCGCCCCAGGTGGGCGAGGCGGTGGGCCGCGCCCTGGGCCTGGACCAGGTCCACGCTGGGCTGCTCCCCGGAGATAAGGTGGAGTGGGTGGAACGCCTGCTGGCTGAGAAGGCCCCCGGTACCGCCCTGGCCTTTGTGGGCGACGGCATCAACGACGCCCCGGTGCTCTCCCGGGCGGACGTGGGCGTGGCCATGGGCGCCATGGGTTCCGACGCCGCCATCGAGGCCGCCGACGTGGTGCTCATGGACGACGACCTGAGCAAGCTGCCCCAGGCGGTGGCCATTGCCCGCAAGACCCTGCGAGTGGTGAAGGAAAACACCATCTTCGCCATCGGCATCAAGCTGGCCGTGCTGGTGCTGTCTGCCTTTGGCCTGGTGGGCCTGTGGTGGGCGGTGTTTGCCGACGTGGGCGTGTCGGTGCTGGCCATCCTGAATGCAAGCCGTATGCTGAGAAGTTGAAAAAAGGCCCTGCCGGAAGAAGAATTTCTCCCCCGGCGGGGCCTTACTTTTGGAAAGGATTTTGCCAAAAAGAAAGAAATCTTTAACATTTTGTAAAATGGGTTGCCTTGGGGAATGAAATATGGTATGCTCCAGCTTGCGGGAGAACCCCGCAAATTGATGATAAAGGAGGAAAAACAGGTGGACCTATGCGGACGAAGTACGAAAATGGACAACAGCTGTGACGTTCCCTTACGCCAGCGCTGCATAGATGCCGCCCGGTTTTCTCTCTGACAGGGCGCATCAGGCGCCGTTTTGTTTGTGAATGTCACCGCGGAAAGAAGCCGGACGGAAAAGTCTGGCCGCTTTGCCGCGGTTTTGTTTGTCCATTGGGTGACTTCCTCGCTGTGATACTAGGAACAGGAGGAACCATCATATGGAGAAGAAGATGAATGTACAGGCGCTGCTGGAGCTGCTGGAGCGCCGGGATTACCATGCCCTCCGGGCGGCGCTGGCCCGGGAGAACGAGGCGGATATCGCCGAATTTCTGGAGGAGCTGCCCCAGGACCGGGTGCTGCTGGCCTTCCGCACCCTGCCCAAGGAGGTCGCGGCGGAGGTTTTCTCCGACCTGCCCCCTGAGACCCAGCAGGTCATCATCACCGCGGCCACCGATCAGGAGGTGACCGCCCTGGTGGAGGAGCTGTACGTGGACGACGCGGTGGATATGCTGGAGGAGCTGCCCGCCAACGTGGTCAAGCGGGTGCTGAAGAACGCCTCCCCCGATACCCGCAAGCTCATCAACCAGTTTCTGAACTACCCTGACAGCTCGGTGGGCAGCATTATGACCGCCGAGTTTACCGACCTGAAGCAGGGCATGACGGTCGCCCAGGCCATCGACCACATCCGCCGCACGGGAGAGAACTCTGAGAGCGTGTATACCTGCTACGTCACCGACGCGGGCCGCCGCCTGGAGGGCGTGCTCACCATCAAGGAGCTGCTGCTGGCCCGGGACGAGCAGCACATCGCCGACATCATGGAGACCGAGGTCATCACTGCCGAGACCACCGAGGACCAGGAGGAAGCGGTGGCCCGGATGATGAAGTACGACTTCATCTCCCTGCCCGTGGTGGACAAAGAGGGCCGCCTGGTGGGCATCGTCACCGTGGACGACGTCATGGACGTCATGGAGGAGGAGGCCACCGAGGATTTTGAGAAGATGGCCGCCATGGCCCCCTCGGAGAAGCCCTATCTCAAGACCGGCGTCTTTACCCTGGCCAAGCACCGTATCCTGTGGCTGCTGGTGCTGATGATCTCGGGCATGATCACCGGCGGCATCCTGGGCCAGTACGAGGCCGCCTTTGCCGCCATGCCCCTGCTGGTCACCTTTATCCCCATGCTCACCGACACCGGCGGAAACGCCGGCAGCCAGAGCAGCACCCTGGTCATCCGCGGCATGGCCGTGGGCGACATCGAACTGCGGGACTTCCTGCGGGTCTTCTGGAAGGAGTTTCGGGTGAGCCTGCTGGTGGGCGCGGTGCTCAGCGCGGTGAACTTTGTGCGCCTCATCATCACCTACCCCGGCAACGAAATGATCGCCCTCACCGTGGCCCTGGCCCTGTTTGTCACGGTGCTGCTGGCCAAGACGGTGGGCGGCGTGCTGCCCATGGCGGCAAAGCTGGTCCATGCCGACCCCGCCATCATGGCCGCCCCCCTCATCACCACCATCGTGGACGCCATCTCCCTGGTGGTCTACTTCAAGATTGCCAGCGCTCTGCTCGCTCTGTAACAGAGACTGGGGACAGGAGGAACTATGGACTGGAAGGAACAGCTGGAAGAGTGGTACCCCAAGGCGGCGGAGCTGCGCCATTTTCTCCACGAGCGACCCGAGCTTGCCTACCAGGAGGTGGAGACCACCCGCCTGGTGCGGGAGCTTTTGACGGGATACGGGGCCCGGGTGCTGGACCTGCCCGGCCTGGAGACGGGTGTGGCCGCCCTCATTGAGGGGAGTGCCCCCGGCCCGGTGCTGGCCCTGCGGGAGGATATCGACGCCCTGCCCATCCAGGAGAACACCGGCCTGCCCTATGCCTCCTGCACCCCCGGAGTGAGCCACGCCTGCGGCCACGATGTCCATACCGCCGCCCTGTTGCTGACGGCCAAGGTGCTGTGCGCCCAGCGGGAGCAGCTCCACGGCTCGGTGCTGCTCATCTTCCAGTGCGCCGAGGAGGTGGGCTCAGGGGCCTACCGTATGCTGGACACCGGCCTGCTGGACCGGTACCGCCCGGAGGCGGTGGTGGGCTTCCACTGCGTTCCCTTGCTGGAGCTGGGCCAGATCGGCCTGCGCCGTGGCCCCAGCAACGCCAGCTTCGACGTGTTCACCTGGACCGTCACCGGCCAGGGGGGACACGGGGCCTATCCCTACCGGTGCGTGGACCCGGTGGCGGTAAGTGCCTACCTCATCACCCAGCTGCAAACGGTGGTCAGCCGTTCCAACCGCCCCACCCATCCGGCGGTGCTCACCATCGGAGAGATCCACGGGGGAACCGCTCCCAACATCATCCCCGACCAGGTGACCATGCGGGGAGCCATGCGGGCCTTTGACCAGCAGGAGCGGGAGCGCCTGCTGGGGCTCATCCAGCGTATCACCCAGGAGGGCTGTGCCGCCCTGGGCGCCAAGGGCGAGGTACAGCGGGATGTGAACATCCCCGCCATCATCAGCCACCCCGAGATCGCCGACCGGGTCATCCGGGCGGTGGAGGAGAGCCTGGGGAAGGAGCACCTCACCCTGCTCTCTGAGCCCTCCATGGGTTCGGACGACTTCTCCGTGTGGCTGGAGGCCTGCGGAGGTCGGGGCGTACAGTTCTCTGTGGGTACCCACGACCCCGCCGACCCCAACAGCGGGTTGGGCATCCATGTGGCGGAGAACGTGTTCCCCGACGAGACTCTGCGGTATGCCGTCCCCGTGCTGGTGCAGTTTACATTGGATTATTTGGGGAAGTAAGCATATTTTGAGAAAGACGGGGTGTTCCTTTCTGCTCGCACAGAAAGGAACCAAAGATGCGCCGGGGACAGCTTCCAAGTCGCCTAACGGCTCCAGTCAGCCGTCCCCGGACCCCATTACGGGGGACGCATCCCTGTGACATGTTCCTCGAATCCGGCGCGGGCGATACAGCTGATTGACTCCGCTGCCGCTGGCTGGGAGGCCTCCGGAGGGCTGCCTGGCTGGACGAGGAAAGCGCGCCGGTTGCCACCAGCCGTAGGGATTGGTCAGTAGTTGGCGGGCGGCGGAATACCCCCTAGAATCTAGAGTAAAAACCGAGGGAGTGACCGGACATGGTCACTCCCTCGGTTTTCTTTTTCAG
>USCO01000059.1 GCA_900553135.1 uncultured Eubacteriales bacterium | reverse complement strand
TAGTCGCCGTCCACAGCCAGATCCAGGCCCTCGGTCTCCATATTCTTGGTGCAGGAGGCGTCCTTCTCGCACACCATGTCCAGGTGGCCCTGGAGGATCATGGGCACGGCCTGCTCATAGCCGGGAGTGGCCTCCTTGATGATGATGATATTGTTGTCGCTGTCCTGGTGGTACTCCAGGCCACGCTCCCGGGCAAAGTCGGCGCAGTAGTCGCTGATGCCCTTGGTGTTGCGGGAGCCGTGGGGAATGGCGCACAGGTACTCAAAGAAGCGGAATACGCGCTTGGGCTCCAGGTTTTCTAATACGTTCATGGAAATCTTCTCCTTTCGCGGGTGTTGGTCAGGGATGGCGGCGGAAGCGGTTGTTGGAGACGGGCTCCAGCAGCTGCTGCTCCACCATGTATTGGGCCAGCTTCTGGGCAAAGGCCTTGCTGTTCTGCACGGCCGCCCGGTTGCGGGACCAGAACTGTCCCGCCTTGACCCCCTGGCACAGACGTGCCATCTCAGACAGATTGATCTCAGAATGGCTTTTCAGATATTTTACCACTTTTCCGGCGCATTTGTTCATTAAAATGCGGTCCAGATCGGAAGCCTGGGTCATGCTCTTGCGCAGGCCCCAGACATAGAGCAGGGCGGTGACCAGGGCAAAGGCCAGAATGCCCAAAATGGTTTCCAGAGGACTCATGGCTTCACCTTATCCTTTCCGGCAAAGAGGACAAAGCGGTTGTTGCGCAGGATCTGCATATAGTGCACCAGCCGGTCGTAGAGAGGCTCAGCGCCGTCGCCGAAGCGGTCCTTCATGTGCTGGGCCAGGGCGCCCACAGAGGTCTGGCCGTCGATGTGCTTCCAGAGGAAGCTGCCGTACTCGTCCAGCTTGATGTGGCTGACCCGGGGGGTGTGGAAAAACTTCTGAGCCAGACGGTCGTAAAAGCCCCGGTGGACCATGTGGATGGTGACCACGCCCTGCTCGTCCTCGCTCCAGGAGTTCTGGGGGTTGACCAGGGGGACATAGTCCAGATAGTTTTCCTTCTTTTTTGCCATGTTGTTTCTCCTTTTTTGATGATAACCCAAACCGGGCTGCATACCCAGAGTATACAGCCCGGCTTGTTGGAACGCAATGGTTACTTGGACTTCTTCAGGTCCTTCGTAGCAAAGACATAGATGGTCAGCAGGATCGCGGCGAAGCAGATCAGGCCGCCAATGTTGCCGATGCTGAAGATCTCGCTGATGTTGATCTTGTCGCTGAGGTACAGGGTCTTGCCCTCGGCGTTGAGGCCCATGGGGATAACAGCCAGCACAGCCAGCAGGATGCCCACAATACCCTCGCCGGCGATGAGGCCGGAGGAGTACAGAACGCCGGACTGAACCACATTCTCCTTGTCCTTGTCGGAGCCGTACTTGCGCTTCTCCAGGAACCAGCGCAGGGCGCCGCCCAGCATCATGGGCACGGACAGGTAGATGGGCAGGTACAGGCCGATGGCGAAGGGCAGCACGGGGATGCCCAGCACTTCCACCACCAGAGCGATGAACACGCCCACGAACACCAGGTTCCAGGGCAGGTTGCCGCCCATAACGCCCTCGACGATCATCTTCATCAGGACGGCCTGAGGAGCAGGCAGGTCGTTGGAGCCGTAGCCGCCCCAAGCCATGCTCAGCAGGTACAGGATGGCGCCGATGGCCACAGCGGAGACCACAACACCGATGATCTCACCGATCTGCTGCTTCTTGGGGGTAGCGCCCACCAGGAAGCCGGTCTTCAGGTCCTGAGAGGTATCGCCGGCGATGGCAGCGATGACGCAGATGATGCCGCCGATGACGATGGCAGCGATCATGCCGTTGATGCCGTCGTTACCGGTAGCCTTCAGCAGCAGGGTGGAGATCAGCAGGGTAGCGATGGCCATGCCGGAAACGGGGTTGTTGGAGGAGCCGATCAGGCCCACCATGCGGGAGGAAACAGTGGCAAAGAAGAAGCCAAAGACAATAACGATCAGAGCGGTGAACAGGTTCAGGGGGATAGCGGGAACCAGCCACATGACCACAGAAATGATCAGGATGCCCAGCAGAACGACCTTCATGGGGATGTCCTGCTCGGTACGCAGGGTGCTGGCGGGGCCGCGGCCCTTACCGTAGTCGCCCATGGCGTCCTTGAAGGTGCGGATGATCAGGGGCAGGGACTTGATGAGGCTGAGCACACCGCCGCAGGCCACGGCGCCGGCGCCGATGTAGCGCAGGAAGTTGCCCCACAGGTTGGACACGCCGCCGTCAGCGATCAGCTCATTGACGGTCACGTCAGCGGGGAACAGAATCAGGTCGCCGCCGAACAGAGCCATCAGAGGCATGATCACGAACCAGCCCAGCACGCCGCCGGCGAACAGGTAAGAGGAGACCTTGGCGCCGCAGATGTAACCCACGCCAGCCAGGGCGGGCAGCACGTCGATGCCGATGCCGGAGCCCTTGTAGGGGGTGATGTCATAGGCAATCTCGCTGGGGAAAACCTTCAGGCCGTCGGCCACGAACTTGTAAACAGCAGCGATGCCCAGGCCGGAGAACACGGTGGACGCCTTGGCGCCGCCCTCCTCACCGGCGATCAGCACCTCGGCGCAGGCCTGACCCTCGGGGTAAGCCAGCACGCCGTGCTCCTTCACGATCAGAGCGCTGCGCAGGGGGATCATCATCAGAACGCCCAGCACGCCGCCGCACAGGGCGATGAGGCCGATCTCCACCAGGGAGGGAGTGCTGCACAGACCCTCTTTGGCCCACATGAACAGGGCGGGCAGAGTGAAGATGGCGCCGGCGGCCACAGATTCACCGGCGGAACCGATGGTCTGGACCATGTTGTTCTCCAGGATGGAATCACGCCGCAGGATCTTGCGGATGATACCCATGGAGATAACGGCCGCGGGGATGGAGGCGGAGACGGTCATGCCCACCCGGAGGCCCAGGTAAGCGTTAGCTCCGCCGAACACGATGGCCAGAATGGCGCCCAGCACCACAGAGACCACCGTGAATTCCGGCATCACTTTGTCAGCCGGAATATACGGTTGGAATTTCTTGTCTTCCACGATATCTCGTTCCCTTCTCTATTTTTTGCCACAGAAGGAGTTCCGCCGCGCGCGGCGGAACTCCTTCTATAGCACCCAAGTAGTTTACAGTATCTTAACGGATTCGTCAAGTAAAACGTCCTTCTGCGGCGCACAAAAGTAGACAAAAAAAGAACGAAAGAGGAAATAAATGACAAATTAAGGAAAAACAGGGATGAACAAAAGGGAGGGCAGTCCAAGGTTTTGAAGGATCGGCGCGGCCCATTTCGCCACGTACTGCGGAAGGGAAAAGACAGCTGCCTGCTCCTGGGCGGAGCGCGGCAAAAAAAGGCGCGCTCCCCATGGAAGCGCGCCTTTTGTACAAAACAGCAAGGAAAACAGGGTCAGTCGTCCAGATAGCGTAGGCCCTGAATGCCGTGGATGCCAAGGCCGGGGTCGTTGGAGACGGTGATCTCCCGCTCGTTGAACACCGCGCCGCCCAGAATGGGGTCCTCGCTGCACAGCACGGGACCGTCCAGGTCGATCTTGGTGATGATCTGCTTGGCGCAGGCCAGATGGACCGCCGCGTTGACGCTGATCTTGGCCTCCAGCATACAGCCGATCATGCACTCCACGCCGTAGACCTCGGCGGCGGAGGCGATTTTCAGGGCGTTATACAGGCCGCCGCATTTCATCAGCTTGATGTTCACCATGTCCGCGGCGCCCATCTGCATGATCTTCAGGGCGTCCTCAGGGGAGAACACGCTCTCGTCGGCCAGAACGGGGACGTAGGAGCGCTGGGTGACGTACTGCAGGCCCTCAAAGTCGTGGGCCTTGACGGGCTGCTCCACGAATTCGATGTCCAGACCCTTGTCCTGCATCTGGTTGAGCAGCTTGACCGCCTGCTTGGGGCTCCAGGCCTGGTTGGCGTCGATGCGGATGCGGATGTTGTCGCCCACCTCTTTGCGGACCGCCATGAGACGGGCCACGTCCAGGGAGGGATCAGCGCCCACCTTGATTTTCAGGGTGTCATAGCCCCGGTCCACCGCGTTGCGGGCGTCCCGGGCCATCTCCTCGGGGGGATTGACGCTGATGGTGATGTCGGTGATGATCTTGGAGCGGCTGCCCCCCAGAAGCTTGTACACGGGGATCTGGTACAGCTGGCCGTACAGGTCCCACAGAGCCATGTCCACCGCCGCCTTGGCGCTGGTGTTCTTTACGATGCAGCTGTTGACCGCCTGCATCAGGCTCTCAAAGTCATCTACCTCCCGGCCCACAATGGTCTTGATGATGTGGTCCCGAAGAGCGCCCAGAATGGCCCCGGTGGTGTCGCCGGTGATGGCCCCGGTGGGAGGGGCTTCGCCGTAGCCGATGGCGCCAGTGTCGGTGTGGATCTCCACGATCACGTCCTCCACACTGGAGACGGAGCGCAGAGCGGTTTTAAAGGGAACGCGCAGAGGGACGGAGAGAATACCCAGCTTAACCTTCGTGATTTTCATCGTGATTCCTTCCTTCCTGAATTTAATGGGCCAATTCGTACATGGCCGCGGCAATGATCTCGGCGTTTTCCATGAGACGGCTGATCTCGATAAATTCATCCGGCTTGTGCTCCCGTACCTCGTCGTCGGGGAATACGGGGCCGAAAGCCAGCGTATTGGGCATCATTTTGGCGTAAGTGCCTCCGCCTATGCACTTAGGCTCAGCGGGGAGCCCGGTGCAGTCCTGATAGACCTTCAGCAGCTTTTCCACCAGGGGAGTTTCGGGGGGCATGTAGATGCGGGCCTTGTGCTGCTGATAGGTGCGGGTGAAGCCAGCCCCGGCAAAGGCGGCCTCCACGGTGGGACCGCAGTCCTCAAAGGTGCAGGTGACGGGGTAGCGGTAGTTGAGACGGACCTCCAGGCCCTTCTCGTCGCCCCGCAGGATGCCCAGGTTCATGGTCAGGGGACCGGAGAGCTGGTCGGACATGGCGATGCCCAGACTGGCGCCGTCATACTCCATGCCCAGCTTGTCGGCCAGGAAGCCAACAGCACGGGCGGCGTCGCCCTCCAGAGGCAGCCGGGCCAAAAACTGCATCAGCCGGCCGATGGCGTTCTCCCCCTCCTGGGGGCTGCCGCCGTGGGCGCTGACCCCCAGGGCCTCCCCTCGCAGGCCGTCCTGGGTGGGGATGCAGGTAATGTTTCCGTCGGCCAGGGCGGCGATCTCTTGGGCCAGATCGGGGGAGCAGGCCAGCTGTGCCCAGGCCTGGGCGGGGACGATGTTGTGGGCGGTGCCGCCCCACAGCTGGGTGAGACGCACAGGGCCGCTCTGGTTCCAGGTGCAGGCGTAGGTCTCGGTGACCAGGCCCTTCTCCCCGTTGATGACGGGGTACTCGCCGTCGGGGGTAAAGCCCATGACCGGGACCTCGCCCCCGTGGCTGAGGTAATACTTCATATCGGCGCTGCCCGTCTCCTCGTTGAGGCCGAACAGGATGCGTACCCGCCGCTTCAGAGGGACGCCGCTGTCCTTCAGGGCTTTCAGGGCATACAGAGCGGCCACGGCGGGGCCCTTGTCGTCGATAGCCCCCCGGCCATAGAGCTTGCCGTCCATGACCCGGCCCTCATAGGGCGGGACGGTCCAGCCGTCCCCCTCGGGGACTACGTCCAGGTGGCACAGTACCGCCACCATTTCCTCTCCCTGGCCGTATTCGCACCAGCCCACCTGGCCGTCCAGCTCCTGGGTGGAAAAGCCCAGCTCCCGGGCCAGGTCCAGCATGTAGGTCAGGCACCGGTGGACCTGGGCGCCATAGGGATGGCCGCTGCCGTCGTCGGCATAGACACTGGGGATCTGAATACAGCCCTGCAGGCGGGCAATGAGATCGGTTTGGGATTGCTGAATGTTGTCATGAAACTCCACAGGTGTTCCTCCTTACAGCTCCTCACAGGACAGCACCTGCTTGTCCCGCAGGAATTCTTCATAGGTAAGGCCGTGCTCGCCCGTCTCCATCTCGCCCACCTGGTTGTCGTAGGGGTCGGCCCGCCAGTGGGCCTTGTCCACGGTAAAGGGAGCCTGGAAGGCGTTGTTGGCCACCATGCGGCAGGGGTCCAGGTTGCCGAAGTAAAATTTCCGCCGCGCCTCGTTTCCGGCCCGGACCGCCGCCGTTCCATAGGAGGGGTCGGCGTACAGCCAGCCGTAGGGAGCCACGTAGAACCGGGCCCAGTCGTGGGCGCCGCAGAAGCCGGGCTCGGCGGCCAGTCCGCTCTGCCACTGGGCGGGAATACCTGCGCAGCGGCAGAGGGTGACGAACAGCAGGGCGAACACCCCGCAGTCGCCGGTGAAGCTGCGGGCGCAGTTTTCGGCAATGTTCTCCAGGACGAAATAGGAGGGCATGAAGGTGTAGCGCATGTTCAGGGTGATGAAGTCGTAAAAGCGCCGGGCTTTCTCCAGGGGGTCTTCCGTGTCCTGGGTCAGGGTGCGGACCAGATTTCGGATATAGGGGGTAAAGACGATGTGGGGGTGCTCCTCCTGGGTGCAGAAGGTGGGCTGCTCCCCCGAGGCCTTGGCCCCCTCCAGATCGTGGTAGACAGCGGTGTGGAGATAGGAGTACTCCACCTCGAAGGGGTGGTTCTCCGCCATGGTCTCCTCCCAGCAGATGGTGCGCTGAGGGGCGTCCTCCGGAGCGGGAGCGCCGGTTTCCGGAAAAACACGGTCCAGGGAGATCTCCCCCTGCTGGTCGCAGGCGGCGGGAATGGGCAGGTGGGCCCGGACAAACACGCCGGGGGTGAAGGTCTCCTCCTTCAGCTGGAGACTGGCCCGGATGCGGATGCGGCAGGTCAGCTGCCCCTGTTCCTTCATGAGCCGGATGCGCCGGTCCAGCCGGTCCTCGGTGTCAGAGCCCTTGGCGGCGCTCTCCGAGCCGGCCAGCGTCACCCCGGCCCGCTGGGCAAAGGCGGGCTCCGCCTTGCACAGAGTTTCGAAAAACCGGCCGAAGAAGTGGGGCTCACCATTGACGTAGATCCAGCCGATCTGGCCCCGGTCTACCCGGCGGTCAAACTCCTCCTCGGTAAAATCGGGGATATTGGCGCGCAGACGCTCCAGCGCCTGGGCCCTGGTGTAGGGATACTCTCCCGGCAGGCGGCGGATCATCTCCGACTGAGCGGTGAGGCAATCCCGCAGCGCCTGGGGCAGGTCGGGATCGGCCAGACGCAGCGCGATGAGACGCTGGGCCCCGTCAAAGTCGCCGTACAGCTTTCGCCGCAGAATGTCCTCGGGCAGCCCGATGTCCAGACTGCGGAAGGTATGGTTCACATTCATGGTAGTCAGCACCCTCCTTCAAGCCATTTTTTCAGGGGTTAGGACCCCTTCGGAGACAAAAAACCCCCGCCCCGTCAGACGAGGCGGGGGTTATGGAATATTTTACCGGGAAATCAGGGGTTACACAAACATTTGCAGGATCGCGCCCATGCCCAGGCCGCACAGGTTGCCGATGGCAGCGCCCAGAACGCCCATCAGAACGCCGATGCCGGCGAAGGAGGCGTCATAGGCGGTAGCCACAATGGGCGCCGATGCCGAGCCGCCGATGTTGGCCAGGGAGGCGGTGGACACCATGCACAGATCCCAGTGGAACACCTTGGACAGGATGAACATGAGAACCACGTGGAGCGCCAGGATGGCCATGCCGTAGATGACCCACATGGGAGCGGAGAGCAGGTCGGTGACCGAGGCGGTGGAAGCCAGCAGGGAGACGACCGCATACAGGTAGATGTTGGACAGCTCCTCCACGGCGGGCAGCTTGCCCAGGGGGGACATGGCGCACACCAGACCCAGAATGGTGACGAACACGGTGGTGCAGGTGCCGGTGTCGAACATATCCAGCCCCACAGAGGCCAGGCCCACGTTCATCTGAGCGCCCACCCACTGGGAGATGGCGGAAACGATGAGGGACAGACCGATGAGGAAGATCCAGTCGCTGGAGGTAGCCTTGTGAGCCTTGCTCTTCTCCACCTCTTCATTGGCAGCGGCGGCGATGGCGTCCAGGCCCTTGGTGTTGGCCTTTACGGCGTTGTTCCACTTCTTGGAGTAGCGCACGGCCAGCAGCAGCAGAGCGATCCACACAGAGTAGCACACAGTATCCAGAGCCAGAGCACAGCTGTAAGCGCCGCTGTCCACGGGCAGAGCGTCCTGCATGGCGGCCATGTTGGCGGAGCCGCCGACCCAGGAGGCGTACAGAGCAGCCACAGCGGCCCAGGTCTTCTCACCGCCGCCCAGGGCGTTCATAAACAGGGGATAGAAGACCAAAAAGCCGATGGCCAGGGTAAAGGTACAGCCCAGGAAAATGGCGATCATCCGGCCGCCCAGTTTGGCCAGCTTGCGGAAGTCGCAGCGCAGCAGCATGACGAAGATCATGGCGTACAGCAGGTTGTTCTTCAGCGCGGAATAGGCCGCAGAACAGGCGTCGGAAGCATACACGCCCATGGTACAAAATACCATGTTGAGCACGTAGATCCACACAAGGGGCGGGATAACGTTAAAGACACGCCACTTGGTGTACTTCTCCAGAGCCAGAAGGCCGCCGGCCAGGAACATTAAAAAGGCGATGTAGACAAAGCTGTTGGTAATGGTTAACAAGATCCTCTCCTCCTTTATATCTTGGTGGATACAGTGTTAAATGGTCCGCTCCTTACTCGCCTCCTCTCCGCATGGCGCGGTAGCGCTTGAGTGCATCCCGGTAAGCGGTCAGCACGGCTCTTCTGGAGGAGCCGCCATACCGCCGTTCCAGTTCCTGCTCCAGCCAGTCACCGATTTGGGGAAATGACTGGCCGATAAACCATTGCCTAAGAAAATCCTCTGTCAGTCCCAGCGTATGGGTACACTGAAAGCCAAGTACCGCTTCGCTTTCTCCATCCACCTCAAAGGCCACGTAGAAGGAGCCGTAAATTTTGGTGATGGCGTTGTCCGCATTGGTCCGGGACTCCCCAATGACAAAATACGTGTTGGGCAAATTTTCTGGCGCTTGCTGCATAATATCTCCCCGCTTTCGTTCCGTGGCACCCGGGTTAGGCCGGGCTGTCAAGATATGAAAAAGATACAAAAAAACCAGCAAAAATGAGAGACGGGCAATGGCGTCTTTCATCTTTGCTGGTTTTCATTTCCTGCGATCTGACCGGTGGAAAAAGAATCCGGGCCACATCGGACGAAACAAAGCAGCAGTATGAAATTAAAAGAAACAACCAAAAAATGCGTCGAAATCTCACTCTTACTTTGGATAAAGTATACGACATAACTAAAAATATGTCAAGGGAAAATTTCAATTCAGGAATGAGAAAGCAAGCTGTCCGGCGCAGTGTAATCCAGCCCCAGGGCTTCGGCCACACCAGGAAAAGTGCAGTGTCCGGCGTAGCAGTTCAGGCCCGACAGAAGCCCTGGATCCTGGGCGCAGGCACCCTCCACGCCCTTGGCGGCCAGCTCCAGACCATAGGGCAGGGTCGCGTTGACCAAGGCCATGGTGGAGGTGCGGGCCACGGCGCCGGGCATGTTGGCCACGCAGTAGTGGACCACGCCGTCTACCGTGAAAATGGGATTGTCATGGGTGGTGGGATGGGAGGTCTCCACACAGCCGCCCTGATCCACGGCCACATCGACGATGACCGCGCCGGGCTTCATGACTGCCAGGTCCTCTTTCCGAACCAGCTTGGGGGCGGTGCGGCCGGGCAGCAGCACAGCGCCGATCACCAGGTCAGCCTGGGCCAGAGCGCGCCGGATGTTGTCCCGAGTGGAGTACAGAGTGGTGATCTGCTTGGGGAAGATATCGTCCAGGTAGGCCAGACGGCGGGCATTGACGTCCAGCACGGTGACATTGGCCCCCATGCCCACGGCCATTTTACAGGCGTTGGTGCCCACGTTTCCGCCGCCCAGGATCACGATGTTGCCCCGCTCTACACCGGGGACACCGGCCAGCAGAACGCCGCGGCCGCCAAAGGTCTTTTCCAGATACTTGGCGCCCTCCTGCACCGACATGCGTCCGGCAATCTCGCTCATGGGAGCCAGACAGGGCAGTCCGCCTTCCCGTCCCACAATGGTCTCATAGGCCACCGCCTTTACCTTGGACTCCAGCAGCGCCATGGTGAGGGGACGGTCCGCAGCCAGATGGAGGTATGTATACAGGATCATGTCGGGGTGGAAGTAGTCGTATTCGCATTCAATGGGCTCTTTGACCTTGACGATCATCTGGGCCTGCCAGACTTGCCGTGGGTCGTCCAGAATGCGGGCGCCGGCCTGAAGATATTCCTCGTCAGGGAAGCCGGAACCAAGGCCCGCGCCCCGTTCCACCAGGACCTCATGTCCGGCCTGGGTAAAGGCGCTGACCGCACCGGGGGTCAGTCCCACGCGGAATTCGTTGTTTTTGATTTCCTTAGGCACACCGATTTGCATAGTTGAGAGCATCTCCTTTCATCATTACAGTCGTCAGTTTATTCATGAGGGGGCGTCTCCGGAGAGACGCCCCCGGACTGCCGGTTAAAAATCAGCAATCATTTGTCCATCTGCTGGCAGAAGTTCATGAGGATGACGGCCATCTGAGCACGGCTGGCGCCCGCCTGAGGCATCAGGGTCCCCAGATCAGTGCCCGAGATCAGGCCGGAGGCCACGGCCCACTCCATGGCGGGCAGCGCCCACTCCTGAACATCATCCTGGTCGGAGAAGCCGGAGAGGGAGGTGCTGGCATTGGTGTCCAGACCCTGGACCTGGGCGAAGCGGTAGAGAATGGCGGCCGTCTGCTCCCGGGTGAGGGGATCATTGGGACCGAAGGTGCCATTGTCATAGCCGGCCACGATGTTCTTGCTGGCGGCCCAAGCCACCGCCTGGGCGTACCAGGCGTTGCTGTCCACGTCGGAGAAGGAGACAGCGTTTGTCTGGGGCTTGCCGGCAAGGCTGTAGAGGATGGTGACCAGCATGCCGCGGGAGGTGGGCATTTCGGGGGAGAAGGTGTTGGCGCTGGTACCGGCCATGAGACCGCGATCCAGTACGTAGTCCACAGACTGGGCATACCAGGCATTGGAAGCGACATCGTCAAAGATGTCCGCCGCGGTGGCAGCCACAAAGACGGCCTTCACGGTGACCCGTCCGGCGGGCTGGGTATAAGTAAAGGAGCCGTCGGCCTGCTTGGTCACAGGAACTTCCTTCCCGCTGCGGTCCAGAACCTTCAGGCTGTCCAGACGGTAACCCGTGCGGGGAACGGGCTTCAGAGTCACCACGTCGCCCTTCTTGGGAGAGGTGGGATTGATTTCCACGCTGCCCTGACCGGAGGTCTGGATGGAAGCGCCGGAAGAGGAGCTGGAGCCGCCGGAGCTCTGGTTTTCTCCGAAGAGGTCGGCGAGGATCTCAGCGGCGGACATGTTGGTGTAGCCGTCGGGGTCCTCCAGGCCGGAGGAATCCAGGTTCCAGGAGAACTTGCCGGCGGAGGTGCCGGTGAAAGAGGTGTAGTCCTCGTAGGACTTGAACGCGGCGTCATAGCGCTCGCTCCACTGGGGATAGTAGCGGCTCATGTAGGTCTGAGCCAGCGCCACGGCCTGGCAGTCCTCGCTCTCACCCACGCCGGAGAGCTGGATGCCGCCGCCGGGCTGGCCGGACTTGCTGTCGGAGGGGGTGGAGTGGAGGATAACCATGCTGCCGTCCTCACAGACGCCCAGGCAAATCCACACGTGGCCGTTCATGCTGAAGATGTCGCCGGGCTTGAAGTCCCGGGAGGAGGAGAATTCCTGGGTCCAGGTGCCGAAGCCGTAGGTCTGGGCAAAGGTCTGAGCCATCTTGGTGGAACTCATGACGTAGCCGTCGTTGCCGCTCTGGGTGTTCATGACGTTGTAGGTGACCCAGGCCACAT
>USCO01000058.1 GCA_900553135.1 uncultured Eubacteriales bacterium | reverse complement strand
CCAACACCGACGCCTTTTTGTTTTCCTCCATCGGCCAGCTGGCACGGCGGCTGGAACTCTCCGACGCCACCGTCTCCCGCTTTGCCCGCCATGTGGGCTGCGCCGACTTCAAGGAGCTGAAATCCATGGTGGTGGAGCAGGCCTCCGGCCCCGCGGCCAAGATGGCCTGCACCCTGTCCCAGGACGGGGCCTTCTCCCCTGCCGCCTGGCTGGAGCGGCAGCAGCTCTATCTGCAAAAGACCGCCCAACAGCTGGACCAGGGGGAATTTGGCCGGGCGGTGGAGGCCCTGGCCGGGGCCCGGCAGATCTTTCTCCACGGCAAGAACGCCTCCGCCCCCCTGGCCCAGATGCTGGCCTTCCGCCTGCGGCGGCTGGGGCTGTCCGTCTCCCTGCTGCCCTCGGGCGGTTCGGAGCTGCTGGAGGGACTGCTCCAGGCGGGGCAGCAGGACCTGGTGGTCATGTTCAGCTTCTCCAAGCTGTCCCGGGAGGGGCGGGTCATTCTGGACCTCAGCCGCGACGCGGGCTACCGCACCCTGGCCTTTGTCAGCCGCACCTGGATCCCCCAGGAGGAGCGGGCGGACATAAGCCTGTTTGCCTACCGGGGGGAGGAAAAGGAGTACCACTCCATGGCCGCCCCCACCGCCCTGCTGGACACCCTGGTGCTGGCCCTCACCAGCCGCCTGGGGGCCCGGGGCACCGACGCCCTGGAGCGGCTCCACGACCTGAAAACCGCCTACTTCCCCCTGGGGTAAGGCCCGGTATTTACAACCGCCCCGCCGGACGCTATACTGGAGTTAGCCCCAGCAAAGCAATGGGGACCATCTCCCCCAAGGGGGGAAATGCCTTTTCCAACATAGGAGGACATATGGAGCGTACACTTGATTTTAACCAGAAGCACGGCTTTATCTGCGATATGGACGGCGTGATCTACCACGGAAACCGCATCCTGCCCGGAGTGCCCGAGTTCATCCAGTGGCTGCACGACGAGAAGAAGGAATTTCTCTTCCTCACCAACAACAGCGGCTACACCCCCAAAGAGCTGCAGCAGAAGCTGGCCCGCATGGGTCTGGATGTGTCCGAGGAGCACTTCTACACCAGTGCCCTGGCCACCGCCGCTTTCCTGAAGGAGCAGGCCCCCGGCTGCTCCGCCTTTGTCATCGGCGAGGCGGGACTGCTCAACGCCCTGTACGACGCGGGCATCACCATGAACGACGTCAACCCCGATTATGTGGTGGTGGGCGAGGGCCGTTCCTACTCCCTGGACACCCTGACCAAGGCCACCAACCTGGTGCTGGGGGGCGCCAAGCTCATCGGCGCCAACTCCGACGTCTCCGGCCCCATTGAAAACGGCATCGCCCCCGCCTGCCGGGCTCTGGTGGCCCCCATCGAGATGGCCACCGGCACCCAGGCCTACTTCTGCGGCAAGCCCAATCCCCTCATGATGCGCACCGGACTGCGGATGCTCAACTGCCACTCCGCCGACGCCGTCATGGTGGGCGACCGCATGGACACCGACGTGATCTCCGGCATGGAGAGCGGCATGTCCACCGTGCTGGTCCTCTCCGGCGTGTCCACCATGGACACCCTGAAGACCTACGCCTACCGCCCCACGGCGGTGCTCAGCGGCGTAGGCGAGATCGTGGAGCGGGCCCGTCAGACCGCCGGGGTGTAAATTTGCCCGGTAGTTTTCCAAACCATAAAAAAGCCTTGAAAACTTCGGTTTTCAAGGCTTTTTGTATTTCCGGCAGATTCTAACTGCCGTTTCGGTCAATCAGAAGGTACGCTCCCCCTTCTTTGCAGACCGGGACAGGGGATTTTCTGTTGGTTGTGGATGATGTCTCTCTACATCCCCGCCAACATTCGTATGACCTCCTGCTGTTCTGCCGTCAAATTCTGCAAACAGGATTCAAACACCTGAGGGTCGTACGCCTGCTGCTTTTCCAGCAGGCCTCTTATCCATTCGGCATAGGCCCCGTCTGTATTCAGGGCAGCCAGCATGACATAGAGGTCCCGGTAGGCCTGGTCCTCGGGATACACGTCCGACCACATCCGGTCCTCCTCCGGGCCGTAGACC
Source organism: uncultured Eubacteriales bacterium (assembly GCA_900553135.1). Classification (GTDB taxonomy): domain Bacteria; phylum Bacillota; class Clostridia; order Oscillospirales; family Oscillospiraceae; genus Lawsonibacter. Next base: position 9,815 of record USCO01000058.1, on the reverse strand, counting down.
CGCCCCTGGGTAATGCAGGCAAGATCCAGAAGCTCCCAAAGTCGGTTGAGCTCATCCCCGTCCAGCTGGTTCCAGTCCACAAAGGGCAGGATTCGCAGCACCATTTCCGGGTACGCCTGGCTGCTGTCCATGGACAGCTGCTCCTCCAGGATCAGCTCCCAGGTCTCTCCCGTTTCGTAGTTGAGGTAACCCCAGTTGCCATATCCGCCGGTTCCAGCGTTGATACAGACCCACCGGTCCTCCCCCTGCTCCTCCAGGACCACAAACCAGCCCAATCCCATCCACCCCTCATATTGAGGGGATTCTTCTCTGGTCAATGGACCGGCCCCGCCGGTATACCACTGCTCAAATCCCGCTTTGTCCACCGCATTGCAGGCAAAGCGCATCAGGTAGATCAGTTCCTGGGGCTGCAACAACAGCGACCGGGCATAGGGGGTGCATTCCAGAACTACACTGTCCGTACTGTACAACGGATTTTCCGGGGAAAGGGTCCGATACTGGGCTGCAAAGGCTTCCGCCCACTGTCGGCCGATCTCCTCCTCGCTGCCCGACGCCTCCACGACCAGGCCGGTCAGGGTGACTCCCTCCGTCGGGTCTGTTGCAGGTTCGTCTCCCCAGCCTTCGCCGCCCAGATAGTGGCTGGCAAGCTCCATGGCCGCCGCGGTATATTTATCGCCGTAGGTCTCCAGCATCTCCGGCGTGCCGTAATCCTGCACAATGGTGTCAGTGTGGGTCACACACACCCGCTCCCAAGTCGTTTCCGCCCCGGAATCCTCCCAATAGAGCAGCAAATAGGGCTGTCCCGCGCTGCCCCACTCGGTGATGGCGCCATCCTCCATGGTCATGCCGCCCGCCAACACCACCTCGTCCGGATGGGCCGCTTTCAGGCGGTACTCCAGCTGGTACATGTTTACGCCGCTGTTTTCGGCGGCGGTTCCGGTGTTGATCTGGGTGATGCCCACGATCTTCGCTCCGGTGATCTCATAGCCCTGCCGCTCTTCGTAATAGATCCGCTCCTCCTGCACATACTCCCTGGCGCAGTCGGCCACCGCCTGGGGGACATCGATCCCCTCCGCCAGGGAAATTTCCCCTCCTTCCCCGCTCTTCTGTGCTCCGGTAAAGGTACACCCCACCGCCAGAACGGCAATCAGCGCCACGGCCGCCAGGGTATAGCCCGCCGTTTTGGGCCGCTTGGCCAGCAGGAGAATACGCTCTTTGATGCCGCCCTTGCTGCCTGTCATGCTGGTGGCGGTAAGTATGGGGTTGGTCCGGCCCTGGCAGGTGACGGCCAGCAGGGTGCGGCCATAGGCCGCCCGCTCCCCTTCTCCCAGCTTTGTTACGGTGGCCTCATCGCAGCACAGCTCCCCGTCCCGGCGGGATAGCGCGGCAGCCAGCCACACCAGAGGATTATACCAGTGGAGGGCCAGGCACAGCCCCCGCAGGACCGCCCAGACGTGGTCTCCGTGACGGAAGTGGGTCAGTTCATGGGCCAGGCTGTGGCGCAGTACCGTCTCGTCGGCGGCAACTTCCGGCGTTACATAGATGCAGGGACGAAACAGCCCGAAAAGGCACGGAGTTTGGGCCGCCCCGGTCACATACACCGGTCGGGGACAATGTTCCACGGTTAAAGGCACACGGCTGCGGCGGAGTTTCCCCGCAAACCGGACATTTACCCACAAAAGCCACAGGCCCATGCTCACGGCCCCCACGGCCCATACTCCCAGCAGCACCGTCCCCAGGGAGATGGGCGTGCCCTTCTCCCCTCCGGCGGTGTCTACCTCCGCCTGCTGCTGGTCGTGGTTCTCCTCGTTCTGCCCCTGGGGTTCCTCCTCAGAAGGGGACACGCCGGACTCCGCCCCCGGCAGCCGGGGTGTGTCGCCGCCCAGATAACCCACCACAGGATTGGGCATTTGCGTGCCCTCCACGGTATTCAAAATGCTCACCGCTGTTCCGCCCAAGCTCACTGGCAACAGCAGCCGCACCAGCACCAGAGCCCACAGCCCATACTGAAGCCGCAGGCTGATTTTTCCCATCAGCAAGCGCCGCAGCGCCAGCACTACCAAAATCAACACGCTGGAGGTAATCGCCCATTCAATCATGCCGTTCCTCCTCCAATCCCTTCAGCAGCTCATACAGCTCATCCAATTCCTCCCGGGACAGGGCCTGTTTCTTCGTCAGGGCGCTGACCATCAGACTCAGGCTCCCCTGGTACACCCGGTCGAGGAAATCTTTTGTCTCCCCCAAGGCGGCGTCTTCCCGCCGCAGGACCGGGGAAAATACCTTGGGTCCCTTCTCCGCCGGAACACTTCTCAGCGCCCCCTTGTTTTCCAGGCGGCTCAGAAGCGTGAGGGTGGTGCTCCGGCTCCAGCCGCAGCTTTTTTCCATGCGCTGAATTACCTCCCGCCCTGTGAGCGGCCCCGCCTCCCACAGGCACTCCATCACGCTCCACTCCGCCCGGGTCAGACTGATCCTGGTTTCCTTCATCGTTCCCCTCCTTTCTGTCTATCTTTGTAAACACATCGTACCACAATAGTCTACATATGTCAACAATACAGGATTGGTTGGAGCCTTTTTTCTGCCCCACGCTGGGCACTCAGCAGTGTAAAAATCGGAACAGCAGCCCCCGGGCAGAGCCTGGACGGCAGAAACAAGCGCGCCGGACAGGAACATGTTCCTGTCCGGCGGGACATCCAGGTTTCACGCCCGTCTCTCTTACTCCACCTTCATCATGCGATACCCCACCCCGATGTGGGTCTGGATATACTGGGGAGAGCCCGGCTCTTTTTCCAGCTTCTTGCGCAGGGTGGCCATAAACACCCGGAGGGAGGCCACATCATTTTCCCAGCTCCGGCCCCAGATCTGCTGGGTGATGAAGGTGTGGGTCAGCACTTTCCCCACGTTTTTGCACAGCAGGCACAGCAGCTTGTACTCGCTGGGGGTCAGGTGGAGCTCCTGGCCGTCCAGAAACGCACAGCCCGCCGCATAGTCCACCTTCAGCTTGCCGTTGGTAAAGACCGCTTCGGTATTGGCCGCCCCCACCTGAAGGGCTGCCAGGCGCCGCTGGGTCACCCGGAGGCGGGCCAGCAGCTCCTCCACGGAAAAGGGTTTCGTCAGGTAATCATCCGCTCCGGCATCCAGGGCGTCGATCTTATCGGTGTCTTCGCTCCGGGCGCTGATGACGATGATGGGCAGATTCGACCAGGAGCGCACCTTGTGGATGACCTCCACCCCGTCCATATCCGGCAGGCCCAGGTCCAGCAGGATAATGTCCGGATTGTGGGAGGAGGCCTCCAACACGGCGGACTCGCCGTTTGCCGCGGTGAGAAAGCGGTAATCATGGGCTTTCAGCGTGGTGGTGATCAGGTTGCGGACCGCTGTATCGTCCTCAACCACTAAAATCAAGGGTTTATTCATGCAGCTCTACCTCCCCGGCTGGTACAGAAAATGTAAAGATGGAACCATGGGGCAATTGATCCCGGACGGAAATTTCCCCGCCGTGTGCGTTGACGATGGATTTGCACAGCGCCAAGCCCAGCCCCATGCTGCGGCGGCTGTCGGCGATCTGGTTGGAGGCGCTGTAAAACATATCAAAAATATGGGGCTTGGCCTGGTCGGAAATGCCCGGGCCGTTGTCGGCCACGGTAACCAGGACAAAGTTTCCCTCTTTCCGCCACCCAATGTTGATCTCCGACCCCGGGGGCGTATACTTGATGGCATTGTCCAGAAGATTGATGAGGACCTGAATGATAAGTCTGGCATCCACCTGCACCAGGAGATATTCCTCGCTGCTCTGCACGTTCAGGCGGTATTCCACGCTCTTGCGGTTGATGTGCCGCAGGGCTTCCGCCACGATCTCATCCATGAGTTCTGTGGACACATGCAGGTTCATCCGCCCCTCTTCCAGGCGGCTCACCGACAGCAGATTTTCCACCAGATTGATGAGCCACATGGCGTCATCATAAATATCGGTATACATCTGCTTCTTGGTCTTGGGGTCAAACAGATCTCCGTTGGACAGCAGATTGTTGGCATTGCCCGAAATGGAGGTGAGGGGCGTGCGCAGATCGTGGGAGATGGAGCGCAGCAGATTGGCCCGCAGCTGCTCGTTTTTGGCCAATACGGCGGCCGCCTCCTTCTCCTCCAGGTTTTTCTGGTTTTCCAGGGCCAGGGCGCACTCTCCCAAAACGGAAAAGAGGATGCTGGCCTCGAAGGAGTCCAGGGGCTTGTCCGAGGCGGCAATGCCCACCACGCCATAGACCTGCTTGCCGGTGCGCACCGAGAGGTAGGTGCAGCGGGCGTCGGACAGGGTGTCCGTTCCCGCTCCCGCCCGTTTGTTGTTGGTGAGGACCCACCGGACCACCTCCCGCTCTTTCAGGGTGGTGTAGCGGTCAGGGGACGTGGACGAATCCAGGGGAAAGAACTCCGGCCCCACCAATTCCTCTTCCTGGACCCGGTAGGCTACGATGTCCCGCTGAAAGATTTTTTGCAGCTGCCTTGCCGTGACCGAAATGATTTCTTCCTGATCCCGGGCCTTTTGCAGGTTCTGGTCCGTTTCAAACAGCAGCTTGGTGCGCCACGCCACCTGGGCCGAGCGCTTGGCGTGGGACTTCAGCTTGGACGCCAGAGAGCCGGTGAGCAGGGCCGCCAGGAACATGATGAGAAAGGTGACGGGGTACCCGCTGTCATAGGCGTGGAGGGAAAACCGGGGCTCGGTAAAGAAGAAGTTGAAGGTCAGCACGCTGACGATGGAAGCGATGAAGCTGCAGATGGAGCTTTGGGTAAAGACCGAGACCAGCATGACCCCGAAAATATAAAGGGTCATGATATTGGCCTCCGTCAGGCCCCAGCGGTAAAACAGGGAGCCGATCCCCGTGGCCAAAACCAAAATCAGCACACTTTTCAGCAGATCCAGCAGGGACACGGCGGGCATGTGCACGATCTCCCAGTGCCGGGCAGAAAACCCCTTTCCGCCCCCGTTGTCGGGAATGATGTGGATATCCAGCTCCGGGGTGAGCTCAATGAGCCGCTCGGTCAAAGACGCCTTTCTCAGCCACGGGCGGGGCATTCCGCTGCGGCCCAGCACGATCTTGGTCACCCCGGACAGGCGGGAGAACTCCGCGATCTGATAGGCCACGTCGTCGCCGTACACCGTCTCGATGGCCGCGCCCAATTGCTCCGCCAGGTGAATATTGGCCTGGAGCCGCTCCTTGTCCGCCTGGGTGATCCACTGAAACTCCTTGGTCTCCACAAACAGCGCCGTAAAGCCGCACCGGAAGGCCCCCGCCATGCGGGCCGCCGTGCGGATGATCTTCTCGTTGGAGGGGGCGGAGGACAGGCAGACCAGAATGTGCTCGTGGGTGCGGTAGCCGGTCTGGCTGTGATTGACCCGGGTATACAGGGCCGCCCGGTCGGCGCAGCGGCGCAGCCCCACCTCCCGCAGGGCGCTCAATTGGGACAGGGAGCAGCCGGAACCCAGCGCCCCCCGATTTTGCCGCATGAGCCGCTGCTGCAGCCGCTCGGGCTCCACGTCGATCAGCTCCACCTGGTCCGCCCGGTCAAACACGTGGTCGGGAATCCGCTCCTCAATGGGGGCTTTCAGGATGGAGACCACCGCGTCCTGGATGCTTTCGATATGCTGAATATCCAGGGTGGTGTACACGTCCACCCCCGCCTTCAAAAGCTCCTGGATGTCCTGGTAGCGCTTTTTGTGGCGGGAGTTTTCGGCGTTTTTGTGGGAGAGCTCGTCGATCAACACCAGCTGGGGCCGCCGCGCCAGGCAGGCGTCCAGATTTCGGTCGTCGTCCGACTGCCCATCGGGCTGGTCGGGGCCACAGAGCACCCGCTCAAAGCCCTGTGCCAGGGCCTCGGTGTCGGGCCACTGCTCCCGGGGGCTCAGGCCGATGACCACGTCCACCCCGGCGTCCTTGGCCTCCTGGGCCGCCTTCAGCATGGCCCAGCTTTTTCCCGCGCCGGAAAAATAGCTGGCAAAAATGGTCAGCTTTCCTTGTTTCTTGCCCTGCTCTTCCAGTTGTTTCTCGGCAGCCATGGCCCTTCCCCCCTTCCGGCCCAGTTATTATAGCACACCGCTATGCGCCCTGTCCGCAAAGCTTCTCCACGAATTCCAGAATCACGGGCCGCCGGTCCCGGTTGTTCCAAGCTACAAATTGGCTTTGCGTGGCCGAATGGATGGGGGTGATCTTCACCCCGTCCTCATTGACAAAGGGCCGGGCGGGAAGAGTAATCTTTCTCTGCCGGACCCCTTTGTGCTGCGCCGCCTTGGAATACAGGATGACGATATCCACATCCCCCGTTCCCAGGGCATCCAGCAGCTCCGGCTCCTCCCCCATGGAGAGGGTACAGTGCAAATAGGGGTGCTCCCGCTGCATGGCCTTCAGCACCTGAGACCCCGCCTGCATGGCCCAGGGGCTTGCCGCCGCGATGTTCAGGTCCCCCTGCTCCTCCGGAAGGTCATACGCCGCCTCTCCTTCGGCCTGGCACTGTTCCAGAAAATCCCCCAGCCGGGACACCGCATAGTAGCCAAATGCCGCAAAGGCCAACCATCCGCCCAGCAAAACCAGTTCTTTCACCAATGCGTTCATGGATGCCACTTCCTCTCCCCATATGGGCAGCTGTTAGATGTGAAAACACTTTTGAATGTCCCGCTGCGTGCCCAAAACCAAAACGGTGCTGTGCTCGGGCAGGTAGGTATCGGGCTTGATGACCGTCATGGCAAACTTGCCGTTTTGCTTCACGGCCATAATGTTCACATTGTACCGCTTTCTCACGTCCAGCTGCCCGATGGTCTTTCCGATCCAGTCCTTGGGTACCTCAATTTCAAAGATGGCGTGGTCATCGCCCAGGGCGATATAGTCACAAATATGCTCCGAACTATACCGAATGGCGGTCCAGATGGCCATCTGCTTCTCCGGATACACCACATCATCGGCTCCGTTGCGCAGCAGGAATTTCGCCTGCACATCCCGCTCCGCCCGGGCGATCACCTTTTTGGCCCCCAGCTCCTTTAAGAGGCAGGCGGTCTCCAGGGAGCTTTGGAAGTTGTCTCCAATGGCCACAATACACAGGTCAAAATTCCGGACCCCGAGGGCGTTGAGAAACTCCTCATTGGTGCTGTCTCCGATCTGGGCGTTGGTGACAAAGGGAAGCACCGCGTCCACCCTGCTCTCGTCCTTATCCACCACCATGACCTGGTGATTCAATTCGTTCAGCTTCATGGCAATATGGCGGCCAAAACGGCCCAAACCGATCAATAAAATTGTTTTCATAATTCCTCCATAATCGTTATCCAACGGTGATTCGTTCCTGGGGAAGTCTGGCGCTGTTGCCCTGTACCCGGGACAGGGCCGCAAAAATCAGGGTCAGACCGCCCACACGTCCAAAAAACATGAGTGCAATCAAAATGAGATGGGACAGGCTGCTGAGCTGCGGGGTGACGCCCAGGGACAGTCCCACGGTGCCAATGGCCGATGCCGTCTCAAAGAGACAGGTAAGCACAGGCAGGTCCTCCACCCTGCTGATGACCAGTCCGGCGGTTAAAAACAGCACCACGTACATGAGCAGCACCGTGGAAGCCTGGGACACCGCTTCGGTGGAGATGCGGCGGTTAAAAAAGCTGGGGTGCTCTCTGCGCCGGAACACCGCCAGGGTGTTGGCCAGCAGCACCGCGAAGGTGGTGGTTTTCATGCCGCCTGCGGTGGAACCGGGGGAGCCGCCGATGAGCATGAGAATGATGATGACAAACTGTCCGGTCTCGCTGAGCAAGGTCAGATCCGCGGTATTAAATCCGGCAGTTCTTGGGGTCACGGCCTGAAAGAAGGACAACAGGACCCGTTTTCCCAGGGGCTCCCCGGTAAATTCAAACAGGAAAAAGTAGAGGGTGGGAAACAGGATCAACGCCCCTGTCACCGTGAGGATGACTTTGCTCTGCATGCGGTACTTGTGAAAATGCAGACCGTTGGTGCGGATATCCTCCCAGGTCACAAAGCCAATACCGCCCACGGCGATGAGCAGGGCAATCACAATGGAGATGACGGGGTCGCCTGCATAATCGGTGAGGGATGAAAAGGGGGCTTTGACGCCCATCAAATCAAAGCCTGCGTTACAGAAGGCAGAAATGGAATGAAACAGGGCATACCACGCCCCCCGGAACAGCCCAAACTCCCGGAAAAACACGGGAAAGAGCAGCGCCGCCCCCAGCAGTTCCACCGCCAGGGCGGTTTTTAGAATAAATCCAGTCAGCCGCACGATGCCGCCCACGTGGGGGGCCGCAATGGCCTCCTGCATGGTGCTGCGCTGCATCAGACCGATCCTTCTTCCCGAGAGGATGGCAAAGGCTCCCGCCACCGTAATCACGCCCAGACCGCCGATTTGGATGAGCAGAATGATGACCGTCTGCCCGAATTGGGACCAATAGGTGGCGGTGTCGTAGATCACCAGGCCGGTCACGCAAACGGCGGAGGTCGCCGTAAACAGCGCATGCAAAAAGGGGGTGACCTCCCCATTTTTTGCGGAGATGGGGAGCATGAGAAGAAAGCTCCCCAGTAAAATCACCAGCAAAAATCCAAAAATAATGCTACGGAACGGGGACTTATTGTTTTTATGTAAAAGCCGCCACATAAGTCTCTACCTCTTAATACACCTTTATCTCATCTTGATACGTTTATTATCTACACATCGTCTAAAGGAGGTATTAACGTATTTCGGCCCATATTAAGGCGGCATTAAGACGTGGCCTTTGTTCCGGATTTTGGTGGATTTAGTAGCGTTTTGGCCCGTCTTTTGGGCGCAAAAGAAAAACCACTTAAATCCGACCCACATAACCAACATTTACCCCCATGCCGCACTCCTGGAACGGGAGGGATGCGGCCACCCCCGCGCCGATCAGGGCCACCATGGCAACCACAGACCCTTCCCGGGACAGCCCAGAGCAAAAATGGGCAGTTTTCCAAAGGAAAGATGTTGACAGGCAACAATGAAAGTGGTACTCTACGCTCTTCTCAGGCGGTAAGTGCAACATTATTTGCAGCAGTTGCAGAAAGAGTGAATTGAACATGACGAAGTGCCCGGTGTGTGGAAACTATGAGTTTGAACGTGAGAACAACTTTGAAATTTGCGCGGTCTGCGGGTGGGAAAACGACGGAATCCAGATGGATGACCCGGATGAAGAAGACTGTGCCAATGAGATGAGCCTTAACCAGGCTCGGACGGCATGGACCAAGGGACAGAAGGTAAGATGAAAGAGGGAAGCCAATACCCACAATCTATCGCGCTTCCAACGCAAAGGAGCTGGAAAGACAGCTGTATTTACCCAGGACAACAGCCCCGAGCCGATGCACCCCCAAAGCCCCACCCGGTATTTGAAGAAGTTTTCTGTGCGGTATGGTGTCCCCGATCTGCACCCCCACAAGCTGCGCCATACCTTCGCAGTATCGCCATCACCAACGGGACGGATGTCGCCAGCATTTCCGAGAAACTGGGCCATAGCGAGAAAGCGGTCACGCTTCGGATGTATACCCACGCCGACCAGGAGAGCATGAAGCGGGCAAGTCAGATCTTCCGGGACGCCCTCAAAAATGACATGAAAAAAGCCGGGCAGGGCTGACCCTGTCCGGCTTATTTTTAGGCACCGTCTGGTTTTTTGTCTGGTTTTTTCCCGCTCCCAAATTCCTGGATAAAAAAGTAAAAACCCTAGAACCGTTGTGGCTCTAGGGTTTCACTTGGAGCTGCTAGGCAGATTCGAACTGCCGACCTCATCCTTACCAAGGATGCGCTCTACCGACTGAGCTATAGCAGCATTT
>USCO01000057.1 GCA_900553135.1 uncultured Eubacteriales bacterium | reverse complement strand
CGGTCTCCCTGCCGCTCCTGCAGCCATTTCTTGGAGAACCGGCCCATGGGGGTGATCAAGGTACCGGGGATCTCCTGGGGCTGGTACTGGTCCTCCATCCAGTAGCGCTGAAGGCAGGCGTTGTCCTCCAGCTGGTTCAGGATGTCATCCACCTCCCGGGTCAGCCAGGGATAAAAGTGCTCTTTCTGCAGGCGCTCAAAATCCCGGTCCTCCCAGTAGCCGGTATCGTCCCGCACCTCCAGTTCCCGCAGGTCCTTCTTCCCCAGCAGGTCCAGCATTTCCACCACGGCCTTGTGAAAGCCCGCGCCCAAGGGGGTGGTGTCGCATCCGCCGGTGAGCCGCCACTGGCCCAGCAGGCCCTTCTCCTTCTGCCAGCCAAAGTCCATATAGCCTCCGGGGCACAGGACGATGCGCATGCCCTGCTCCCAGAAGCCCACCCGCAGGTCCAGAAGGCTGGCCATGTTCTTCATGGATTTCACCAGATTGTCTCTGCTGCGCACCCGGGCGCGGTAGATGATCTCGATGTTCATGGCTGCCCCTCCTCTCAGGCGCTCTGCTGGATGAGCCACACCCGGTCAAACCGGCCTGCCTCCAGGTCCTCCTTGGGGATGTAGAAGTAGATCCGGCCGCAGTCGCCGAACATCAGCTCAAAGCCATCCTGCTCCACCGTGTCCAGCTGGAACAGCAGCCGCCACTTCTCGGTGCTGGGGCCCCGCAGCTGGTCCCGCTCCTCCAGAGGAACGCTCTCCCAGCTGCCACCCAGGTAGTGGCCCCGGGAGACCAGCTCACACTGCAGGGTCATGTTGTTCTGAATGAGGTCGGGCCAGCCCAGCAGCTGGGAGCGGTTTTCGGGGTAATGCATCCCCAGCTCCCGCCGGGCCTGGTCGAAGATGCGGTAGTCGTTGGCCGTCCAGGGATAGCCCAGGGCGGGGCAGGCGTCCTGGAAATCGGGGGCGTCGGTAGCCGCCGACAGCTTGGCCGCCAGCTGGGGCAGACGGAAGTCCTCCGCCAGCTCCTCCGGGAATTCCGCCGGGGCCAGGTCCTGCCCCTCAAACCAATACACCCGGGCACAGCCCGCGTCCTTGGGGTCGTAGCCCCAGCGCTGGGAATCCAGCTCATAGAAGAAGGAGAGCAGCCCCTTCTTGGGCAGCAGGCCCTCTTTGTCCAGAGGGGCCAGCTGGGCGCAGTCAAACTGTGCCAGGAAGGCCAGGGGCCGGGTGGTCCCCTCCCACTCAAACACCGGCCAGACAAAGTCCCCGGGGACATCGGGCCGTCCGCCGAAGCGGCTGCCTCCCACGGGCACGCTGTCTCCCTCGCCGGAAAATACCGTGTCAATGCGGTTGCGATACAAAGTAGGTAACATTTCTTTCCAGTCCATGGCAAAGGTCCTTTCCGGGGCGCCGCCCCTGTCAAAACGCTGGTACTATCCTACCACAAACCATTCCCTTTGGTCAAACGTTCCAAAACTTCATTCCTCCTTTTTGTCCCTTTGTCCTCTCTCTTTTGACGAATCTTCCCACCGGGGTTGTCTGAGACTCCCCCATCCTTTCCTGGTTATTTTCCATTTTTCAATTGATTTTTTCTTTTGCAGGACTTTTTTTCATGGCGTTAAATCGTGAAAATGACCAATAGAATTCTGTTCTTCCATCCTTTATCATGTATAATATGTGGGATATTCGCGCCGATCCGGGCGCTGAAACGGAAAGACGAGGTGTGAAACTATGTCCAAAGGAATCTCTATGGAGCGTGTGGAGGAGATCATCAACTCCTACGACTGCCAGCGCCACCATCTGATTGCCATCATGCAGGACATCCAGGCGGAGTACAAGTATCTCAGCCCCCAGGTCCTGGAGCGCATTGCGCAAATGCTGGATATCGGAGTGGCCAAGGTGTACAGCGTGGCCACCTTCTATGAAAACTTCTCCCTGGAGGCTAAGGGAAAGTACATCATCAAGGTCTGCGACGGCACCGCCTGCCATGTGCGCAAATCCCAGCCCATCTACAACGCCATCCGGGAGTATCTGGAGCTGGAGGGCAAGCAGAAGACCTCTGCCGACGGCCTGTTCACCCTGGAGACCGTGGCCTGTCTGGGCGCCTGCGGACTGGCCCCCGTCGTCACCGTCAACGACCAGGTCCACTCGAAAATGACCCCGGAACTGGCCATTGAACTGCTGGATCAGCTGCGAAAGGAGGACGCCGCCCATGACCATGACTAATCTCACCCGGGAACAGCTCCAGGTCCGGCAGATGAAGGCCCGCCGGGCTCTGGAGGCCCAGCGCCGCCAGGTGCTTATCTGCGCCGGTACCGGCTGCATCGCCGGCGGCTCCCTGAACATTTACGAGCGTATGAAGGAGGAGTGTCAGCGCCGGGGACTGAACGTCCACGTGGGTCTGCTGCGGGAGGACGAGACCCCCGAGACCACCGCCGACGACATCAACCTTAAGCGCAGCGGCTGCCACGGCTTCTGCGAAATGGGTCCCCTGCTGCAGATCGAGCCTGACGGCATCCTCTACACCCATGTGCAGGTGGAGGACTGCGACGACATCATCGACCAGACTCTGCTGCGGGGCAAGGTGATCCCCCGGCTGCTGTACCAGCTGGACGGGGTAACCTACGCCAAGCACGAGGACATCCCCTTCTATCATAAGCAGCACCGCATCGTGCTGGAAAACTGCGGCACCACCGACGCCGAGGACATTGACGAATATCTGGCCAAGGACGGCTATTCCGCCTTTGAAAAGGCCCTGTTTGAGATGACCGACGAGGCCATCTGCAAGGAGATTTTGGACTCCGGCCTCCGGGGCCGGGGCGGCGGCGGCTTCCCCGCCGGGCGGAAGTGGGAGAGCGTGCGCACCCAGCCCAAGGGCAAAAAATACGTGGTGTGCAACGGCGACGAGGGTGACCCCGGCGCCTTCATGGACCGCTCCATCATGGAGGGCAATCCCCACTCCATCATCGAGGGCATGCTCATTGCCGCCGTGGCGGCGGGCAGCGACGAGGGCTATATCTACGTCCGTGCCGAGTACCCCCTGGCCGTCTCCCGCCTGAAAACTGCCATCGCCAAGGCGGAGGAGTTGGGCCTGCTGGGCGACAACATCCTGGGCACCGACTTCTCCTTCCACCTCCACGTCAACCGTGGCGCGGGCGCCTTCGTCTGCGGCGAGGGCAGCGCCCTCACCGCCTCCATCGAGGGCAACCGGGGCATGCCCCGGGTAAAACCTCCCCGCACCGTGGAAAAGGGCCTGTGGGCCAGCCCCACCGTGCTGAACAACGTGGAGACCTTCTCCACCGTCCCCCTCATCATCCGCAACGGCGCAAAGTGGTACCGCTCCATCGGCACCGAGAAGAGCCCGGGCACCAAGGCCTTTGCCCTTACGGGCAACGTGGTGAACACCGGCCTCATCGAGGTCCCCATGGGCACCACCCTGCGGGAGGTCATCTTTGAGATCGGCGGCGGCATCAAGGACGGCAAAAAGTTCAAGGCCGTGCAGATCGGCGGCCCCTCCGGCGGCTGTCTCACCGAGGAGCACCTGGATATGCCCATGGACTTTGACTCCCTGAAACAGGTGGGCGCCATGATCGGCTCGGGCGGCCTGGTGGTCATGGATGAGGACACCTGTATGGTGGAAGTGGCCCGCTTCTTCATGAACTTCACCCAGAACGAGTCCTGCGGCAAATGCGTCCCCTGCCGGGAGGGCACCCGCCGCATGCTGGAAATCCTCACCCGCATCGTGAACAACGAGGGTTCCATGGAGGATCTGGACCTGCTGGAGGACTTGTCCAGCACCATCACGGAAACCGCCCTGTGCGGTCTTGGGCAGAGCGCCTGTAAGCCGGTTCAGAGCACCCTGAAATATTTCCGGGACGAGTATCTGGCCCACGTGGTGGATAAGCACTGTCCCCACTGCAACGGCCGGAAAAAGGTCCTGCAGATCGATCCCGAGCTGTGTAAGGGCTGCGGCAAGTGTATGCGCCAGTGTCCCACGGAGGCCATCTCCGGCCAGATCCGGATGCCCCACGTCATTGACACGGAGAAGTGCATCAAGTGCGGCGCCTGCTGGGGCTGCTGTCCCTTCGGCGCCATTCGGGAGGAGGATTGACCGCTATGGCAAACAAAGGAATCATGTATATCGACGGCCAGCGGGTCCCCTTCGACGGGGAGACCAACGTGCTGTCCGTCATCCGCAAGGCCGGCATCGAGATGCCCACCTTCTGCTATTACTCCGACCTGTCCGTCTACGGCGCCTGCCGCATGTGCGTGGTGGAGGATGAGCGGGGCAAGATCGAGACCTCCTGCTCCATGAAGCCCCGGGACGGGCTGTCCATCCGCACCAACACCGCCCGGCTGCTGAAACACCGGCGGATGATCCTGGAGCTGCTGCTGGCCTCCCACAACTGCAACTGCACCACCTGCGAGAAGAGCGGCGAGTGCCGCCTGCAGGAGCTGGCCATGCGCTTCGGCGTGCGCAAGGTGCGCTTTGGGGACAGCCGGGAAGAGTCTGAGCTGGACGACAGCAGCCCCGCTGTAGTCCGGGACCCCAGCAAGTGCATCTTGTGCGGCGACTGCGTGCGGGTGTGTGAAGAGACCATCGGCATGGGCATCATCGACTTTGCCCACCGCGGCTACAACATGCGGGTCTCCCCCGCCTTTGGACGCACCCTGTCCCAGACCCACTGCATCAGCTGCGGCCAGTGCTCCGCCGTGTGTCCCACCGGCGCCATCACCGTCTACAACCAGATCGGTAAGGCCTGGCGCGCCCTCCACGATCCCCAGAAGCGGGTGGTGTTCCAGATCGCTCCCGCCGTCCGCGTGGCCGTGGGCGAGGCCTTCGGCATGCCCTCGGGCCAGAACGCCCTGGACCAGCTGGTCACCGCTTTGAAATTCATGGGCGCCGATGAGGTCTACGACACCACCTTCGGCGCCGACTTCACCACCATCGAGGAGTCCCAGGAGTTCCTGGCCCGCCTGGAAAAGGGCGGTCCCTTCCCCATGTTCACCTCCTGCTGCCCCGCCTGGGTGAAGTATCTGGAGCTGGAAAATCCCAAGTATCTGAAACATATCTCCACCTGTAAATCCCCCATGGAGATGTTTGCCGCCATCATCCGGGACCACTACCAGAAGAAGGACGCCCAGGATGGCCGCTCCACCTTCCACATCGCCATCATGCCCTGTACCGCCAAGAAGATGGAGGCCGCCCGGCCCCAGTTCTACCACAACGGCAAGCCCGACGTGGACCTGGTGCTCACCACCCAGGAGATCATCAACATGATCAAGGAGTCGGGCATCCAGCTGCCCCAGATGGAGCTGGAGTCCCCCGACCTGCCCTTCGGTCTGGGCTCCGGCGCTGCGGTGATCTACGGCTCCTCCGGCGGCGTGGCCGAGGCTGTGGTGCGCTACTGTCTGCCTGACAAGAGCAAAAACACCCTGCGGGAGCTGCAGTACTCCGCCCTCCGGGGCAACGAGGCCATCCGGGAGGCCACCGTTCAGGTGGGCGAGCGGGAGATCAAGCTTGCGGTAGTCCACGGCCTGAAGCACGCCCAGGACCTGCTGAAGCAGATCGAGGAGGGCTCGGCCTACTATGACCTGGTGGAGGTCATGACCTGTCCCAATGGCTGTGTGGGCGGCGCCGGCCAGCCCTACGGCCTGAAGCAGAAAAAGCAGGACCGGGCCGCGGGCCTCTATGCCGCCGACCGGGCCGCCCCCTTCAAGCGGGCGGAGAAGAACCCAGTGGTGCTGGGCTACCTGGAAAAGTATACCCCCGAGCAGCGCCATGATCTGCTCCACGTCAGCTATATCAAATAAGTGAAAAAGTCAGCCGGACCGCCTTTTTAAAGCCGTCCGGCTGACTTTTTTCTGCCTTTTCGGGCGTTTCCCCGTCCCTGACCGTTTCCTTCCTCCGGAGCCTTTTCTTGCCAGATCCATTTGATACCGGTATAATGAAAACAATCCGGTCCTGCCGCCATCCCGGCGGCCCGCTCCGGTTTGGATTGGGAAGAAACAAAGGGGGACTGACAGATGCGTGGACTACAGCGGTCCAGCCGCCGCTTTTTATTTCAAAATATCCTGCTGTTCATCCTCACAGGCACCTTTGCCTTTCTGGGGGTGTACTTCACCGGCCGCAGCGCCTACCGCTCCGCCAATGAGCTGGGTGCCATGACCGCAGACTATTTGAACCTGCAGGTCAACTCCTTTATGAGCCAGTACCAGCAGATCCTGGAGGACGCCTCCTACATGGTCAACACCATGCTGCAGGAGGATGTCTCCCCCGCCGAGATCGAGCAGTGGGTCACCGCCTACTCCCAGCAGTACGAGCAGACCATGCAGTACGACGAAAGCGGCATCTACGGCGTGATCCGCGGGGAGGGCATCTACAGCAGCGGCTGGCGCCCCGGCTCGGAATACAACATTGAGGAGCGGCCCTGGTACATCCAGGCGGTGGCCGCAGGGGGCCAATGCGCCCGCTCCATGGTCTACCAGGACGCCCGCTCCGGCACCACCATGGTCAGCCTGTCCAAGCTCCTGGATGACGGGGAGAGCGTGCTGGCCCTGGACATCCGGGTGGGCGATATCGAAGTGGAGTGGGCCCAGGGCAGCGACGTGTTCCCCGGTACCGCCACCGTGGTGGATCAGGCAGGCAATGTGCTGCTTCACCAGCAGATCGGCCAGGATCATATCAGCTGTGAGCTGGACGATTTCCAGCCCCAGGACTACCTGGACATGATGTCCCAGTTTGAAGGGGACCGGGGCTTCGTCCCCTGGAAAGGACAGCAGGACAGCTACCAGAACTACTACATCAAGGGGGACGAAGGCTGGACCTGCATCGTCACCATCCCCCGCTCGGTCATCACCGAGGACGCCACCAACATTTTCTACCTCCAGCTGGCCCTGGAGGGGGTCTTCCTGGTATTCATCATCTACCTCTTCATCCAGACCTATCTGGCCGAGCGGCAAAACCGCCTGACCGCCGGGTGCTTTGAGGCCCTGGGCCAGACCTACTTCTCTGTGGCTCTGGTGGATGTGGACAGCCAAAGCTGCCAGATCACCAAGCTGGAGGACGGAACCCCCGTCCCCCGGAAGCCCATCCGCCGCTATGAGCAGCTGCTCTCCCTGGTGAAGGACACCATGTTCCGGGAGGAGGACTGGCCCGGATTTCTGGCCCAATTCTCCCCGGAGGAGCTGCGCGGACTGTGCAGCGGGACGCAGTCCCGGCGCTATTTGGAGTATGAGCGCGCCTTCCCCCAAGGCCCCCGCTGGGTCAGCGCCGAGGCCTTTGCCGTGCGGGGCGGGCAGCAGCAGGTCATTCTGGCCTTCCGTCTCATCCACGACAGCAAGATTGAGGCCCTCTCCAAAAACCAGATGCTGCGGGAATCCCTGGACAGCGCCCGCATGGCCAACCAGGCCAAAAGCGACTTCCTCTCCCGCATGAGCCACGACATGCGCACCCCCATGAACGCCGTCATCGGCTTTGCCGACCTGGCCCGGCACAACCTGAACCAGCCGGAAAAAATCTCCGACTGTCTGGACAAGATCACCGCCGCCTCCCAGCAACTGCTGCACCTCATCAACGAGGTGCTGGACACCGCCAAGATCGAGCAGGGCAAAATGGAGCTGCATCTGGCCCCGGTGGATCTGGTCCGCCACCTGGAGGAGACCGCCTCCCTCTTCCAGCTCCAGGCCAAAGCCCAGCACCAGCAGTTCACCCTGCTGCCCCTGGCGCTGCGCCACCGCCAGGTGGTCACCGACAGCAGCCGCCTGGACCAGATCCTCAACAACCTGCTGTCCAACGCCGTGAAGTACACCCCCGCCGGCGGCTCCATCACCCTCCAGGCGGAGGAGCTGGAGGACGGCCCCTCCGGGCAGTCCGTCTTCCGCTTCACCGTCTCCGACACCGGCATCGGCATGGCCCCGGAATTTCTGGAGCGCATCTTCCTCCCCTTCGAGCGGGAGGACACCTCCATGACCAGCCAGACCAGCGGCGTGGGCCTGGGCATGGCCATCACCCAGAACATCGTACAGATGATGGGCGGCCAGATCCAGGTGGAGAGCGTGCAGGGACAGGGCAGCCGCTTCACCGTCACCCTCCCCTGTGCGCTGCCCCAGGAGGAGGCCCCCTCCCTGCCCCAGGAGACCTCCTCCGGCGGAGAGATCGACCTCACCGGCCGGACCATCCTGCTGGCCGAGGACAACCTGCTCAACCAGGAGATCGCCACCGAGCTGCTGGCCATGGAGGGGGTCCAGGTGGTCCCCGCGGAAAACGGCAGCAAGGCGGTGGAGGCCTTTGCCGCCAGCCAGCCGGGCACCTTTGACGCCATCCTCATGGACATCCAGATGCCCGAGCTGGACGGCTACGGGGCCGCCCGGGAAATCCGGCAGCTGGACCGCCCCGACGCCCGCACCATCCCCATCCTGGCCGTCACCGCCAACGCCTTTGAGGACGACATCGCCGCCGCCCGGGCAGCGGGCATGAACGGCCACATCCCCAAGCCCATTGACATGGGCAAGGTCAAGGCCGCTCTGGCCGCCCTGCTGGAGCCCCGGACGTAACCCCATAAGAAGAGCCCGCCGCAGAAGAAACCCCTTCTGCGGCGGGCTGTTTGTCTTTCTGGTTCAATTTCTCCGCAGGGGCAGGGTCACGGTAAACACCGTTCCCTCCTCCCGGCTGCTGCGCACCTCGATCTGCCCCCGGTGGGACTGGACGATGGTGTGGGCAATGGCCAGTCCCAGGCCGTAGCCCCCCGCCTGGCGGCTGCGGGAGCTGTCCACCCGGTAAAACCGCTGGAACAGCCGCTCCAGGTGCTCCGGCGGAATGGGTTCTCCGCTGTTGCACACAGTGAGGACACCCCGCTCCTGGCGGCGCTTCAAGGCCACGGACACACTACCCGCCTGCCCGGCATATTTTACGGCGTTGTCCAGCAGGATCATCACCAGCCGATCCAGGCCGTCCGGGTCGCCCCGCACCCTGAGGTCGGGCTCGATCTCGCTGTCCAAAGCCACCTCCGCCTCAAAGGCCACCGACTCAAACCGCAGCACACACCCGGTCACCAGGTCGCTGAGACTGCAGTCCTGGACCCCCTTGGGCCGCCGGGCGTCGTCATACTTGGCCAAAAAGAGCATGTCCTCCACCAGGCCCTTCATGCGCTGGGCCTCCTCCCGGATATAGGCGATCCACTTGCCCTCCTCCGCCACGGTGGCTGTGGGATGGCTCTCCACAATACCCGCATTGGCCAGGATCACGGTAAGGGGGGTTTTCAGCTCATGGGAGGCGTCGGCCACAAACTGCCGCTGCTGCTCCCAGGTCTCCTCCACCGGCTTGAGGGCCAGGCGGGCCAAAAACAGACTGATGAGGAAAAAGCCGCCCAGGGCCGCCGCCCCCACCAGGGCCGAGTTCAGCACCAGCCGGGTCAGAGAGCTGCGCTCCCAGCTCAGGTCGGAGAAGGCGATACGGATGGTGCTGTCCTCCGTATCCTCCATGCGGTAGCGCAGCCCCAGATCTCTCAGCACCCCGTGGTTTGCCCCTGAGGCCAGGGCCTGCTCCACCGCCTGCTCCTGGACCTGCTGGGACACCTTGACCCGCTCTCCGCTGTTCAGGGTCAGGATGTTCCCCTCCTGGTCCACCGTCACGCAGAACACCGGGATGGTGTTTTGCCACTTGCGCCCCTCTCCCGGGTCGGGGGTGTCAAACTCAAACATGGGGGGCATGCCCTCCTGGCGCAGGGCCACCAGCATGGCCGCCTCGCTCTCCCGCTCCAGCTGCTGGGCTGTGGACAAAAACAGCGAGGCAAAAACCCCCAGCAGCACCAGGGTGACCAGCATCATATTGATGAGGATAAATTTGATCCGCAGCCGGTGCAGCATGGTCCTGCCCCCTTCTTATGCCTCTGGATAGTCCAGGAAATACCCCACCTTCCGCAGGGTGGAAATGGAGACGTCGCTGCCTAAAAAGGCCAGCTTCTTCCGCAGAAAGGAGATGTACACCTCCACATTGTTGTCCTCCGCCTCGGAGTCCAGGCCCCAGATCTTGGTGATGAGCAGATCCTTTGCCACCACCGCCCGCTTGTTGACCATGAGCAGGCGCAGCACCTCAAACTCCTTGAAGCCCAGGCGCACCGACCGCTCCCCCACCCGCAGCATGCGGGAGGCGCAGTCCAGACTCAGCCCCGACACGGTGAGTACGTCCCCCAGCACCTCCCCCTGGCGGCGGGTCAGGGCCCGCACCCGGGCCATCAGTTCCCCGCTGTCAAAGGGCTTGGTCATATAGTCGTCGGCCCCGCAGTCCAGGCCGCCGATCTTGTCGCTGATGTCGTCCCGGGCGGTGAGCATCAAAATTGGGGTGGAGATATGGGCTGCCCGCAGACGGCGGGCCACATCAAAGCCGTTCACCTTGGGCAGCATCACGTCCAGGATAATGAGGTCGTACTGCCCGGTGAGCCCGTATTCAATGCCGTCTGCCCCGTCCCCCACGGTGTCCGCCTGATAGCGCTGGTCCTCCATCAGCTGCCGCAGGGTCTCCGCCAGGCGGCTCTCATCTTCTACGATCAAAATGCGCATATCCAGTTCCTCCCAAGGTATTTTTCCTATCATACCCCGTCAAGCTGAAACCTGTCTGAAGACAGCTTCTTTTTTATTGTATCACACCCCACCGGCACATGCAAAAACCGGCGCTCTGCACACAGAGCGCCGGTTTCCGGTCAGGCCATACCCAGCACAGCCATCAGCTTGTCCCACAGCTGGAACTTATCGTTGTAGCCGAAGACGAAGATGATGAGCATGATGATGGGCAGGATGTAGGTCACGTAGAAGCGCACCCCTTTGGGGAACTTCAGGCCGGTGCCCGTGTTGGCCTCAGCCAGGAAGTTGTCCCAGCCCCAGCCGTAGCGGGTCACGCAGAACAGCAGGTACACCAGGGAGCCCAGGGGCAGCAGGTTGTTGCTGACGATGAAGTCCTCCAGGTCCATGATGCCGCTGCCCGCGCCGAAGGGCTGAATGCCGGAGAGCACGTTGAAGCCCAGCAGGCAGGGCAGAGACAGGATGATGATGGCCACCATGTTGACCAGCACCGCCTTGCCGCGGCTCCAGCCCCACTTGTCGATGCAGAAGGACAGGATGTTCTCAAACACGGCGATCACGGTGGACAGGGCGGCAAAGGACATGAACACGAAGAACAAAGCGCCCCACACACGGCCCATGGGCATCTCGTTAAAGACGTTGGGCAGGGTGATGAAGATGAGGTTGGGGCCGGAATCGGCGGCCACGTCAAAGGCAAAGCAGGCGGGGAAGATAATGAGGCCCGCAGTAAAGGCCACAAAGGTGTCCAGCACGCCCACCCGCAGGGCCTCGCCGCCCAGGGTGTACTCCTTGCCGATGTAGCTGCCGAAAATAGCCAGGGCGCCGATGCCCAGAGACAGGGTAAAGAAGGCCTGGCCCATGGCGGCATACACCGCTTCGCCCAAAATGAACTTTCCGCTGGCGTCATAGGCCAGGTTGTGGAAGTTGGGCATGAGGTAGAACTTCAGGCCCTCGCTGGCCCCCTCCAGAGTCACGGAGCGGAACACCAGCACGACCATCACGGCCAGCAGGCACAGCATCATCACCTTGGTGACCTTCTCCACGCCGTTCTGCAGGCCACGGGAGCAGATGAGCATGCACAGCACCACCACCAGGATCATAAACACCGCCATCAGGCCGGGCTGGCCCATCAGGGAAGCAAACTCATTGCTCACGCCTTCGGTATCCAGGCCCATAAAGTCGCCCTTGGCCATCTTGACAAAGTACAGCAGCAGCCAGCCCGCGATGGTGGTATAGAACATCATCAGCAGGTAGCTGCCGATAAGGGCCACCTTGCCGCCCCAGTGCCACTTGCTGCCCTTGGGCTCAAGGATGTGGAAGGCCAGGCCCATGTTACGGCGGGCGGCACGGCCCACGGCGAATTCCATGATCATCACCGGCAGGACGGCCAGCAGGCAGA
>USCO01000056.1 GCA_900553135.1 uncultured Eubacteriales bacterium | reverse complement strand
GTTTGTCTTTTCCGGCGGGCAAATCCTGAGTGGCGTTTGCCCCTCCTTCCGGGCCACTGGGCCCTGGCGGGGTGGTGGTTGTGGCGTACTGCCCTTACCGGGGCCGCCTGGCTTGTGCCATGTTGTTTCGCTGGGCGATAAACGGCGGGCCGATGAGACATCGGCCCCTACCCAAAGTACGGTAGATTTCAGTAGGGGGCGGTGTCCTCACCGCCCCGCAGAGACGCCAAAGGGTTTGGTGTAGGGGCGATAATTTGGACCAGCCCCTACGGCTGCTTGCACCAGGCGCGCTTTCTCCGTCCAGCTGGACCGCTTTCTCGAAATTGCCCAGCCAGCGGAAGCGGCGGGGAAGCGGGGGCAATCGACTGCACCACCCGCGCCGGATGCGAGGAACAATTGCCCGGGAAGCGTCTCCCGTAACGGGGGTCCGGGGGTGGGCGACTGGAGCGCTGGCGCTCCTCGGAGCCAACCCCCGGCGATTCTTTGGTCCCTTTCTGATCGCTCAGAAAGGGACACCTCCGCAAAAGGAAGCTTCTCGTCCCGCCCCTTTTTCTTGTAGACATAACCCCGCCTCCTGGGGCATAGAGTAAACTGACACACAGGACAAGGGGTGGTACCATGGGGGACAGGAGAAGGCGGAACAGGGAGCTTCGGCTGGGGCGGTGCCTGCGGCGGGGGATCGGGTTGGGGCTGGCCCTCACGTCGGTGTGGGCCCTGACGGCCACCGTGGACCTGTCTCAGGCCCAAACGGCCCTGGAAACCTGGGCCCAGCAGCCCCAGCGGGTGGTAGAGGTGCTGTCCAGCCAGCTGGGGGAACTGCCCCAGGACACCGCCCTGGCGGGGCTTGAAGGCTGGGGTCGGCTGCTGGTGGAGCAGTCCGCCCTGCTGGAAGCGGGGGTGGAGCCGGTGGAGGAGTACCGCCGGGGGGCGGACCCCCTGCAAGACGGCCCGGAGCCCATGGAGGCCCCCGATGACGACGACCAGACGGAGCTGGAACTCCAGGCCCCCACGGAGGATGACGGGGTGCTGGAGATGACGGGCGTGGGCAAGGAGGGAGGACAGTACCTCCAACAGGATGGGATCTACCTTTATAACCGCACCAGCAAGAGCCTGACCCCTTCGGTGCTGTCCGAAGGGACGGTGCGGCCCGTCATGGGGGAGGGACCCCAGATTTTGATTCTCCACACCCACGGCAGCGAGGCCTACACCCAGTCCGACGGCCAGGTCTACCAGGAGAGCGACCCCTACCGCACCACCGACTGCCAGCACAACGTGGTGCGAGTGGGGGAGGAGATGGCCGCCGTGTTCCGTCAGGCGGGGTTCGAGGTGATCCACGACACCAATCTCTACGACTATCCCGCCTACAACGGGGCCTACGACCGGTCCAAGGCGGCGGTGAAGGAGTGGCTGGAGAAATACCCCACCATTCAAATCATTCTGGACGTCCACCGGGACGCCCTGGTGGGCAACGACGGCTCCATTTATAAGCTGGTCTCCCAGGAGGACGGGGGCAAGGTGGCCCAGGTGATGCTGGTGGTGGGCACCGACGACGGGGGCGCCAACCACCCCAACTGGCGGGATAACCTGGCCCTGGCGGCGGCCTTCCAGCGGGAGATGGCCGCGGACTATGTGAGTCTGGCCCGGCCTGTGGTCCTGCGCAGCAGCAGCTACAACCAGCAGCTGTCCCCCGGGTACCTGCTGGTGGAGGTGGGGGGCCACGGCAACACCCTCACCGAGGCGGTGGCCGGGGCGCGGCTCTTTGCCCAGAGCGCAGCGCAGGTGTTGGGAGGGCTGTAGGGGTTCCTTTTTGTGTTCTTTCCAGCAATGGAAAGAACCAAAGATTGCCGGGGTTTGGCTCCGAGGAGCGCCAGCGCTCCAGTCGCCAACCCCGGACCCCATTACGGGGGACGCATTCCTGGGTCTGTTCCTCGCATCCGGCGCGGGCAGGGCAAACGATTGCCGACCCTTCCGCGCCGCTGCCGCTGGCCGGAGGGTTTGGGAGAGCGGTCCGGCTGGACGATGGAAAGCGCGCCTGGTGCCAGCAGCCGTAGGGGCTGGTTCCGGGAACGGCGGGCCGGTGGGGACACCGGCCCCTACGCCAAACCTTTGGATTTTTGCGGGCGGATGGTATCCGCCCCTACGGAGTCAGCAGCGGGAAAGCCTAAAAAAGCCCGGGAGGGTAGGAAATTCCCGCGTCCAGACAGCGGAGATGGCAAATCAGCACCTGACGAATATATCCGGCGGTGGTGCGGTTGGAATTTTGGGCCAAAACCCGAATTTTTTGATACACGTGGAGAGGAAGCACCACAGAAACGCTTTTTTTCTCGTCCGTCATATCATTCACCTCAGAGACATATTAAGGGAATATCCCTTAAAAGTCAATGAGCAGGGCGGAAGCACCTCATAATAGGCGTGAGGTGATAGGATGCTGGAGCATTTACGGGCGCTGCGGGAGGACCGGGATCTTTCCCAGCGGGAGATGGCGGAGGTTCTGCGGGTGCATCAGACCACCTATTCCGACTACGAATTGGGGCGGCTGAATATTCCCATTCCCACCCTGCGGGAGCTGGCGTTGTTTTTTGATACCAGTGTGGATTACATCATTGGACTGACCGAGGACCCCAGGCCCTATGCCAGGGCAGGGGAATTTCACCGCATGAGCTGCGAATAACAAAAAACGTGGGAGCGACCGGAAAGGCCACTCCCACGTTTTGTTTTTCAGAACGGGCGCAGAGGCGAAACGAAGTTTCGCAGAAAGTTCTTTTGCCTACTTTTCTTACAAGAAAAGTAGGTCACGAAAAAAGGAGGTCATAAACCAGGCGGATGGTGAGCAGGGCCAGGACCACGAAGAACATGGGCCGGATGACCTTGGCGCCGTTCTTCAGGGCCAGGCCGGACCCCACATATCCGCCCACGATGCCGCAGATGGCGGCGGGGATACCCACGGCCCAGACCACCTGCCCGGCCAGGGCGAAGGTGATGAGGGAGGCCACGTTGGAGGCCGAGTTGGCGACTTTCGTGTTGCCCGAGGCGGTGAGCAGGTCGAACTTACAAAGACCGGTAAAGGCCAGAATGAGGAAGGTGCCCGCGCCGGGACCGAAGAAGCCGTCGTATGCGCCGATGACCAGGCCGATGGCCAGAGATAACAGGGACAGGCGCATCTCAGACATGCCCGCGGAGCGGTCCTCGGTGCCGAAGTCCCGCTTGACCAGCAGGAACACCGCCATCACCGGGACGATGATGAGCATGAGATAATACAGCATCTGCTCGGGCATGATCATGTTCAGCTTGGCCCCCGCCCAGGCGCCCACCAGAGCGCCCACGCCGCCGAACAGGGCGCTGGGGAAGCGGACCTCGCCCCGCTTGAGGAAGCGGCCGGTGGCCAGCAGGGTGCCCCAGACGTTGCCGCACTTGTTGGTGGCCGCCGCCGCGTGGGGGGGCAGTCCGGCCAGCAGATAGGCGGGCAGGGTGATGAGTCCGCCGCCTCCGGCCACCGCGTCTACCAGTCCGCCCAGGAACACCAGAGGGCAGACGATCAGCCAAATATGGAGCAATTCATTCCATTCCACAGCGGTCATCCTTTCCTTCCATGAAAAACGCGCCCGGCCCGGCCGCAGCGCGTGAAGATTTCGTAAAAATGGGGATAGTTTTATAATTCTAACATAAAATTCACGGAAATACTATCCCTTATTTCCACAAAATCCGGCAGCAACTCTCTATGAACTCTTTCCCGGGAAAGCCCTTGACGGCGGTGACTCCAGCGCATAAAATAAATAAATGTATTTTTTGACAAGATTGAGGTGAGGACATGGCCAGACAGGGCTTTGACAACGAACAATATCTGCGCCTGCAGTCCCAGCATATTCAGGAGCGCATCGCCCAGTTCGGGGGCAAGCTGTACCTGGAGTTTGGGGGCAAGCTGTTTGACGACTATCACGCCAGCCGGGTGCTGCCGGGCTTTGAGCCGGACAGCAAGATCCGCATGCTGGCTCAGATGAAGGACAAGGCAGAGGTGATCATCGCCATCAACGCTGCCGACATCGAGAAGAACAAGGTCCGGGGTGACCTGGGCATCACCTATGACAGCGACGTGCTGCGGCTCATCGACGCCTTCCGCGCCATGGACCTGTACGTGGGCAGCGTGGTGGTCACCCAGTATGCCGGTCAGGCCGCCGCCGACGCCTTCCAGAAGCGTCTGGAGAGCCTGGGCGTGCGGGTCTACCGCCACTATCCCATCCCCGGCTATCCTCACAACATTGCCCAGATCGTCTCCGACGAGGGTTACGGCAAGAACGAGTATGTGGAGACCAGCCGTCCCCTGGTGGTGGTCACCGCTCCCGGCCCCGGCAGCGGCAAGATGGCCACCTGCCTGAGCCAGCTCTACCACGAGCACAAGCGGGGCGTCACCGCGGGCTACGCCAAGTTTGAGACCTTCCCCATCTGGAACCTGCCCCTGAAGCACCCGGTGAACCTGGCCTACGAGGCCGCCACCGCCGACCTGGACGACGTGAACATGATCGACCCCTTCCACCTCCAGGCCTACGGGGAGACCACCGTGAACTACAACCGGGACGTGGAGGTGTTCCCCGTTCTGGCTGCCATGTTTGAGAAGATCACCGGCTCCTGCCCCTACAAGTCCCCCACCGATATGGGCGTGAACATGGCGGGCAAGTGCATCTTTGACGACGAGGCGGTGCAGGAAGCCGCCCGCCAGGAGATCATCCGCCGCTATTACGACGCCCTGTGCGAGCGCCGCCAGGGCAAGGACGTGGACCACGCTGTGTACAAGCTGGAGCTGCTGATGCAGCAGGCCGGGGTGACCCCCGAGATCCGGCCCGTGGTGGCCGCGGCCAACCAGATGGCCGAGGAGACCGGCGAGCCCGCCATGGCCATCCAGCTGCCCGACGACACCATGGTCATCGGCAAGACCTCCGAGCTCATGGGTCCCTCCGCCGCCGCTCTGCTCAACACCCTGAAGGCCCTGGGCAACCTGGGCGGACACGGGGTGCACCTCATTGCTCAGAGCGCCATTGAGCCCATCCAGACCGTGAAGGTGAAGTACCTGGGCTCCAACAACCCCCGGCTCCACTCTGACGAGGTGCTCATCGCCCTGGCCTCCTCCGCCAACGCCGACCCCCGGGCGGCCCAGGCTCTGCGGGCCCTGGACCAGCTGAAGGGCTGCCAGGCCCACTGCTCGGTGATGCTGCCGCCCCCCGACGAGATGACCTACAAGAAGCTGGGCATTCAGCTCACCTGCGAGCCCCAGTATCAGACCAACAAGCTCTATCACAGATAAGCGCAAGGAAGCGCCCCAGGGAGAAGGATCTCCCAGGGGCGCTTCTCCCGTTTTTACCGGAAACAACATACATAAGAGCCTGCGCCCCGGCGCAAGCTGACCTTATATGGAGGGATGGTTATGCAGACCAAATTTATCTTTGTTACCGGCGGTGTGGTGTCCGGCCTTGGCAAGGGGATCACCGCCGCCAGCCTGGGCCGCCTGCTGAAGCAGCGGGGCCTGCGGGTGAAGGTCCAGAAGCTGGACCCCTACCTCAACGTGGACCCGGGCACCATGAGCCCCTATCAGCACGGGGAGGTCTTTGTCACCGACGACGGCGCCGAGACCGACCTGGACCTAGGCCACTACGAGCGGTTCATTGACGAGAATCTGACGGTACATTCCTCGGTGTCCTCGGGGCGGATCTACTGGAACGTCCTCAACCGGGAGCGCCGGGGCGACTATCTGGGGGGCACGGTGCAGATCATCCCCCACATCACCGACGAGATCAAGCGGTGCATCTACTCCCTGGAGGGGGAGGACACCGACGTGGCCATTGTGGAGATCGGGGGCACTGTGGGCGACATCGAGTCCCAGCCCTTCCTGGAGGCCATCCGCCAGGTGGCCGCCCAGCGGGGCCGCCAGAATGTGATGTTCATTCACGTGTCTCTCATTGTGTCCATTCCGGGCACCGGGGAGCTGAAGAGCAAGCCCACCCAGCACTCGGCCAAGGAGCTGCTGTCCCTGGGCATCCAGCCCGACGTCATCATGTGCCGCAGCGATGAGCCGGTGCCGGGGGACATTCTGGACAAGATCGCCCTGTTTTGCAACATTCCCCGGGAAAACGCCATTCCCAACCTCACCGCGCCTTTGCTCTACGAGGTGCCCCTGATGCTGGAGCGGGAGGGCTTGGGCGACGCCGTGGTGCGCCGGCTGGGGCTCATCTGCCACGCCCCCGACCTCACCGAGTGGGCCACCATGGTCCACCGGGCCAAGCATCCCACCGGGACGGTGGAGATCGCCCTGGTGGGCAAGTATGTGGCCCTCCATGACGCCTATCTCAGCGTGGTGGAGGCCCTGACCCACGGCGGCATCGAGAACGGGGTAGAGGTGAAGATCCGCTGGGTGGACAGTGAGCAGGTTACCGCCCAGACCGCCCCCGAGCTGCTTGGAGGCGTGGGCGGCGTGCTGGTGCCCGGCGGCTTTGGCGGCCGGGGCATCGAGGGTATGATCGCCGCCGTCACCTGGGCCCGGGAGAACCAGGTGCCTTTCTTTGGCATCTGTTTGGGGATGCAGATGGCGGTCATCGAGACCGCCCGCAGCCTGGCGGGCATGGACGACGCCCAGTCCAGCGAGTTTGACGCGGCTACGGCCCACCCGGTCATTGACCTCATGGAGGGACAGCGGGGGGTCACCGAGAAGGGCGGCACCATGCGCCTGGGGGCCTACCCCTGCCGGATTACCCAGGAGAGCGTGTTTGCCCGGGAGGCCTATGGGCAGGAGGAGATCTCCGAGCGCCACCGCCACCGCTACGAGTTCAACAACCGCTTCCGGGGCGAGCTGGAGGGGGCCGGGCTGGTGCTGGCGGGCGTGTCGCCGGACGGACGGCTGGTGGAGATGGTGGAGCGTCACGATCATCCCTGGTTCGTGGGCGTGCAGTTCCACCCCGAGCTGAAGAGCCGCCCCAACAAGGCCCATCCCCTTTTCCGCGCCTTCATCTCGGCTGCCTTACTTTTCTTGAAAGAAAAGTAAGCAAAAGAACTTCCTGCGAAACTTCGTTTCGCCTCTGCGCCCGTTCTGAACACAAACTGTGGGAGTGGCCGTCCGGTCGCTCCCACTTTTTCTGTTTTGGAGATGTTCCGCCGCCCCGGCGGGTCTATTGTTTGGTTGGGATGAAAACGACGGGCCGGTGGGGACACCGGCCCCTACGGAAAGGCTGCCGTATTGGGAGTAGGGGCGGATGTCCTCATCCGCCCGCCTAACCAGAACCAGCCCCTACGGCTGCTTGAACCAGGCGCGTTTTCCTCGTCCAGCTTGCCGGGCCTTCTTTGGATTGCCCAGCCAGCGGCAGCGGCGCGGAAAGGAAAGCAATCAGCTGCACCACCCGCGCCGGATTCGAGGAACGACTCCCGGGAAGCGTCCCCCGTAACGGGGTCCGAGGGCAGGCGACTGGAGTGCTTGCACTCCTCGGAGCCAGCCCCCGGGGCATTTTTGGTTCCTTTTTGGGCAAACAAAAAGGAACATCCCCGTAAAAGAGTAAATAAAAAGAGAGCCATCCTCAGACGGCTCTCTTTTTACATCTCAAAAGTTTTCCACAATTCCGGGGCAAAATGGGGAAAGTTTTCCGCAAAGGCTTTGGGCAGCAGCCCTTGAAATTCTCGATACTTTCTTTCCCGGTACCCGCTTCTTAAATTGGCAGAAGCGAAACGAAGTTTCGCAGAGTGTTCTTTTGCCTGCTTTTCTTACAAGAAAAGCAGGTCGGGGTGGAAGATGCGGGCGGGGAGCAGGTCGGAGAGTTCCACCAGGGCGGCGGACAGGCCGCCCGCCTCCTCGGGTCTGGGGGAACGCACAACCGGACCTGTATCCGCGGTGCCCAGGGGCAGGGAGACAGCGCACAGCAGGGAGCCGTTCTCCTGCCGCCGCAGCAGCAGAGTGCCGCCGTGGAGCACGGCCACGGCCCGGGCGATGTCCAGGCCCAGTCCCGCGCCCTGGCCGGGCATGGCGGGGGCAGTGCTGGGCTGAGAGGAGGGCTGGACCAGCTGGGCGAAGAGCTCCTCGGGCACGTCGCCGCTGTCGCTGAAGGACAGCACCGCCAGACGGTCCCGGCGGCGCAGGCTCACGGTGACCTCGCCCCCCTTGGCCGCCCGGGCGGCGTTGGAGATGAGGGAGAGCATCATGTGGCTGAGCAGCTCCCCATCGCCGGCGATGAGCAGGCCCTCGCTCTGGCAGCGGAAGTTGAGGGTGACCCTGGCTTCCTGCAGGAGGGAGGCCGTCTCCAGACACAGCTGGCGGCTGAACCCGGCCAGGTCCATGGTCACGGGGCGGAAGGCGCCGGGCTCCTCTCCGGTGAGGGAGCGCAGGCAGTCCAGGTTGCCCACCAGGCGGCAAATGCGGTAAAAGCTTTTATAAAACGCGTCGATGCGGCCGCCGGGCTGGGCGTCCTGGCCCTCGGCGTGCTCGGTGATGAGCTGGAACTGAATAAGAATTTGCTGCAAAAACTCCCGCAGCTGCCGGACAAAGCCGTCCAGCTGGCGGGGGGTGATGGCGGGGGAGACGGCAGGGTGGAACAGCAGCAGCTGGCCCTGCTCCAGGGGCAGGCGGCTGTAGAGATAACGCACCCCCTGAAAGACAAAGCTGCCCGCCGGCTGGGGGTCTTCCGCAGCCTGAGCCAGGCAGGGGGGGAGCGGGTCGCCCTGGCGCAGAAGGGGGAAGCGCTCCCGGGCGGTGCGGTTCAGGGAAGAGACCGCACCCTGATCATACTGGACGGCCCCGTCGGGGAAATCCTCCAACAGGGCAAGAGGGGAGTGAGACATGACGACCTCCTGAAGGCCAATGGCCCAAAACGAGTGGTTGCTCTCTCTATTGTGCGCCGCTTAAGGGGGGCGCACACTGTAAAATGAAGTATATCAAAAAATGGAAGAAACAACAAGGCCCCCAATCCCTTGGGATTCGGGGGCTTAAGGGGCGTCTGAGGCACTCAGGCGGCGGCTAAAGGGAGCGAAGCGGGCACGGATTTTAAATAAGTTTTTCCTTATCCCTGCTGTATGGCTAATTTTGCCGGAAAATTTCGTAAAAATATATGAAAAAAAACACTACCAAAACGGGTTAAATCGGGATATAATAACCGTGACCACAGTAGAAGCCCCGATAGGGGGCAATCTATTACAGAAAAGGAGAAATTCAACATGAGCATTAAAGTTGGCATCAATGGCTTTGGCCGTATCGGCCGCATGGTGTTCCGCGCCAGCCTGAATCACCCCGAGATCGAGATCGTCGGCATCAACGATCTGTGCCCCGCCGACTACCTGGCTTACATGCTGAAGTATGATACCATGCATGGCCGCTGCGAGGCTGAGATCGGTTACACCGAGAACGCCATCGTGGTCAACGGCAAGGAGATCCCCGTCTCCGCTGAGCGCAACCCCGCTGATCTGCCCTGGGCCAAGCTGGGTGCTGAGTACGTCGTGGAGTCCACCGGCCTGTTCCTGACCAAGGAGAAGGCTCAGGGCCACCTGGACGCCGGCGCCAAGAAGGTCGTCATGTCCGCTCCCTCCAAGGATGACACCCCCATGTTCGTCACCGGCGTCAACCTGGACAAGTACACCACCGACATGAACTTCGTGTCCAACGCTTCCTGCACCACCAACTGCCTGGCTCCCATTGCCAAGGTCCTGAACGACAAGTGGGGCATCAAGGACGGCCTGATGACCACCGTTCACTCCGTTACCGCTACCCAGAAGACCGTTGACGGTCCTTCCCTGAAGGATTGGCGCGGCGGCCGCGCTGCTTGCGGCAACATCATCCCCTCCTCCACCGGCGCCGCCAAGGCCGTGGGCAAGGTTATCCCCGAGCTGAATGGCAAGCTGACCGGTATGTCCATGCGTGTTCCCACCCTGGACGTGTCCGTTGTTGACCTGACCGTCAACCTGGAGAAGCCCGCCAAGTACGAGGAGATCTGCGCCGCCATGAAGGAGGCCTCCGAGGGCGAGCTGAAGGGCGTTCTGGGTTACACCGACGAGGACGTGGTTTCCTCCGACTTCCTGGGCGACACCCACACCTCCATCTTCGACGCCAAGGCCGGCATCGCTCTGACCGACACCTTCGTGAAGGTCGTTTCCTGGTACGACAACGAGATCGGCTACTCCAACAAGGTTCTGGAGCTGATCAAGCACATGTACTCTGTCGACCACAAGTAATTTTGTGATCGTCCAAGCGCCGCCCCATCGGGGCGGCGCTTTTTTTATGTCCGCCGGAAAGAAAATACGAAGGGCTTTTTGTCCAAAGCGTACAAAGGAACCAGGGGGGCGTCGGCCTGCCGTTCTGAAAGAAAAAATCTGCCTCCAAACCGGGAGATTTGGCCCGAAAACCTGCCTTGACGGGGGAAAAATTGGTTGATATGATGCGGGAGAAAAGAGGCCGCGGCACGCGGCCGGCAAAAGGAGAAGGTTTTATCATGAAGGAGAACAAGCTGAGAAGCCTGCTCAACGCGGGCAAGCCCTCTACCTCCACCCGCCTTTGGAGCACCTGGCCCTTTTACACCGAGGTGCTGGGCTGCTGCGGACATTTTGACTACATGGAGTTTGTGGCCGAGTACGCCCCCTTCACCCAGGCCGACCTGGAGAACATGGCCCGGGCGGCCGAGCTGCACGACATGGGCAGCATGATCAAGGTGGACTTTCAGAACCGGTTCTACGTGGCCCAGAAGGCGGTGGCCGCGGGCTTCCAGGCGGTGCTCTTTGCCGACCACCACACCGCCGACGAGGTGCGGGAGACGGTGAAGATGATGAAGCCCGACCTGCTGGGCCGGGGCCGTTTCGGCTATCCCAACCGCCGTTTTATCCACACGGCCTCCCATCTCAGCCAGCTGGACCACGCCCAGCGGGTGGATGATGTGGTGCTGTGCTTCATGATCGAAAAGGGGGACGCCGTGGACCAGGTGGAGGAGATTTGCTCCGTGCCCGGGGTGGACATGGTGCAGTTCGGTCCCTCGGACTACTCCCTGAACATGGGCCACAACATGGCGGGCTATGAGGAGGAGTATCTGGCTGCCGAGCGGAAGATGATCCAGGTGGCCCTGGCTCACGGGGTCCAGCCCCGCTGCGAGATCCAGAGCCCCCAGCAGGCCCAGTATTACATTGACCTGGGTGTCCGACATTTCTCCATGGGCGACCAGCTGAAGGTGCTCAAAGAGTTCTGGGAGACCCAGGGCAAGCAGATGCGGGAGATTGCCGACAGTCTGATTTGACAATCAAAAAGGAGGACGCGCTTCATGATCACCATGGAAGAGGAGCTGCGCATCATCCAGCAGCTCAAGGAGTTTGACACCCCCACCATCACCAACGTGGTGGCCACCTATCCCGGGGCGGACACCTGCCTGAGCCTGTACCACCCCTGGGACACCAACTGGTACACCGACCAGCGGGTGCGGGCCATGTTCCCCGAGCTGGGCCGGACCTGCGGCTTTGCGGTGACCTGCACCTACGGCCTGCCCGATCCCACGGTGACCCAGGGCCCCTCCTTCCGGGAGGTGCTGCGGGCGGCCAGCGAGTCCCCCAAGCCGGTCATCATGGTCATCAAGCAGGATTTTCCGCCCCATTTGAAGGGAAAGGTGGGACTGTGCGGGGGCAACATGGCCACGGCCTTCCGCTCCCTGGGCTGTGTGGGCATCCTGTCTGACGGCCCCTCCCGGGATCTGGACGAGGTGCGCCCCATGGGCATCCAGTACATGCTCACTGGGGCCACGCCGGGGCACGGGCCCATGGCGGTGAAGGCGGTGAACACCCCGGTGGAGATCTGCGGCATGGACGTCTGCCCCGGAGACGTGATCCACATGGACGAGAACGGGGCGGTGCGTTTCCCCAGAAAATACCTGCCCCAGGTGCTGGAGAACTGTCTGCGCCTGCACCAGGAGGAGGCGGAGAAGATGGCCAAGCTGGCCTCTACCGACGAACCCGATCTGCTGGCAGACTACATGGAGGGAAATTATCACTGAGGAAACAGCGGGCGCCCTACTTTTCTTGAAAAGAAAAGTAGGCAAAAGAATTTCCTGCGAAACTCCGTTT
>USCO01000055.1 GCA_900553135.1 uncultured Eubacteriales bacterium | reverse complement strand
TCGCAAGGGCGTGCGGGTTCGACTCCCGCCTCGCGCACCACAAAAAAGGACATCCGTTGGGATGTCCTTTTTTGTTTTTCTCCTTTTGTGAGTTGGTCACATACACCGCCCGGCCTCTTCTGGTATGCTGAAACCCACAGCCGGGGCCGGACCGCCACGACATCTGTTTTGGGAGGTTTATCCATGCAATCAAGACGTTTTGCTCAAGTTGACTCCGGCCGCTGTGTGGCCTGCGGCTCCTGTATCCGTGTGTGTCCCATGTCCGCCATTTCCGTTGTGCGGGGCTGCCACGCCGTGGTGGACCCCCAGCGCTGTGTGGGGTGCGGAAAATGCGCCATGATCTGTCCCCCTGACTGCATCACCCTGGTTATGCGGGAGGGTCACGCATGAAGCAGAAACACTGGTACGACTACTTATGGCTCTGGTCCATCCTGTACTTCACCCTGGGCTTTTTCAACATCCTGTTCGCCTGGCTGGGCATGATCGACTTTCTCCTCCCCCTGGCCTTTGCCGCTTTCGGCGGGAATAAGTACTTCTGCAACAACCTGTGCGGCCGGGGACAGCTCTTCTCCGTGCTGGGCCAGCGTTTGAAGGGAAAATCCTACCGCGCCGCCCCCCGTTGGCTGTCCTCCTCCTGGTTCCGGTACGGTTTCCTCATCTTCTTCCTGGCTATGTTCGGCTCCATGCTGTTCCAGACCTATCTGGTGGCCGCGGGCGCTCAGTCCCTGCGGGAGGCCATTAAGCTCTTCTGGACCTTCCGGGTCCCCTGGGGCTGGACCTACACCGCCGGAGCGGTCCCCGACTGGGTGGCCCAGTTCGCCTTCGGCTTTTACAGCCTGATGCTCACCTCTCTGCTGCTGGGCCTCATCGCCATGGCCCTGTATAAGCCCCGTACCTGGTGCGCCTTCTGCCCCATGGGCACCATGACCCAAGGAATCTGCCGCCTGCGGGCGGGCGGTTCCCCGTCGAAAACTGACAATTCATAATCTTTGTAATCATTGTAACTCCCCTTAATTTGGTCGAATTAAGGGGAGTTTTACTGCTTTTTAATATTTATTTAAATTTTTACTGGGAAGGGTTTGACAACCGGTTACGAATGTGTTACAATTCGGTTACAATCAATTCTACAGGAGGAACACAATGGCTTCTGAAAAGATTCCTCTTTCCTATAAGGGACATCCCCTGCGCCGGAAAGACAACCTGATTTACTACGGCACCATGGCCGAGAAATACATCATCATGCTCCAGGTCCTGGCCACCAAGAAGGTGGACGATCTGGATGTGGCCACCAAGGTCAGCGTTCAGCTTCAGCTTACCGACCCCGACCTGAAGAGCCGGGACCGCGTGGTGAAGAAGAGCGAGAAGGACAGCCTGTACGCCGCCATGGATGTGGCCTGCGTCTGGCTGGACCGCGCACTCAGCGGAAAATAATTCCCCTTTTCCCTACCAACGATACGAGAAAGAGAATGGAGGAGCTTTCCTATGCACTTGTCCAAGGCCCTTACCACTAAGATCGCCGCCATCGTTCTGGCTCTGTCCGCTATGGCGACTCCCACCCTGGCTGCCAGCGTCGGCACCGTTGTCAGTGACTCCGGTCTGAATCTCCGCAGCAGCGCCAGTACCGATTCCACCGTTCTGGCCACCCTGGCCAACGGCACCCAGGTAGATGTGATCAGCACCACCGCTGACGGCTGCTGGCACGAGGTCTCCTACAACGGAGTGACCGGCTACCTCTCCGGCGACTACCTGAAGGTCGAGGAGGAAAAGGTCTACGGTCAGGTCGTGGTGGGTCCCCTGAACATCCGCACCGGCCCCGGCACCCAGTACGCCTCCGCCGGTACCCTCTCCACCGGCGCCATCGTAGAGATCGTGGACACCGTGGGCGGCGTCGGCGGTTGGTATGAGACCGAGGACGGCTATGTGAGCTCCGATTACGTGACCATCGTGGACGCCAGCGTGGTGTCCGCTTCCGCCAACGGCAACGCCATCGCCCAGTACGCCCTCCAGTTTGTGGGTTATCCCTACATCTACGGCGGCAGCAGCCCCAGCGGCTTTGACTGCTCCGGCTTTGTCCGCTACGTGTGCAGCCAGAAGGGCTACTCCGTGAACCGCACCGCCTCCGCTCAGATGGACAACGGCACTCCCGTTTCCTACTCTCAGCTGCAGCCCGGTGATCTGGTGTTCTTCAACAACGGCAACTCCAGCAAGCGTGCCACTCACGTGGGCATCTACATCGGCAACGGCCAGTTCGTGCACGCCTCCACCTCCACCACCGGTGTTATCATCAGCGACATGAACTCCGCTTACTACACCACCGGTTTTGTGGGCGCCCGCCGTCTGGGCTGATCCTCTCCCCCGCTTCTCTTCTTTCTCTACATAACAACAACGCGCTGCGAATGTTCTTCGCAGCGCGTTTTCTTCTCACAGGCAAAAAAAGACGGCCCAGACGGGCCGTCTTTTAACTTACTTCAGGAATCCGTTGACGATCTGCTCCTCGGCCTCTTTCTCGGTGAGCCCCAGAGTCATCAGCTTGATGAGCTGTTCGCCGGCGATCTTACCGATGGCAGCCTCGTGGACCAGGCTGGCGTCCACGCAGTTGGCGGTCACCTCGGGGATGGCAGCCACCACGCCCTGATCCATGATAATGGCATCACACTCGGAGTGGCCGTAGCACCGGGCGTTTCCGTTGATGCGGGCCAGGAACACCTGCTTGGACTGGTCCCGGGCCACGGAACGGGAGATGACGTTGGTGTGGCAGTCCTCGCCGTTGAGCTCCACGGTGAAGTCGGACTTGGCCAGCTGCTTGCCGTGGGTCATGACCTTCTCCTTGATGATGAGGGTGGCACGAGCGCCCAGAGTGGCGTTGGTGGTTCGCACGGTGGAGTCCACGCCCTTGATCTGGGTGGTCTCCATCTCCATGTAGCTGTCCTCGTCCATTTCCACCACGGTGGTGGGATTCATGATGTTCTCACCCAGGCCGTCGCCCTCGCCGTAGTGGCGCTCCACATAGCGCACCCGGGCGCCCTTCCCCACGTGGAAGGTGTGGATACCGGAGTGCTCGGAATTCTGCACGCCGCAGTTGTGGATTCCGCAGCCGGCCACGATGGTCACGTCACAGCCCTCGCCGATGAAGAAGTCGTTGTACACCGTCTCCTGCAGGCCGCTCTGGCTGAGGACCACGGGGATGTGGACGCTCTCGTTTTTGGTGCCGGGCTTGATGATGATGTCAATGCCGTCCTTGTCGTCCTTGGAGACGATGTCAATGTTGGCGGTGGTGTTCCGAGCGGCAGCCTTGCCGTTGGCCCGGATGTTATAGGCGCCCTCAGGCACCTCGTGAAGTTCTGCTACCTGCTCCAGCAGGCTTTTCTGAATGGCATCCATATTGCATACTCCTTCTGGGAACAAGATAATTTAGCTCAGCGCACCTTGTCGGTGAGGGCGCTGCACATGGAGGGCGCCTCTCCCAGCAGACCGGGCAGGATATCCTTCCGGGCGCCGTCCTGCTGGACCTTGCCGTCGGCCAGGACGATGATGCGGTCGGCGATGTTGAGGATGCGCTCCTGGTGAGAAATAATGAGGATGGAGCCCTGGATCTTCTCGTGGAGGTGCTCAAACACCTGGATGAGGTTGGAGAAGGACCACAGATCGATGCCCGCCTCGGGCTCGTCAAAGACAGAGAGCTTGGTACCCCGGGCCATGATCATGGCGATCTCGATGCGCTTGAGCTCGCCGCCGGACAAAGAGGCATCCACCTCGCGGTCAATATAGTCCTTGGCGCACAGGCCCACCTCAGACAGGTAGTTGCAGGCCTCGGGCACGCCGATATTCTTGCCGCTGGCCAGGGTGATAAGGTCCTTCACCGTCAGGCCCTTGAAGCGCACGGGCTGCTGGAATGCAAAGCTGATGCCCTTCTGGGCCCGCTGGGTGATGTCCAGATCGGTGATATCCTCCCCGTCCAGCAGAATGCGGCCGGTGGTGGGCTTATAGATGCCCGCAATGACCTTGGCCAGGGTGGACTTGCCGCCGCCGTTGGGGCCGGTGATGGCCACAAAGCGCTCGCTGATGGTCAGGTTGATGTCCCGCAGGATGCCTTTGTTGTCGCCGTCCTGCTCCACGTCATAACTGATGTGCTGTAATTCCAACATGGGATGGTTCCCTCCGTTTATCATGTTCCGGTCAAACCGGACCTTGTATCCAATCCTTCCCGGATTCTGTGAGACTTAGCAGATAGAACTATATTGTATCACGCCAATATCCCTTTGTCTATTTTTCCCCAGGATTTTTTCCGGAAAACACCGGATTTCCTCCTTTTTCTTGTGAGGCCAGAATACTCCTATTTCCCTACTTTGTCAATAGGTTATTTAGGGGATTTCTTTTCCCCGGCGGGGCTTGCAATTTTTTCAAATGTGTGCTATAAATACGGGTAGTAAATTGCGAAGATCGGGAAAATAGGGAGTTTGCTTTTCCAAGAGAGGGCGGGTCACCGGCTGAAAGCCTGCCTGGAAAGTGTCCCTTGGTTCGCCCGTGAGCGGCCCCTGAGAGGGGGACGGTGGTTCCGCCGTTACCGGACGTCAAGTGCGCGCTTTTGGCGCGAATGCGGGTGGTACCGCGGAAGGATTGCCTTTCGTCCCAGTGTTGGGAACGAAAGGCTTTTTTGTTTCTCTAAACACATCCAAGAAGGAGTTTTACGCCATGAAAGAACAGTTAGCAAACATTCGCTCCCAGGCGCTCTCCGCCTTTGAGGGGGCCCAGTCCGCCGCCGAGCTGGACGCCCTGCGGGTCCAGTACCTGGGCAAGAAGGGCGAGCTTACCAACCTGCTGAAGATGATGGGCAAGCTCTCCGCCGAGGAGCGCCCCGCCATGGGCCAGCTGGCCAACGAGGTCCGCGCCGCCCTGGAGCAGGCTCTGGAGACCAAAGGCAAGGAGCTGGAGGCCAAGGCCCTGGAGGACCGGCTGAAGGCTGAGGCCCTGGACGTCACCGTCCCCGGCAAGAACATGAAGCTGGGCCACCGTCACCCCATGTATATCGCCCTGGACGAGATCAAGGAGATCTTCATCGGCATGGGCTTCACCGTGCTGGACGGCCCCGAGGTGGAGCTGGCCGAGCTGAACTTCGACCGCCTCAACGCCGAGGAGGGCCACCCCTCCCGTGACTGGAGCGACACCTTCTACTTTGACAAGGACAGCCGGGTGATGCTCCGCAGCCAGACCAGCCCCATGCAGGTGCGTGCCATGGACTCCATGGAGCTGCCCATCCGCATCATCGCCCCCGGCCGCGTCTACCGTAAGGACGAGGTGGACGCCACCCACTCCCCCATGTTCCACCAGGTGGAGGGCATGGTCATCGACAAGAACGTCACCATGGCCGACCTGAAGGGCACCCTGAACACTGTGGTGGAGAAGCTCTACGGCGCGGGCACCAAGACCCGGTTCCGTCCCCACCACTTCCCCTTCACCGAGCCCTCCTGTGAGATGGACGTGCAGTGCCACAAGTGCGGCGGCGTGGGCTGCCCCACCTGTAAGGGCGAGGGCTGGATCGAGCTGCTGGGCGCTGGCATGATCCATCCCCGCGTGCTGGAGATGAGCGGCATCGACCCCAACGAGTATTCCGGCTGGGCCTTCGGCATCGGCCTGGAGCGTACCGCCATGCGCCGCTTCAAGATCGCCGACCTGCGTCTCATCTTCGAGAATGACGTGCGGTTCCTGGAGCAGTTCTAAGTTTTTTAGCCGTAGGGGCCGATGTCCTCATCGGCTCGTCTGCGATTGCCTGCTATACAAGCGGGCCGCTGGGGACAGCGGCCCCTACAATCCGATCGATAAGGGAGTTTTCATATATGAATTTATCGCGTAAATGGCTCAACGAGTTCGTCCCCGTTGCGGCCAATGACAAGGAATTTGCCGAGGCTATGACCCTCTCCGGCTCCAAGGTGGAGGTCACCTACGACCTGGGCGCCGAGATTTCCAACGTGCTGGTGGGCAAGGTGCTGGAGATGGCCCGCCACGAGAACAGCGACCACATGTGGGTCTGCCAGATCGACGTGGGTCAGGCCGAGCCTGTCCAGATCGTCACCGGCGCCTGGAACGTCCACGTGGGCGACCTGGTCCCCGTGGCCATGCACAAGTCCACCCTCCCCGGCGGCAAGAAGATCGAGAAGGGCAAGCTGCGCGGCGTGGTCTCCAACGGCATGCTGTGCGGCCTTTCCGAGCTGGGCCTGGACACCCGTGATTTCCCCTACGCCGTCATCACCCCCGCCGCCATTCTGGGCGACTACAAGCCCTTGGACAAGGAGAAGCCCTCCATTCCCGCCGACATCCAGCCCGGCCACAAAATCTATGGTCCCGTGGTGGCTGCCAAGGTGCTGGAGTGCGCCACGCAGCCTGACGGCTCCTTCCACACCTGCCTGGACCTGGGCGGCGCCACCGCTTCTCCCGACACCGCCTGCCCCAACCTCCACGAGGGCGACCTGGTGGCCTACAACACCAAGTCCGACTCCATCTGCACCCTGGAGGACCTCCATGCCCAGCAGGCTGAGTTCCCCCACTGCATCCCCGACGGTATCTTCATCCTCCGCGAGGACTGCAAGCCCGGCGACGACCTGAAGCCCGTCATCGGCGCGGACGACCACGTGGTGGAGTTTGAGATCACCCCCAACCGTCCCGACTGTCTCTCCGTCATCGGCCTGGCCCGCGAGGCCGCCGCCACCTTCGACGCTCCCCTCACCCTCCACGAGCCCGTGGTCAAGGGCGGTGCTGAGGGCGACCTCATGGAGCTGCTGGATGTGGAGACTCCCGCTGCCCACCTGTGCCAGCGCTACACCGCCCGCATGGTGCGCAACGTGAAGATCGCCCCCTCCCCCAAATGGATGCGGGAGCGGCTGCGTTCCATGGGTGTGCGTCCCATCAACAACATCGTGGACATCACCAACTACGTCATGCTGGAGTACGGCCAGCCCATGCACGCCTTTGACTACCGCTACGTGAAGGGCGGCAAGATCATCGTGCGTCAGGCCCAGGAGGGCGAGGAGCTCACCACCCTGGATGGCCAGGTCCGCAAGCTCAACGCCAACCATCTGGTCATCGCCGACGAGACCCGTGCCGTGGGTCTGGCTGGCATCATGGGCGGCGAGAACAGCGAAATCGTGGACGACACCGTGGACGTGGTCTTCGAGTCCGCCTGCTTCGACGGCACCTGCATCCGCAAGGGCGCTCTGGCTCTGGGCATGCGTACCGAGGCCAGCGCCAAGTTCGAGAAGGGCCTTGACCCCCTGAACACCCTGCCCGCCGTCAACCGCGCCTGCGAGCTGGTTGAGATGCTGGGCGCCGGCGAGGTGCTGGACGGCACCATCGACATTCTCAACTACGTGCCCCAGCCCCGCGTCCTGAAGCTGGAGCCTGAGAAAATCAACGGTCTGCTGGGCACCGACATTGCCGAGGACGAGATGGTCTCCATCCTGAAGAAGCTGGACTTCCAGGTGGAGGGCGATCAGGTCACCGTTCCCTCCTGGCGCGGCGACGTCATCGGCATGGCCGACCTGGCCGAGGAGGTTGCCCGCTTCCACGGCTACAACAACATCCCCACCACCCTCATGCGCGGCCAGACCACCCTGGGTGGTTTCTCCGAGGAGGAGAAGCTGGAGCGTCAGCTGGGCGGCATGTGCCGCAGCCTGGGCTTTGATGAGATTATCACCTACTCCTTCATCTCCCCCACCTGCTACGACAAGATCCGCTGGAGCGCCGACGACAAGCGCCGGGAGTCCTTTAAGATCCTCAACCCCCTGGGCGAGGACACCTCCATCATGCGCACCACTGTCCTGCCCTCCATGCTGGAGATTCTGACCC
Source organism: uncultured Eubacteriales bacterium (assembly GCA_900553135.1). GTDB lineage: Bacteria > Bacillota > Clostridia > Oscillospirales > Oscillospiraceae > Lawsonibacter. Next base: position 4,305 of record USCO01000055.1, on the reverse strand, counting down.
GGAACTACAACTACCGCAACCAGAACGTGAAGCTCTACGAGGTGGGCCGCATCTACCTGCCCGGCGGTGAGGACGGTCTGGCTGTGGAGAACAAGATCCTGTCCATGGGTGCCTATGGCGAGGACATGGACTTCTACGCCATGAAGGGCTGCGTGGAGGCCGTTCTGAAGGACCTGCGTGCCGCTGACATCCGCTTTGTGGTGCCTCAGGAGACCAATCCCTCCTATCATCCCGGCCGGGTGGCCGATGTGTACGCCGGCGAGCGCCGCATCGGCGTCATGGGTCAGATCCATCCCCTAGTGGCCCAGAACTACGGCGTGGACGCCCAGTTCTACTGCGCTGAGCTGGAACTCAACGAGCTCATGGCCGCCAAGGGTCCCGATCCCGAGTACGTCCCCCTGCCCAAGTTCCCCGCCGTCACCCGCGACATCGCCGTGGTCTGCGACGAGGCCGTCACCGTGGGCGCGCTGGAGGAGTGCATCCGCAAGGGTGCCAAGGGCCTGCTGAAGGACTGCAACCTGTTCGACATCTACCGCGGCAAGGGCGTGGCTGAGGGCAAGAAGTCCGTGGCCTTCAACCTGGTCCTCCGGGCGGACGACCGCTCCCTCACCGGCGAGGAGGCCGACGAGGATGTGAAGAGCATCCTGGCTACCCTGGAGAAGGAGCTGGGTGCCGTCCTCCGCTGACCTACTTTTCTTGAAAAGAAAAGTAGGCAAAAGAATTTCCTGCGAAACTCCGTTTCGCCTCTGCCCCGTGGGAGAGGTCGGCGAATAAACCGGCCTTCTCCTCGCTGAGCAGCTTGCCGATTTTCTTTCATCCCGGTCGAATCTGCCTTGATTCGACCGGGATGTTTTCTTGAAAACCAAACCAGGCAAAAGAATTTCCTATGAAACTCCGTTTCGCCTCTGCCCCGTGGGAAAGGCTGAAAATACACCGGCCTTCTCCTCGCCGGGCTGCTTGCCGATTTTCTTTCATCCCGGTCGAATCTGCCTTGATTTGACCGGGATGTTTTCTTGAAAACCAAAACAGGCAAAAGAATTTCCTGCGAAACTCCGTTTCGCTTCTGCCCCGTGGGAAAGGCTGAAAATACACCGGCCTTCTCCTCGCCGGGCTGCTAGCCAACTTTCTTTCATCCCTGCCGGACCCATTCTGGTCCGGCAGGGATGCTTTTTGGAAATTCCCGCCCTGCGAGAGCAAATTCTCACCCTGCGGGGTAGCGGCGGGACCCTTTTTCCGGTATGATAGAGGCAGAAAGAAGAGCGCTCTGACCAATACGAGAGGAGTGTTACCATGAACGAGATGGAATTTGCCCAGCGCCTGCGGCAGTTCCGAAAGGCCAAAAATCTGACCCAGCAGGAGCTGGCCGACCGCCTTGGAGTCTCCAACAAGTCGGTCTCCCGCTGGGAGAGCGGCAGCTATCCCGATGTGGGGACCCTGGTGGCCCTGGCCCGCGCCCTGGGGGTAACGGTAGACGAGCTGCTGGACCCCAAGGCCCCGGTGCGCACTCTGGAAAAGAGCGACTGGCAGAACCTGTTGTCCTTTGCCTTTTCCATCGGCGGCGGACTGCTGTTTTTCCTGCTGGCTCAGTTTGTCCCTCTCCCCGTGTGCTGGCTCATCTATTTGGCCTGTCTGTCCTACGGCATTTATCTCCAGGCCCACTACACCTACCACGCCAAATGGTTCCAGCTGGGCACCTGGACCATGGCCTTCTTTGTCAGCTGGTCGGCCGTCTCTATCCTGATTTCCCTGATCTTACTGGGCGGCTCTGTGAATTTCGTCACTCGGTTTGTCTCCCTTTGGTTCACCGGCTCCTTCACTCTGACCGTTGTTCTGTATCTGCTTCTGTCTCTGTTGATCCAAACCCTCCTGGCCGTGGTCTTCACTCTGTTCACTCGCTTTCTGGCCCGGAGACTGGCCGGAGAAGGGGGCCGCCGCCTTTCCTTCTCTCTGCCCAAGCCGTCCCAGCTCCGGCTGCGCCGGGCTCCCTTCTCCGTCTGGAAGGCCTTTCCCGTTGTAAGCGTTCCCCTGCTGGCAGGATTCTGGTGTCTCTATTGGCGGGTTGATCTGCCCCCCTCCCTCTATTCCAATCAGCGGAATCTATATTGGGTGCTCTGGACCCTGGTGGTCCTGCTCACCGCCCTCCCCCTTCTGAAACGGGGACGGCGCGGCATGCTCGCACCCGCCGCCGTTCTGGCTGCGGTCACCTTCTGTTTCCCCTTCCTTGCCCACTACGTCACCTATTCCACCATCACCCAGGTTTTCATGGGCTACGATCCCGACCTGAGCCCTATGCACTATTACTCCATGGGCCAGCCCTCCCTCTCCCTCCTCATCGCCGCAGTCCTGGCCGCCGCTCTTTATGTTTTGAGCTGCTTTTTCCGGCTGGAGGTCTCCAAATCAGAGCCCACTGAACCTTCTGAGGGGCAGGATCTCTAAATTTTTCTTAAAATTTCCCGCTCTACCCTTTACACCAAGGCGTTTTTGGAGTAAACTAAGCACAACTGTTCCATGCTTAGTTTAGGAGGTGTTTTGATGGACGAGATGGATTTCACCCGGAAATTCAGTCTGGGGGACCAGCGCGATTTGGAGATCAAGGCGATCCTGGCTTCTGTGTACCAGGCCCTTCAGGAAAAGGGCTACAACCCTGTCAACCAAATTGTAGGGTACATTCTCTCCGAGGACCCCACCTATATCACCAATCACAACAACGCCCGCGCCCTCATCCGCAAGGTAGACCGGGACGAGTTGCTGCAAACTCTGGTCAAGTATTATCTGACCCACTGATTTCACCCCACAAGGCCCGCCGCATTTGCGGCGGGCCTTTTTCAAAGGAGGTTTTCTTTCCATGAATATTCTGGTCAGTGCCTGTCTCCTCGGCACCCCCTGCCGCTACGACGGCACCGGGAAAGCCCTTCCCCAGCTGGAGGCCCTCCGCGCCCAGGACCACACCCTCATTCCCGTCTGCCCCGAGGTGCTGGGCGGGCTCCCCACGCCCCGCACACCAGCCGAGCGCCAGCCGGACAGCCGTGTGGTGAACCGGGACGGCGAGGACGTCACCGCCGCCTATGAAGCGGGTGCCCAGGCTGCTCTGGCTGCCGCCCGGGAGTACGACTGCACCTTGGCCATTTTGAAGGAGCGCTCCCCTTCCTGCGGCCAGGGCCAGATCTACGACGGCACCTTTACCCGCCGCCTGATCCCGGGCAGCGGCGTGGCAGCCCAGCTGCTGACAGAGCACGGAATCCGCGTTCTGGGTGAGTCCCAGCTATCCGACGCCTTTCCCTCCCTTTGACACACCGGGAAAATTTGGATTGCACCCGGGGCGAATTTATCGTAAACTAGGAGCAGGATCGGTTTTGGCCGGGACTTATGTGGGAGGTGCGGACCATGACAGAGTATCTTCAGCAGATCACCCGCCTGCTCAGCGCCAACGGAGACTCCATGGAGGGGCTGATGGTGGTCAATAAGGACGGCATCATTGAGTATTACCGCCCCTGCACCACTCTGCCCTTGTCCGATCAGTTTACCCGCAATGTTCTGGGCCGTCACCTGCTGGACGTCTACCCCGAGCTGAACGAAAGCAACAGCACCGTCATGCGCACCCTGCAAACGGGAAAGGTGACGGTGGGAGAAAAGCAGGAGTTGACCAGCCAAAACCTGCGCATCACCATGTCCACCACCACCTATCCCATTCTGGACGAAGCCGGAGGCATTCAGGGGGCTGTGGACATTGCCCACATTTTGAAAATTGACAACATCCAGCCCTCCGCTCCCATTCCCAAATCTCACTCCGTGCTGGACGACATCGTCACCGCCAGCCCCGACATCCAGCAGCTGAAGCAGCAGGTGAAGGAGATCGCCAAAAACGACTCCGCCACCCTGATCTACGGCGAGACGGGCACCGGCAAGGAGCTCTTCGCCCAGGCGCTGCACAGTCTCAGTTCCCGCCGCGACCGCCCCTTTATCTCTCAAAACTGCGCCGCCATTCCGGAAAACCTGCTGGAGAGCATGTTCTTCGGCACGGAGAAGGGCGGATTCACCGGTGCGGAGTCCAAAAAGGGTCTGTTTGAACTGGCCGACGGCGGCACCCTGTTCCTGGACGAGATCAACTCCATGGACACCGCCATGCAGGCCAAGCTGCTGAAAGTGTTGGAGGAACAGAAGGTGCGCCGGGTGGGCGGCAAGGAGGACATCCGCTTCAACGTGCGCATTGTGTGCGCCTCCAACGAGACACCCGAACTTCTGATCCAGCAGGGCCGCATGCGCTCCGACTTCTACTACCGGGTAGGCGTGGTGCGGCTGTGGCTG
>USCO01000054.1 GCA_900553135.1 uncultured Eubacteriales bacterium | reverse complement strand
GCGACGGCATCAAGGGGCTGCTGAACCGCTTCCACCTGGATGGAATGGACAGCGGAGATCTGCTGTTGCTGCTCATCGTGCTGCTGCTGTGGTCCGAGGGGGAGGACATGGACTTGGTCCTGGCCCTCGGCCTGGCCCTGGTGCTGGGACTGGGAGACCAGGGAGAGCAGAAACCATAAAACGGCCGCCTGACAGGCGGCCGTTTTCCATTGGGGTCCAAACAGCCCGCCCGTTTACTCTGCCGCCGGCTGTGCGTTGAGGGTGTGCAGCTGAGTCCCGTCGGGAAGGGCGAAGGATGCGGTGGAGGGACAGGGGCTCTGGATGGCGGAGGAGGCGGTCATACGGTAGACCAGCTGGCCGTCCACTTCCCGTTCCGCGCAGACCAGCAGGCCGTTGTCCGTGCTGATCCAATACCGCTGGACATCTCCCTCGTCCAGGGCGAAGGCCACCAAGACGCAGGCATACCCAGCCTTTTCCTCGTATCCGGCCTGGGTGATGTCCTCCTGGGGCAGCTCCAGTACCGTCTCATAGGTGGGAATGCGCTGAGTGAGATCGGAGGCGTAGTCTCCCGCGGGGAAGCTGGCCCAGGACTGGGAGCCCTCATACCAGTAGTACCAGGTGTCCTCTCCGGTGAGATCGTGGCGCACCGCTCCCGAGGCCAGAGTCTGGCGGGTGTGGGACCAGTCCCCATCCTGCCAGAACTGCACCGTCACCGAGCTGCTGCCGTTGGTCCAGAAGGACTCCACCGTCAGCTCCCGGTAGTAGCTGTCCGGCCGGGACAGGGTGGAGATGATGCTCTGCACTGTCTCCGGAGTGGCATTGACCAGCCAGTACTGGTCCGGGTCGGTTTGAGAGGAGTCGCCGGTGGTACCGCTCTGGCTGCCGTCCGCCTGGGGCAGGGAGACAGAGGGAATGTTGGAGAGAAACAGGGTGCGCCCGAAGCTGGCGAACATGGCGATCACGATGAGACAGGTGATGCTGATGGCAATGATCAGGCGGTTTTTCGCGTCCAAGGGCTCATCCCCTTTCTCAGGTCATTCCTCGCCAAAGGGGAGGGGAGGCTCGGGGCGCAGGCCGAACTTCCACTCGATGGCGTCGGCGATGCGGCGGCAGGCATGGCCGTCGCCGTAGGGATTCACCGCGTGGGCCATGGCGGAGTAAGCCTCAGGATTAGAGAGCAGCTCGCTGGCCATGGAGAAGATCACGTCCTCCTCCACGCCGGCCAGCTTGACGGTACCGGCCGCAACGGCCTCGGGGCGCTCGGTCTCCTTGCGCAGCACCAGCACGGGCTTGCCCAGGGCGGGAGCCTCCTCCTGCAGGCCGCCGGAGTCGGTCATGACCAGGTAGCAGCGGGCCATGAGGTTGTGCATCTCGTCCACCGCCAGAGGGGCGATGAGGTGGATGCGGGGATGATTGTCCAGATACTTGTGGGCGGCCTCCTGGACCACGGGGGAGAGGTGGACGGGGTAGACCAGCTCCACCTCGGGGAAGGCGTCGGCCACACGGCGCAGGGCGGTCATGATGTTGGTCATGGGCTGGCCGTAGTTTTCCCGGCGGTGGCAGGTGACCAGGATCACTTTTCGATTGACATAATCCAACTGATTCAGAATATCCTCTGCAAAGGTGAATTCCTTTACAACAGTAGTCTGGAGGGCATCAATGACGGTATTGCCCGTGAGGAACACGCCCTGGTTGATGTTCTCCCGGTGCAGGTTCTCCCGGTTGGCCAAGGTGGGGCAGAAGTGTAGGTCGGCAATGGCGCCCACCATCTTGCGGTTCATCTCCTCGGGGAAGGGGGACCACTTGTCGTAGGTGCGCAGACCGGCCTCCACGTGACCCACAGGGATCTGGTGGTAGAAGGCGGCCAGGGCGCCGGCAAAGGTGGTGGAGGTGTCGCCGTGGACCAGAACCAGGTCGGGCTTGGCCTCGTTGAGGACATCGTCCATGCCGGTGAGGCACTTGGAGGTGATGGTGGACAGGGTCTGCCGGGGCTGCATGATGTTCAGGTCATAGTCAGGCTTGAGCTTGAAAATCTCCAGCACGCTGTCCAGCATTTCCCGGTGCTGGGCGGTGACGCAGCACAGGGCGTTGATGCCCGGCCGCTTCTGAAGTTCCAGAGCCAGGGGGGCCATTTTAATGGCCTCGGGCCGGGTACCGAAAATGGTCATAACGGTAACAGGTTTCATTTGTCAGATCGCTCCTCTTCCCCAAAGAAATAGTCGTTGCCCGCCACGTCGGAGGGGGGCTGGTGAAGTTTGCGGGGGGTGGCCCCGGTGCGGCCCTGGGAGGGAGGGTCGTTCTGGGTGCGGCCGTTGAGCCGGTCCAGATAGAGCTTGGCGGAGACCCCGCCCGCAGCGCACAGAGCCAGCAGGAACAGCATGGCCTTCAGGGCGCTGGTGGTGGTGAGCATCACAGCGGACAGGCCCAGGATGGCGCTGATGACGTAGAGCACGGCCACGGCCTGCTTCTGGTTAAAGCCCATGTCGATGAGCCGGTGATGGATGTGGCCCCGGTCGGGAGACATGGGGCTTTGTCCGTGGGACACCCGGCGGAAGATGGCAAAGCAGGTGTCAAAGATGGGCAGGCCCAGCATGAGGAAGGGCACTGCAAAGGAAATAATGGCGTAGGATTTGAACAACCCCTGGATGGACACCGTGGCCAAAATAAAGCCCAGAAAGGTGGAGCCGGTGTCGCCCATGAAGATCTTGGCGGGGTTGAGGTTGTAAGGGAGAAAACCTATACACGCCCCGGCAAGAGCGGCCATGAGGAAGGCCACCTGGGGCTCGGCGGCTACCAGGGCGATGACCAGCATGGTGAGGGAGCTGATGGTGGACACGCCGCAGGCCAGTCCGTCCAGTCCGTCGATGAGGTTCACCGCGTTGGTGATGCCTACGATCCACAGCACCGAGATGGGGATGGACAGCCAGCCCAGCTCCCAGTAGGGGTCGCTGCTGAAGATGTTGGGGTTGGAGAGAACGTCGATCTGGTTGCCCATGAGCACAGCAATGAGGGCGGAGACGATCTGAATCAGAAACTTGGGCTTGGCGGGCAGGGCATAGATATCATCAAAGATGCCCAGGATCACAATGATCACGCCGCCCAGCAGCATGCCGCGGATGGGCGTCTCCAGAGGGACGAAAATGATGGCGCTGAGGATAAAGCCAAAGAAGATGGCCAGACCGCCCATGCGGGGGATGGGGTGGTTGTGCATGCGGCGGTTATCCTTGGGTACGTCCACCGCGCCGATGCGGAAGGCCAGAGAGCGGACCACCGGCGTGGTGATAAAGGCGACCACGGCGGCCACCAGCAGGGCTGCCGTCACCGCCCCTAAAACAGAGACTTGAACAGGCATGAGAAAATACCTCGATTGATTTTGATTTCCGTTTCCCTCTGCCCAAAGGGGGCAGAGGGAAACGGTCATTTCTTAAAGCGCGGTTTGCCCGCTTTTATAAGGAATAAGAGCGGGGATTTGCTTTCTTTGAGTGTCTACCGACGGGTAGCGGGAAAACCAAGTTTCCAAAACGCTTTTTCCTGTTTTTATAGATCAATAAAAGGTAAGAGCGGGGAAGGGCTTTCAGTTTTTCACTACCCATGAGCGGGGCAGAGGCGAAACGGAGTTTCGCAGAAAGCTTTTTGCCCATTTCTTGCTTTGAAAAGGTAGAAGCGGGGAAAAACTTCCCATTTTCCACCATCTACGAGCGTGGCAGAAGCGAAGCATAGCTTCGCAGAAAGCTTTTTTGCCTACTTTTTTCTCGAAAAAAGTAGGTTAGCGGGGGACGAAGCCCACCTTCTTATAAACCTTGCGCAGGGTCTTGTTGGCCACGTAGCCAGCCTTCTCGGCGCCGGCCTTGTAGACGCTCTCCAGATAAGCCTTGTCGGCCAGGATGCGCTGGGCCTCCTCCCGGATGGGACGCAGGCACTCGATGACGGCCTCGCCCACGGCGGGCTTGAACTTGCCATAGCCCTGACCGGCAAACTCGGCCTCGATCTCCTCCATGCTCTTGCCGGTGACGGCGGCGTAGATGCTCATGAGGTTGGACACGCCGGGCTTGTTCTCGGGGTCAAAGCGGACGCAATTTTCCGTGTCGCTGTCGGTGATGGCCCGCTTGAACTTGCGCTGGATGTCCTCGGGCTTCTCCATGAGGAACACGCAGCCCTCGGGCATGGACTTGCTCATCTTGCTGTCAGGGGCGTTGAGGGACATGATCCGGGCGCCGGTCTTGGGGATGAAGGGCTCGGGGATCTTGAACACGTCGCCGTAGACATTGTTGAACCGCTGGGCCACATTGCGGGTGAGCTCCACGTGCTGCTTCTGGTCGTTGCCCACGGGGACGAAATCGGGCTGGTAGAGCAGGATGTCGGCCGCCATGAGGGCAGGATAGGTGAAGAGACCGCCGTTGATGTTGTCGGCATGCTTGGCGGACTTATCCTTAAACTGAGTCATGCGGGAGAGCTCACCGAACATGGTGTAGCAGTTCAGCACCCAGCCCAGCTCCGCGTGGGCGGGGACGTGAGACTGGATGAACAGGGTGTTCTTCTCCGGGGCCAGTCCGCAGGCGATGTACTGAGCCAGCTGCTCCAGGGTGCGGCGGCGCAGGTCGGCGGGGGTCTGACGCACGGTGATGGTGTGCATGTCCGCCATAAAGTAGTAACAGTCAAACTCATCGGCCCGAGCGCCCCAGTTCTTAATGGCGCCCAGGTAGTTGCCAAGATGCAGGTCGCCGCTGGGCTGAATGCCGGAGAGCATTACTTTCTTTTTCATTTCTTCCATGATCAAACACAACCTTACTTGGGGACCAACCCCATATGCAGAATCATACTGATACAGCATAGCACATTTTTCGCCTTCTGGCAACGGCGGCAGGGGAATTTCACGGTTTCTTCATAATCTGCAGGGGAGGAGGGAAAGCGGCGAAAGGCGGGTTGCAAAAGCGGGAAGAATCCTCTATAATGGGGCACATACCAAGAAGAAAACCGCGGCTGTGGCCGCAACGGAGGGAATCATTTATGGCAGTGGATATGAAGTATTTCGAGGAGATGGAGGCCAAGATCCCCAAGGGGAAGGTCCGTACCCGGTTCGCCCCCTCTCCCACGGGCTATATGCACATCGGTAATCTGCGTACCGCCCTGTATACTTGGCTCATCGCCCGCAACGCCGGGGGCACCTTTATCCTGCGGATTGAGGACACCGATCAGACCCGCCAGGTAGAGGGCGCCACCGAGCTGATCTATAAGACCCTGGCCGAGTGCGGCCTGGACCACGACGAGGGTCCCGATGTGGGCGGTCCCGTGGCCCCCTATATCCAGACCGAGCGCCGGGACACCTATGGCAAGTACGCCCAGCTGCTGGTGGAAAAGGGCCACGCCTACTACTGCTTCTGCGAAAAGACCGAGTCCGAGGAGGATTCCGGCGACTTTAACCGCGCCGCCGATCCCTGCCGCGACCTGTCTCTGGAGGAGGCCCAGGCCCGGGTAGACGCCGGCGAGCCCTATGTCATCCGCCAGAAGATCCCCAGCGAGGGCACCACTACCTTCCACGACGCCATTTTCGGCGACATCACCGTGGAGAACAAGACCCTGGACGACCAGGTGCTCATCAAGCGGGATGGCCTGCCCACCTATAACTTCGCCAACGTCATCGACGACCACCTCATGGGCATCACCCACGTGGTCCGGGGCAGCGAGTATCTGTCCTCCGCTCCCAAGTATAACCTGCTGTACGAGGCCTTCGGCTGGGAGATCCCCACCTACGTGCACTGCTCTCCCGTTATGCGGGACGCCCAGCACAAGATGTCCAAGCGTCACGGCGACCCCTCTTACGAGGATCTGCGCAACCAGGGCTTCCTCACCAACGCCATTTTGAACTACGTGGCTCTGCTGGGCTGGTCCCCCCGGGGCGAGCTGGCCGAGCAGGAGGTCTTCTCCCTGGAGGAGCTGGCCAAGGCCTTCGACCTGGAGGGTATGTCCAAGTCTCCCGCCATCTTCGACATTGAGAAGCTGACCCACTTTAACGCCCTGTACCTGCGGGCCATGTCTCCCGCGGAGTTTGCCAAGGCGGCGGAGCCCTATATCCGCCAGACCGTGAAGAACGAGAAGCTGTCTGTGGCCGATATCGCCGGCCTGCTCCAGGCCCGGTGCGAGAAGCTCACCGACATCCCCGAGAAGGTGGACTTCTTCGATACTCTGCCTGAGTACAGCGTGGACCTGTTCACCAACAAGAAGTCCAAGTGCAACCCTGAGGTGGCCAAGGAGATGCTCTCCGCCGCTGTGGGGATGCTGGAGAACCTGCCCTACTGGAGCCAGGATATGATCCACGACAGCCTGGTGGGCCTGGCCGAGGGCCTGGGCGTGAAGAACGCCACCCTGATGTGGCCCGTGCGCATCGCCGTGGCCGGCAAGTCCGTGACCCCCGGCGGCGCCGTGGAGATCTGCTATATCCTGGGCCAGAAGGAGACGGCTGCCCGCCTGAGAAAGGGCCTGGAGAAGCTGTAATTTCTCAATTGCATGAAAAAATCCGCAGGACCATCGTCCTGCGGATTTTTTATTTTAAGAGATTCCACCGCACGCCCACCGTGAAGATTCCGTTCTCCAGCTGGGCGAAGGGGATGTGGCCCATGCGCTGGGCCAGGGCTTTGACAATGGCCAGCCCCAGGCCGGTGTTTTGTCCCGAGCGCATCTGATCGGCGGTGTAGAAGCGCTCAAATACCCGGGCAATATCCTCCTGGGTCAGGCCGGGAGCGTCGTTGGCAAAAGAGGTGACAAGGAAATCTCCTTGCCGGTATAGCCGGATATCCAAATGGCCGCTGCCGTGCTTGAGGGCGTTGCCCATGAGGTTGGTGAGCACCCGGGTCACCCCGGCGGGGTCGCCGGGGACAGGGGGCAGGCCCTCCTCCAGGGAGACAGACACCTCCATGCCCGCTGCCTCAAAGTCCTCGTAAAACCCGGCCAGCAGGGGCTCCAGACAGCGGCGCAGGTCGATGGGAGAGACCTCCAGAGGGAACTCGCCTCCCTCGATGCGGGACAGGTCGTAAAAGGAGCCGATGAGGTCCTGCAGCACCTTGGCCCGGCTGGTGACTACCTCCAGATAGTGGGCGCGGTTTTCCGGGGACAGGTCTGCGTCCTCCAGCAGCTGGAGATAGCCCAGGATGGAGGTGAGGGGAGTGCGCAGATCGTGGGATACGTTGGCGATCTGCCGCCGCAGGCTCTCCTCCCGCTCCCGCAGCTGGCGGGTCTCCCGCTCCCGGTCCTCCAGCAGGCCGTTGATCTGGGCCAGCAGTTCCTCCAGAGACTGGTCGGGGGAGGACAGGCGCAGCCGCTTGCCCTGCTGGGTCCGGGCCTGGGCCAGCTGCTGGGCGGCCTGGCGCAGAGCGCGGCCCCGGCGGTACCGGAGCAGCAGTACCGCCGAGAGGGCAATGAGAGAGAGAAGAAGGACGATCCACATGGAAGAAAACCTCCCGGATAAAATGTAAGATTACCGCAGCTCCCGCCGCCGCAGGAACCACACCGAAACGGCTACGGTGGCAGCAATCCAGCCCAGGCCCAAAGCCCAGCAGTAGAGGGGAGAGGGCATGGAAAAGTGGTTGGACACGGCCACCGAGATGCCGAAATTGGTCTCGGTGATGTCCAGACCCTTGCCCCAGAAGGGAGTCATCAGGTGCAGGCGGCACAGAAGCTCCATGACCCAGTCGTTGGAATCTATGAGGGACCAGGCTCCCAGGATGGGCCAGAGGATGAAGTGGTAGAGAAACAGAAGAAAAATGGCCATGAGATCGGAGCCCAGAGCCACCTTCAGACACAGATACAGGGAGGCGGAGGCCACCCACAGAGGCAGGGCGGCCAGAAAGCCGGCCACCAGCTGGAGGGTGAGAACGGGCAGGGCCTCCTTCCCGGGGAGGATGAGGAGGGCCAGCAGCACCGAGGAGACCACCAGCAGCAGGACCATGGCGCAGCCGATGAGGGTGGCGGCCATGAGCCGGGAGAGGATCATCTGCCACCGGGGGATGCCAAAGACGGCCTCATTTTTCAAAATGTCCAGCTTGTTCACCCGGGAGCTGGTGATCTCAGCGCACCAGACGCCGTAAAACATGCCGAAGATGGGCAGGGTGCTCAGGGCCTCAAACATGGAGGCGCAGTTGCCCCACTCCGGGGGACGGATCGCCTCGGCAAAGAGCATGGACACCACCCCGAAGAGGAGGGTGGCGGCCATGAGGACCACCGGCCAGGGGCGGCAGCGTACCCGGTAGAGCTCGGCGCGGACGAGGTTTTCCATCTCAGCGCCGCCTCCTTAACGCGGTCAAACAGAATACCGCGGCCAGGGAGAACAGGGCAAGAATGTATCCTTTTTTCACGGGAAACACGCCCCTTCTCAATTGATCTCCCGGCGGGAGAAGAAGAACAGGCCCGCCGTCGTGGCGATGACCGCCCAGGCCAGCCCAATGATCCAGCACTGGCCGATCAAAGACCAGCCCACCGTGGAGCTGGAAGTCACCAGGTCCATGGAGTAGTTCAGCGTCAGGTGATACAGCTGGCGGAAAATGGGGTGGACATAGTAGCCCAGCTTGTCCAGCAGGGCGGGCACGCCCACCATCAGCACCAAAAAGCCCATACCCGCCAGGTTGGAACCCCGGATGAGGAACAGGCAGGCCATGGCGATGGCCAGAGCCCCCAGCCACAGGGGAAGAGAGGCCAGCACGTAGAAGCCCAGCATTCCCATGACCATCTGCACCGACTGGGCGGCGTTCATGCCGAAGGAGTCCAGGGCCACCGCGTCGGAGGGGATGCCCAGCAGGACCAGGGAGGCCAGCAGATAGACCCCCATGGTCACCACAAAGACCACTGCCATGAGCAGCAGGGAGACCACCAGCCGGGACAGGTAGATTCGGGTGCGGGACAGACCGTAGGACACCTCATTTTTCAGGGTGTTGTATTTATACTGCTCGGAAAAGACCGCATCGCCGCCCAGCATCACCAGACACAGGCCGATGGGCATGCCCAGGTACAGGGGGGTGAGGGCAAAGGGGAAGTTGACCAGCTCCGCGCTGGGAGCGGCGGCAAACTTGATGTAGCACAGACAGCCCACCACCAGCAGGGCGAAGGCGGCGCAGCACAGGTTGAATCCGTAGAAGTAGGCCCGGTGGGTCAGCTTGTAGAGTTCCGCGCGAATGGAATTAACCATGGTGACGACCTCCAATCAGATTGAGGAAGTAGTCCTCCAGGTTGCTGTCCTTTTGCTGGGCGGAGATGAGCCCCACGCCCTGCTCCAGAAGGGTGCGGTTGACGGTCTGGGGATCGTCCAGGAAGGCGTACAGGCGCAGATGGTTGCCGGGCAGGACCTCGTAGTCCCGGGTACCCAGCTGTTCCTCCAGTACCCGGGCGGCCCGGGGAGCGTCGTCCACGGTGAGCTCCAGGCACTCCCGGCACTTTTCCCGGAGATCGGCCTCGGAGATGGACTCCAGCACATGGCCCTTTTCAATAAAGGCGTAGTGGGTGGCCAGGGCGGACAGCTCCGAGAGAATGTGGCTGGAGATGAGAATGGTGGTCTGCCGCTCCCGGTTCAGGCGCAGGAGCAGCTCCCGGAACTCCACGATGCCCTCGGGGTCCAGGCCGTTGATGGGCTCGTCCAGCAGCAGAAACTCCGGCTGGTTCATGAGAGCCAGAGCCAACCCCAGGCGCTGCTTCATACCCAGGGAGAAGGTCTTGAATTTCTTCTTTCCCGTGTCGGCCAGATTTACCAGCTCCAGGGCCTCCTCCACGCAGTTCTTGCCCGGGATGCCCCGCTGGATGCGGTAGTACTCCAGATTCTGCCGGGCGGTGAGGTAGGGGTAGAAGGAGGGGATCTCCACCATGGCCCCGGTGCGGCTGCGGGCCCGGTTCAGACCGGCGTCCGTGGTCTCGCCAAACAGACTGATCTGGCCGGAGGAGGGCATGCTCTGACCGGAGATCAGGCGGATGAGGGTGGTTTTGCCTGCGCCGTTGCGGCCCACCAGGCCGAAGATCTGGCCCTTCTCCACAGAGAGGGTGGCCCGGTCCAGGGCTACGGTGCGGCCGTAGCGCCGGGTCAGCTCCTGGGTTTGTAAGATCACTTCTGACATATGCGTTCCCCTTTCTTTCGGGTGGATTTCGTGTTGGATGCGGAAGGAGAGCGGGGCCTACCTCCCGTTGACAGGGGCAGTATACCGCCCAAAGGTTGAATCCCCCAAAAGAAACCATAAAGAATCTTTAAAGTTTTTGGTACACGTGTACGTCAAAGCCGATCTGGGTGTCCAGCTGCTCCAGCTCGGCCAGCCGCGCCACCCCCGCCTTGGGGGTCTTCCAGGCGTAGGGGGTCATGCCGAACAGAGCCATAATGTCCTGGGAGCAGTCCAGGTGGACCGTATACCGCAGGGGAACGGCCCGCAGCCAGCGAAAGCCGGGGTAGTCCTCCCGCTTCACGGCGTTTTCGTAGGGAACGTCGTAAAGGACCTGCTTCATCTCCCACAGATGGAGAGCCGAAGGAACGACGTAGTAAAAGAGTCCGTCTTTTTTCAGCACCCGGAAAAACTCTTCGGGACACAGGGGAGAGAATACGTTGGTGAGCACGTGGGCGGTGTGGTCGGGAATGGGCAGGCGGTACACCGAGGCCACGGCGAACTCCCCCTGGGGCAGACGCTTGGCCGCCTTCTTCAGGGCAAACTTGGAGATGTCCACCCCGGCGGCCCGGGGGGTTTTTCCCGCCTGCTCCAGGGCGTGAAAGATCCCGGCGGTGTAGTACCCCTCGCCGCAGCCGCTGTCCATCAGGACAGGAGCGGGGAGGGCGGCGGTGTCAGCGGCAATGAGGCCGCTGAGACAGTCCAGCAGGGGGGCGTAGTACCCCTTGTCCAGAAAGGCGGAGCGGGCGGCCACCATGGACTTGTCATCGCCGGGGTTTTTGGAGTGCTTGCGGTTGGCAGGCAGCAGATGGGTATAGCCCGCAGCGGCCAGATCGAAGCTGTGGCCGCCGGGACAGGTATAAGCGCGCTCCTCCCGGGTGAGAGGGGCAGCGCAGATGGGACAGCAGAATAAGCTCATCAGATTCACCTCGTCGTCTATTATGACAAGAGCGGAGAAAAAAGGCAAGTGGGACGCGGCTTACGCCGCGCCCCACTTGCGAGAGGGAACAGGTTAGTTGGCCGACACCACACGGACCTTGGAGCCGATGGGATCGACGTAGATGGTGAGATCGGAGGAAAAGGCCTTGCAGGCGTTGAGCCGGGCCTGGCCGCTCTCCTGGGTGAACCAGGTCTTGGAAGCGCTCTTGTAGCACTCCACCTTGTCGGAGACCTGATAGGTCTTGCCCTGAACGGTGATGTAGGTGCCCGTCTCGGTCTGGAAGAAGTCGGAGGGCCGCACGTTCTTGATCTCGGTGAGGGTGATGATGGAACTGGCCTTGTCAGGCTGATAAGAGCCCGTTCCAATGGGGGTGCGGATGGTGCTCTTTACCACGCCGCCAAAGCTTCCGTCCTTGAAGGAAAGGCCGGTCAGCAAAGAGGACAGACCGCCGGTTCCGTTTTCCACCGTTACGCTGCGGTTCCCCTTATCCGGTCCGTTTTCATTTTCCCAGGACTCCTTCAGCTTGCCGTAAGTGTAGGCATCGCCGGTGACTTCCTGAAGAACGATGATGTCCACGGTACCGGAGCTGTTGGTGTGGCTGGCAAAGATCTTGTTTTCAGGGATGGTCATTCCCTTCAGACTGTTGATGGAGATCTCCACCTGCTCGCTGTCGCCCACGCGCTCAAAAATCTTGACGCCGGGGGAGACAGGGGCGGTGCCAACGGTCATCTTTGCGGGATCGAAGGTGCCGGACGCCTGCTTGGAATTGAAGCGGGAGAGATACAGGCGGTTGGAGGAGCCGGAGATGGCCACCACCTGCCCGGCAATCTGGGTCGTGCCGCTGCCAGAGGCCTTACCGGTCAGCTTGAGGGTGCCGCCGTTGGGCAGGAACATCAGCACCTCGGTTTCACTGGTTGCCATGCCGTAGGCGTTGGATTGGGTCTGGCCGCTGGCCTGGGCCATACCGGCCACCTTGCCGTCGGCGGTGAGCAGCAGGGTGACCTGCTGGCCCAGGGAGAACTTGGCGGTGTCGTTCCAGGCGCTCTCCAGAACGGGGAAGGTGTGGCCCAGGACGGTGATGGTCTGAGGCGCCTTGGAATTGGGAGCGGCATCCTCATAGGTGCAGGTGAGACGCAGGTCGGAGACGATGAGGGTGTTGGCCATGGCGTCGTAGGTGACCACGTCGTAGGGCTTGATGTCGGACAGGGAGATGGTCTGCTGGTTCTTCTTGATGGTGTAGCCCGTCACGCCGCCGGTAAGCTTGTGGAAGGC
>USCO01000053.1 GCA_900553135.1 uncultured Eubacteriales bacterium | reverse complement strand
CTGGCTGGCGGCGGTGCCGTTGATGCTCTTTTCGTAGGCAGCCTTCAGCTGGCTGAGCTCGTAGTCGGTGAGGACCAGCTTGTCGCCCTCCTCGCCCTCGGTCTTCAGGCCGAAGAGTTCGGTGATGTCGGCCATGACGTCCTCAAAGGAGGTCTTGTTCTCCTTGTAGGAGGCCACATAGTCGCTGTCAAACTTGGCGTAGGAGATCTTCTGGTTCTCCAGCAGGTTCAGATAGGTGTCGTAATCGGTGCCGGCAAAGCCGATGGTGAGACCGCCGGTCTCGTGGTCGCCGGTGACCAGGATCAGGGTCTCGTCCGCGTGGTCCTTGGCAAAGTCCATGGCCACCTGCACGGCGTCGGCCAGAGCCTCCGTGTCGTGGATGGCGGAAGCGGCGTCGTTGGCGTGGCAGGCCCAGTCGATCTTGCCGCCCTCACACATCATGAAGAAGCCGTTGTCGTTGTCCAGGACCTCGATGCCCTTCTCCACATAGTCGGCCAGGGACCAGGTGTCCTCGGTGCGGTCCAGCTCGTAGGGCATGGCGTCGCCGTCGGCCAGCTGCTCGGAGATGATGAGGGCCTTCTCGGTTTCAGCGTTCACGGCCTCGGCCTCAGCCTGGGTCATGGCCACGGTGTAACCGGCCTCTTTGGCCAGGTCGTAGAGGCTGGTCTGGTCCTCGTTCTCACCGGTGGGGTCCAGGAAGGCGCCGCCGGCAAAGTAGTCAAAGTCGGAGGAGACCAGCTCCTGGCCGATCTCGTAGTAGTTGCTGCGGCTGGCCTGGTGGGCGTAGAAGGCGGCGGGGGTGGCGTGGTTGATGTTAACGGAAGAGATGACGCCGATCTCCCAATCCTTCTGGTCCTTCAGCTGCTCGGCAATGGTCTCATAGGCGGTGGTGCCCGTCTCGTCCATGTTGATGGTGCCGGAGTAGGTCTTGTGACCGGTGGAGATGGAGGTGGCGGTGGAGGCCGAGTCGGGGCAGAAGCTGTTGGAGTCATAAGTCACAGCGGAGCCCGCGGCGGGGAAATTCATAAAGTTCAGATACTCGGGGCCGTCCAGGGTAGCACCCTGGTTGTCATCCAGGCTGGGCTCAGCCTGCCAGTAATCCTCGTCGTTCAGAGCGCCCAGAAAGTCGGACGTGGACTGGATCTGGGGATAGCTCATGCCGTCGCCGATGAACAGGAACACATACTTGGGAACCTTGGTCTCGGTCTGGGCATTCATGTTATCAGCATTCGCACCGGACTGGGCGCTGTCAGCGGCGTTGCCGCCGGCGCAGCCACTGAGCGTGGCGGCAGTCAGAGCCAGCGTCAGGGCGGTAGCAATCCATTTTTTCATATTCTTCCCTCCAAAGATATTATGGCGCAATGGCCGAGGCTTATTGTATGGAGGGAGTGTAAAGTGCTCAACCGGTTCTTTGTGAAATCAACGTAAAACCAGACAGGAGATTTGTTAAACCATGGGCGGGGAGGCCAGCAGTCCGGCCAGGGTGACGCTGTCCAAATAGCCGCTGACCACCTGGTCCAGCTTCTGCCACAGGGGAAGGGTGGGGCAGCTGGCCTGGTTGGGGCAGCCTCCCTCGCCCAGCTGGTGGCAGTTCACGGGGGTGAGCCCGCCCTCGGTCAGCCGCAGGATGCCCCCTACGGTGTATTCCTCCGGGGGACGGGTGAGGCGGTAGCCGCCGCCCTTTCCCCGCACGCCGGTGAGATAGCCTCCCCGGGTGAGCAGGCTGACAATGCTTTCCAGATATTTTTCTGAGATACCCTGCCGCTGTGCGATATCCTTCAGGGGGACATAGCCCCCGTCGTGCTGGGCCAGATCCAGCATGACGCGAAGGGCATAGCGGCCCTTGGTAGAAATCATCATAAGGGAATCCTCCTTTTCTGTTGGCCGCGCTGAGGCTGAGGGCCCAGCGCGGCAGGTCTGATGGATATATCCTATTATACCACAGGGTTATCGGAAAGGAAAAGCGTGGATTTTTCTGCTGACGCATAACTTGCTTCATGGCTCTTGGCAAAAATGTCATATCTCTCCCCGAAAAATTATGATTGTCTCGGCGGAAGTTCTGTTGTAAAATAAGGGAGAGTATGGTAACATAGTGCTGTTTGAACTGAAAGATTTCTTGCAAATACAGTAAGGAGGAAGAGCATATGCGGGGAGTCCATACCTATATCAATGACGTGCGCCGTCAGGTATTTACCGAGGTCGCCCGTCTGGCCTTTGAGGGCGGGGATTACGCCCAGGCCATTGAGCACCTGCCCTTCAAGATCATTCCCGGCGAGGTGGCCCGCCACCGCCAGAACATTTTCCTGGAGCGCGCCATCATCAGCGAGCGCCTGCGCCTGGCCATCGGCCTGCCTCTGCGGGACGTGGATGAGTACGCCCCTACCGGCGCCAACATCGAGGAGAGCGCCATTGCAGATAAGTACTATGAGCCCCCCCTGATCAACATCATCAACTTCGCCTGCAACGCCTGTCCCCCCAAGCAGGTGAAGGTGACCAATATGTGCCAGGGCTGTCTGGCCCACCCCTGTATGGAGGTCTGCCCCAAGGACGCCATCTCTCTGGTCCAGGGCAGGAGCTTCATCGATCAGGAGAAGTGCATCAAGTGCGGCAAGTGTGCCGACCAGTGCCCCTACGGCGCCATCCTGAAGGTGGAGCGTCCCTGTGCTGAGGCCTGCGGCATGGACGCCATCGGCTCCGACGAGCTGGGCCGGGCCAAGATCGACTATGACAAGTGCGTCTCCTGCGGCATGTGTCTGGTGAACTGCCCCTTCGGCGCCATCTCCGACAAGAGCCAGATCTTCCAGATGATCCAGGCCATCAAGCGGGGAGACAAGGTGGTCGCCGCCGTGGCTCCCGCCTTTGTCAGCCAGTTCGGCGAGAAGGTCACTTCCTCCCAGCTGCGGGAGGCCATGCGCCGTGTGGGCTTCGACAAGGTCATTGAGGTTGCCGTGGGCGCCGATATGTGTACCGCTGAGGAGGCTGAGGACTTCCTGAAGAAGGTCCCCGCCGAGCAGCCCTTCATGGCCACCTCCTGCTGTCCTGCCTGGAGTGTCATGGCCAAGAAGTTCTTCCCCCAGTTTGCTCCTTATATCTCCATGGCCCTGACCCCCATGGTCCTCACCGCCCGCCTGTACAAGAAGGACCACCCCGATGCCCGCATCGTGTTCATTGGCCCCTGCGCCGCCAAGAAGCTGGAGGCCTCCCGCCGCACCATCCGCAGCGATGTGGACTTCGTCCTCACCTTTGAGGAGATGCAGGGTGTGTTTGACGCCAAGGGCATCAACCCCGCCGAGATGCCTGTGAACCCCGACGAGGAGTTCAGCACCGGTACCGCTGCCGGCCGTGGCTTCGCGGTGACCGGCGGTGTGGCCGCCGCCGTGAAGGAAGCCATCAAGGAGATCGATCCCGATCGCGAGGTGCTGGTGGAGCACGCCGACGGCCTGCGGGAGTGCCGCAAGATGCTGATGATGGCCAAGACCGGCAAGTATAACGGCTATCTGCTGGAGGGCATGGGCTGCCCCGGCGGCTGCGTGGCCGGCGCCGGCACCATCACCCCCGTGAAGAAGAGCACCGCCGCTGTGACCAAGTACACCAACGAGGCCCCTGTGAAGAGCGTCTCTGAGTCTGCTGCGGTCAAGCGTCTGCACGAGGTCCAGGAGTAATTCCTGTTTCTGAACAAAATAAACCGCCTGTCCCTGAATGGGACAGGCGGTTTTTTAATGCTGTAGCATGCTCTCCCGCACCATATGAATAAAGTCGGCGACATAGCGGGGGAGGGGGTGGTCCGTGCGGCTGCAGGCGTAGAAGTGGCGGTGGTTTTCGTAGCCTTCTAAGGGGTAGAAGGCGCTTCGGGTCCCCATGGGGTAGCTGTCAGAGCAGAGCATACAGCATCCGCACTGCACGGTCATCTGCCGGGCGGCCTCCATGCTGTCGGTCTCCAAAAAGATGGAGGGCTGCAAACCCTGGGCCTGGAAGAGCCGGTCCTGAATGACCCGGATGTTGTGGCCCTGTTTCAGGGAGACGAAGGAACAGTCCGCCGCCTGTTCCAGCTGAATGGGTGTGCCGGGCGGGAGACGGCGGGCCAGGGGACTGTCCGCCCCGGCCAGAATGCCGATGGTCTCCCGCTGGATGAGCTCATAGGAAATGCCGGGCGCGGAGGATTCAGTGGTGGCCAGGGCCAGATCCACCTGTCCCTCCAGCACCAGCCGCTCCAGCAGGGCGCTGCCCCCTTCCCGCAGTTCCAGGCGCACGTTGGGATAGGCCTTGGAGAAGCCGGGCAGCACCCGGGGCAGCAGGTGGGCGGAGCGCTGCATGCTGATACCCAGACGCAGGCGGCCCCCGTTTTCCTGGCGGATCTCCCGCAGCTCGTTTTCCAGAGCCTCGTTGGCGCTGAGGATCACCTGGGCGGCGTGGAGGTAGCGCTCCCCGGCGTAGGTGGGGCGCAGGGGAAGGGAACCCCGCTCAAAGAGGGGGACCCCCAGCTCCGACTCGATCTGCCGCAGCATCTGGCTCAGAGAAGGCTGGCTGATGTACAGCTTCTTGGCCGCCGCCGTAACACCGCCCTCCTGGGCAATGGTTTGGATATAAAGGGCCTGTTTCAGATTCATACCAATCCCCCGTTTTTCTTCTTATCTCCATGATACCGTGGGAGAGAACCACCGTCAAGAAAAACATAATATAAAACTTATGGAAGACATAAAAAGAATTGTATTTGACCTATATATTTAGGCGTGATACCTTATGAATAGAAAGAAAACCGGTGAAAAATCGGAAAAAGCTTTAAAGGAGGAACGGATATGGAGATCCTGAAGCCTGCTATGGCCGGCACTCTGGAGTCCAGCGATGCCCAGGTCACCGTGGAGCCCGGCGACGGCCGGGTGGAGCTGACCCTGTCCAGCAGCGTGATGAATCAGTATGGCCGCCAGATCAAGGCCACTGTGCTGGAGACCCTGGAGCGCCTGGAGGTGACCAGCGCCCGGGTGAATGTGGTGGATAAGGGGGCCCTGGACTGCACCCTGAAGGCCCGGGTGGAGTGTGCCGTCTACCGCAGCTGCGGCCAGTCCGCGGCCAATATTCCCTGGGGAGGTGTGGTGCGATGATCCCTCGTCCCAGACCGGAGCGGTTCCGCCTGCGCCGCACCATGATGTTTATGAACGCCCAGAAGCCGGGCCTCATCAAGGACGCCTATATCTACGGCTGTGATTCCATTATGCTGGATCTGGAGGACGCCGTGGCGGAGAACCAGAAGGACGCCGCCCGCTTTTCCCTGTACCACGCCCTGAAGACCATCGACTACGGTGACACCGAGGTCATCGTGCGCATCAACGGCCTGGACACCCCCCACTGGCAGGAGGATATCCGGGTGTGCGTGGCTGGCGGGGCCGACGGCATCCGCATCGCCAAGTGTGAGAGCGCCCAGGATGTCAAGACCGTGGAGGCCGCCGTGGAGGCCGCTGAGGAGGAGTTCGGCGTGGAGAAGGGCCGCACTCTGCTCATGGCCGCCCTGGAGAGCCCCAAGGGCATCCTCAACGCCTATGAGATCTGCGCCGCCTCCGAGCGTATGTTCGGCGTGGCCATCTCCGGCGGCGACTTCCGCAAGTGCATGCAGACCACGCCCCAGCGCGACGGCGTGGACATGCTCTTTGCCCGGGGCCAGATGCTGCTGGCCGCCCGTGCCGCCGGCATCCAGTGCTTTGACACCGTGTTCACCGACCTGGACGACCAGGAGGGCTTTGAGGCCGAGGTGCTGCAGAACAAGGCCATGGGCTTTGACGGCAAGAGCCTCATCAACCCCAAGCAGATCCGCTTTGTCCACCAGGTCTTCGCTCCCACCCAGAAGGAGGTCATCCAGGCCGAGAAGATCCTTCGGGCTTACCGGGAGCAGTCCGCCGCCGGAGTGGGCGTGTTCACCGTGGACGGCAAAATGATCGATATCGCCTTTATTCCCGGCGCGGAGCGCACCCTGCGTCTGGCCCGGGCCTGCGGCATGTATGAGGGGGATTTGGTATGAAAAACGCGGTAGGTAGAGAGATCCCCGATTCCCTGCTGGTCAATGGCCGCCAGGTGTATCAGGGCAAGAATTACATGGACGGCAAGTATCTGCAAAAGGCCGCCCCCCGTACCCGTCGGTGCGAGAAGCCGGTGGAGAGCAAGATCGTGGACAGCCTGGTGGACGCCCTGAAGCAGTGCGGCGCCAAGGACGGCATGACCTTCTCCTTCCACCACCACCTGCGGGACGGCGACTACGTGGTCAACCAGGTTATGGAGGCCGCCATCGAGAAAATGGGACTGAAGGACCTGACCATCGCCGCCACCAGCCTGGGCTCCGCCCATGACCCCATTGCCGACTACATCGAGGAAGGCAAGGTCATCGGCATCCAGACCTCCGGCATCCGGGGCCGCATGGGTGAGGTGGTCTCCGCCGGCAAGCTGAAGACCCCCGCCATCATCCGCAGCCACGGCGGCCGCCCCCGCGCCATCGAGGGGGGCGAGGTCCACATCGACATCGCCTTCATCGCCGCCCCCACCAGCGACTGCATGGGCAACTGCCGGGGCATCGGCGGCAAGAGCAACTGCGGCTCCATGGGCTACGCCATGACCGACGCCAAGTACGCCGACCACGTGGTGGTGGTCACCGACTGCCTGGTGGACTTCCCCAACATGCCCGCCTCCGTGGAGGCCATTGACGTGGATGCCGTGGTGGTGGTGGATTCCATCGGCAATCCCAAGAAGATCGCCTCCGCTGCTGCCCGCATTTCCCAGAACCCCCGGGATCTGATGATGGCTGAAAACGTGGCCAAGGTCATCGCCTCCACCCCGTACTTCAAGGAGGGCTTCTCCTTCCAGACCGGCGTGGGCGGCCCCTCTCTGGCGGCCAACCTGTTCCTGGAGCAGTACATGGACGAGCGGAACATCAAGATGGGCTGGTCCATCGGCGGCATCTGCGGCCCCATGGTGGAGCTGCTGAAAAAGGGAAAGGTGGGCAAGGTCATCGACGTGCAGGACTTCGACCTGGACGCGGTGAACTCCATTAACCAGACCCCCGGCCACTTTGAGATGAGCGCCAGCCAGTACGCCAACCCCGCCAACAAGGGCGCCTTTGTCAACAAGCTGGACTTTGTGGTGCTGGCCGCCCTGGAGATCGACACCGGCTTCAACGTCAACGTGCTCACCGGCTCTGACGGCGTGCTCCGCGGCGCCCCCGGCGGACATCCCGACGCCGCCGCCGGCAGCAAGTGCTGCATCATCGTCACCCCCCTCATCCGGGGCCGTATGGCCACCGTGTGTGAGCACGTGGTCACCGTCACCACCCCCGGCGACTGCGTGGACGTGCTGGTCACCGACTACGGCATCGCCGTCAACCCCCTGCGTCCCGACCTCATGGAGTGCCTGGACAAGGCGGGCATCCCCCATGTCTCCATTGAGGAGCTCAAGGAGAAGGCCTACTCCCTGGTGGGCCGCCCCGACGACCTTCAGTGGGAGGACAAGGTGGTGGCCGTGCTGGAGGCCCGGGACGGCACCATCCTGGACGTGGTGCGCAAAATTAAGCCCTACGATCCCGACCAGGACTGATTTCGTGACAACCAGACCCTCTCTATGATATAATGACCGGGGCCGCCGCACCTGCGGCGGCCCCTTTTTTGATGAAAGAACAGGAGGTACCCCCATGGCCTATACCTTGACGGAGATCCGCCCCGACGACCGCCGGGGCATGGAACAGCTGCGCGCCCTGCTGGAAGGGGAGGGCATCTCCCTGGACGCCAACCTGGACTACACCTGCGGCCTGCTGGACGAGGACTATAACCTGGCGGCCACGGGCAGCACCTTCGGCAATACCCTGCGCTGCTTTGCCGTGGCCCGGGAGCACCAGGGGGAGGGGCTGCTGAATCAGGTGGTCTCCCACCTCATGGAGCGCCAGATGGAGCGGGGGATGACCCACCTGTTTGTCTACACCAAGACCCGCAGTGCCAAGTTTTTCCGGGATTTGGGTTTTTACGAGATCGCCCAAGTGGAGGGCACCCTCTCTTTCCTGGAAAACCGGCGCAATGGGTTTGCCACCTTCTGTAAAAAGCTGGAGGAGACCCGGCGGCCGGGCAGCGCCGCCGCCATCGTCATGAACGCCAACCCCTTCACCCTGGGCCATCAGTACCTGGTGGAGCGGGCGGCGGCGGAGAACGACACCGTCCACCTCTTTGTCCTCAGCGAGGAGGGAAGCCTGGTGCCCTTTGCCGCCCGGTGGCAGATGGTCACCGCCGGGGTGGCCCACCTCAAGAATGTGGTCTGTCACCAGACGGGGCCCTACCTCATCAGTGCGGCCACCTTCCCCAGCTACTTTCTGCGGGATGAGGAGACGGTGATCCGCAGCCACGCCCGGCTGGACCTGGAGCTGTTCCTCTCCATCGCCCAGTCCCTGGGAGTCACCGCCCGGTATGCCGGGGAGGAGCCCTTCAGCCAGGTGACGGGGATCTATAACCAGGTCATGGCCCAGCTGCTGCCGGAGCGGGGCATCCGCTTTGTGGAGATCCCCCGCCGGGCGGAGGAGGGCCAGACGGTGAGCGCCAGCGCCGTGCGCCGGGCCATCCGGGATGGCCGTATGGAGGAGATGCGGGCCATGGTGCCCCAGACCACCTGGGACTTTTTTCAGTCCACCCAGGGCCAGGCGGTGGCCGAGACCATCCGCCGGGCGGGGGACGTGACCCACTATTGAAGGAGGAACGCCATGGAACGGGAAGTGACGCTGCTGGAGATGCTCCAGGCCCGGGAGGCCCGGGCGATGGCCCAGCAGGCCATCATGGAGGAATTGGGTCTGCCGGTCATCTCCTTCTGTCTGAATATCGCCGGACCGGTGAAAAACGGCCCCGTACTGCGCCGGGCCTTCCGCACTGGGCTGGAGGCCCTGGAGGACGCCCTGGCCGGGGCGGGCATCCGTGTCGTTCAGCATCACCAGGTGGATGAGGTCACCGGCTGTGAGGCCCTTTGGGCCGTACAGGGCGAGGGCCGCCGGGTGAAAGAGGTGTGCGCCGCCCTGGAGGACGGCCACCCCCTGGGCCGCCTGTGGGATCTGGATGTGCTGGACCCCCAGCGGGGCAAGTGGGACCGGGAGGACCTGGGCCTGCCGCCCCGCCGCTGTCTGGTGTGCGGCAAGGAGGGAAAGGGCTGCGCCTCCCGGCGTCTGCACTCCCTGGAGGAGCTGCGCAGCGCCACCGAGAAAATTTTGAAGGGCTATTTTAAGCCTCACGATGCCGCCCGTCTGGGTGCTCAGGCTGCCAGGGCCCTCCTCTATGAGGTGTGTACCACCCCCAAGCCCGGCCTGGTGGACCGGGCCAACAACGGCAGCCACCGGGATATGGATCTGTTCACCTTCCTGGACAGCACCGCCGCCCTGGCCCCCTATTTTGAGGAGGCCGTGACCCTGGGCCAGGAGACTGCCAATCTGCCCCCGGAGGAGACCTTCCGCCGCCTGCGCCAGGCTGGCATGGCGGGGGAGCGGGCCATGTTCCAGGCCACGGGGGGCATCAACACCCACAAGGGAGCGGTGTTCTCTCTCGGTACCTTGTGCGCCGCCGCCGGGCGGCTGTGGAAGCCGGAGGGACCCTGTGGGGATGCCCAGGCCCTGCTGGAGACCTGCGGTGACATGGCCCGCGCTGCGGTCCAGGCCGACTTTGCCGCCATGGAACAGGGGGGCGCGGACACGGCGGGCCGCCGGTTCTATCTCCAGTACGGCCTGCGGGGTATCCGGGGAGAGGTGGCCGACGGCCTGCCCTCAGTGCTGAAAATTAGCCTGCCCACTCTGGAGAGGGAAATGGCAAAGGGCGCCACCCTGGAGCAGGCGGGAGCCCGCACCCTGTGCGCCCTCATGGCCCAGGTGACCGACACCAACCTGCTCTCCCGGGGCGGAGAGGAGGGCAGCCGGTGGGCCAGAGAGCAGGCGGAAAACCTGTGCCGAAAGAAAGGTGGCCCTTCCACGGAGGAGCTGGAACAGCTGGACCAGGCTTTCATTGCCCAGAACTTGTCTCCCGGGGGCTGCGCCGACCTGCTGGCCATCACCTATTTCCTCTGGTTCTGCCGGGAGCAGCAGGACGCCTTTTTCTGATTTTTTAAGAAGCGCCTTGGGGCGCTTCTTTTTTTTCAGGAGGAAGTGTGCTACAATACGGGTAAAAACGTCCATCGGCGGGAAAAGGAGCTGAGGCATATGGAGTTCGTGGCCACGGCCGCCCAGATGAAAGAAATGGACCGAAGGGCCATTGAGGAGATGGGTGTCCCCTCTCTGGAGCTCATGGAACACGCCGCACAAGGGGTGGCCGACGTGGTGTGGGAGCTGCTGCACCCTGCAAAAGAGGGTTATTTCCCTGAAATCATCGGCGGGTCCCATTCTATTGCAGTGCTGAGCAAGGCGAAGACCCCGGAGGAGCAGTTCCGCCGTCTGGAGGCTCTTGCTGAGGAGAAAAACCACGACAGCACCCCTTGGGTGGGGGTACTGTGCGGCCCGGGAAACAACGGGGGCGACGGTGTGGCCGCCGCCCGGCTGCTGAAGGACATGGGTCTGCGGGTGCGGGCCTTCCTGGTGGGGGACCGGGCGAAAATGACCCCCGACCAGCGGGCCATGGAGGAGAAGCTGAAGGCCGCCGGGGGAGAACTGGAGCCCTTTGACCCACAGGACCAGGAGCAGATGCTGTGGCTTCACCTGTGCGACTGCAAGGTGGACGCCCTGTTTGGCGTGGGGCTGTGCCGCCCTCTGGAGGGCGATTTCCGCCATGCCGCCCTGATGATGCAGGACAGCTTCAACAGCCGGGTGGTCTCCTGCGACCTGCCCTCGGGCATCCACGCCGACACCGGCAAGGTGCTGGGGGCCGCGGTGCGGGCGGGGGTCACGGTGACCTTCACCTGTGCCAAGCCGGGCCACTATCTGGAGGACGGGGCGGAGTATACGGGAGAACTGCGGGTGGTGGACATTGGAATTCCTCACCAGCTGCTCTATCATCCCCGGGCGGTGAAGGAGTTCACGTTGTTCCTCATGGAGTACCCCTTGCTGCCCCGGCGCAAGCCCAACAGCCACAAGGGGGACTACGGAAAAGTGTTCCTCCTGGCGGGGAGCGAGGGGTATACCGGTGCGCCGGTGCTTGCCGCCTCCGCCGCCGTGCGCAGCGGGGCGGGACTGGTGCATTTGGGCGTGCCCCGGGAGATCTATCCCATCGTGGCGGTGAAATGCTCCTCCGCCATGCCCTTCCCCTTGCCGGAGGAGGAGAACACCATCCTGGAAAAGGCCAAAGGCTGTGACGCGGCCCTCATCGGCCCCGGTCTGGGCCGGGCCCCCGGGACGGAGCATCTGGTGCACACCTTGCTGGAACAGCTGGACATCCCCGTGGTGCTGGACGCCGACGGCATAAATGCCTTGGTTGGGCATATAGATATTCTGGACAGGCGGAAGGCCCTCACCGTGCTCACTCCCCACGACGGGGAGTTTGCCCGGCTCACCGGCTGCCCCCTTCCCCTGGAGGAGCGGCTGGAGCTGGCCCGGGACTTTGCCAGGGCCCACCGCTGTATCCTGGTTCTGAAGGGGCACCGCACCATCACCGCCGGACCCGACGGCCGGGCCTACTTCAATACCAGCGGTAACCCGGGCATGGCCAAGGGGGGCAGCGGGGATGTGCTGTCCGGTATCCTGGTCTCCTTCCTGGGGCAGAAACAGTTGGCTCAGTCCTGCCGGGACGACCTGGAGCGGGTGGCCCAGGCTGTGTGGTTCCACGGAGCGGCGGGAGACCGGGCCGCCCGGGAGCTGGGCGAGTACGGCATGACCCCGGCCGACCTGGTGGACCAACTGCCCGCCCTGCTGCGGGACAGCCTGGAAACAATATAACAGGAGGTTTTTTGTGAAAAAGCGTCTGCTTTTTCCACCAATGATACTCTTGTTCCTCCTCAGTGCCTGCGGCAGTCAGGGGGGAAGCGAGGGAGAGGAACTGGCGCTCACCATCCGGGGGGAGTATCTGGCCATGGACCGCTGCGACTGCCAGGCACAGCTCACCGCCGACTACGGCCAGCGGGTCTATGACTTTACCGTCTCCGCCGCCGTGGAAGGGGAGGAGACCACTGTGAACATCCTTCAGCCGGAGGAGGCCGCGGGCATCACCGCCCGGATCACGGAAGAGGGTGGCGCGCTGGAATACGAGGGCATGAGCATGGAGACAGGGCCTCTGGACGAGGAGGGGCTGTCCCCGGCCCAGGCGCTGCCTGTGCTGTTGGAAGCGGCCAGGTCGGATTACATGGCCGAGTGTACCCTGGAGGAGGATGGGAGCCTTCTGCGGGTGCGCTGTGCCGACCCTACAAAAAATCCCGGCACCGGGCGGGAGGTGACCCTGTGGTTTGACGCAGAGAGCCACGATCTGGTGCGGGGGGAGATCAGCGCGGATGGTATGCGGGTGGTCCGGTGTGAGATCACCCAGCTGAGCCGCGAATAGACAGAGAAGAGGGAGTTTCATGGATACCACAAAGATGAGGACCTGGGCGGAGATCGACCTTGCCGCCCTGGAACACAATTACCGTGCCCTGCGGGCGCTGGCCCCCCAGGAATGCCGGTTCCTGGGCCTGTGCAAGGCGGACGCCTACGGCCACGGAGCCCTGCCTGTAGCCAAAAAGCTGCAGGAGCTGGGGGCGGATATGCTGGCGGTAGCCTGCGTGGACGAAGCGGCCCAGCTGCGCCGGGGTGGGATCACCCTACCTATCCTGTGCCTGGGCAAGACCCCGCTGGAGCTGACCCCCATGCTGCTGGAGTACAATGTGACCCAGGCGGTGGAGGATCTGGAGACAGGAGAGGCCCTGTCCCAGGCCGCCCAGGCAGCGGGCAAGAAGCTGACCATCCATGTCAAGCTGGACACGGGCATGAGCCGCCTGGGATTTTTCTGGCGGCAGGACACCGCCCAGGAGAC
>USCO01000052.1 GCA_900553135.1 uncultured Eubacteriales bacterium | reverse complement strand
CTCAGCTGGCAGCTGGCCGCCGCTGCCGTCACCGGCTTCATCGCCAAGGAGAACGTGGTGGGCACCCTGGCCGTGTGCTTTGTGGGCCTGCAGAACTTCATCGACACCGACGAGCTGGCCATGATCGAGGGTACCGGCGCTGAGATCGCCGGCATCATTGCCATCACCAAGGTGGCTGCCCTGGCCTACCTCATGTTTAACCTCTATACGCCCCCCTGCTTTGCGGCCATCGGCGCCATGAACTCCGAGATCAAGGACAAGAAGTGGCTGCTGGGAGGCATCTGCCTGCAGCTGGGGACCGGCTATACCGTGGCCTTCCTGGTCTACCAGATTGGTACCCTCATCACCACCGGCAGCCTGGGTGTGGGCTTTGTGCCCGGACTCATTGCCTGCGCCGTCATGGTGGGCATCCTGGTGGTGCTGGTGAGCCGTGCGGGCCGAAACATCGACCAGGCCTATGCCCTCCACGGCAAGGCCGCGGTGTAAACGGGAAAGGAGAATCCAAATGGCCAATTTTATCGTTGCTGCCCTGCTGCTGGTCATTCTGGGCGCCGCTGCCCGGTATGTGATCCAGGCGCGGAAGCGGGGCGTCAAGTGCATCGGCTGTCCTGACGGCGGATGCTGTCACGGCGGCGAAGGCGGCTGCGCCTGTGGGCACCAGTCCCACTGCTCCGGCTGCCACAGCGAGTAAGAAATACCGGTCCCCGGGGAGCTGTTCCGGCTCCCCGGGGACCTTCCTTTGGCCCGCGGCGTTGACATTTGACCCAAAGCTGTGTAAAATAAAAACGCTTTCTCAACCGGGAGAGCGGAAAACAAGATATGCGCCTGTGATGGAATTGGTAGACATGCGAGATTTAGGTTCTGTCACCTCAGTGAAAGGTGGACCGTTGTGGATACATCTATAGAGAAGATAGGGATAGGACTTCAGAAGTATTGTTCTATTATGACTTTCCTATATCAAACGGATGTATCTAAAGATCGGGAATTTCAGCGCCTATTTAATGGGTATTATAGAATGCGCCAACGCTCTGAAAGATTTTATTGTTGTTTCTATCGCTATTTGGAGGAGCATAAGTTTGACAATGCACTTACATATGCGCAAGTTCTGACTTATTTGTTTCAAGAGACAGGCTGTATTCATGCCTCTTTTTCCAGCAAGCTGCTGGCAACAGTCCGTCCGGAGATGCCGGTGTGGGATAAGTATGTGCTTTCCAATCTGGGTTTGAAGGCCCCCTATTATTCTTGTAAATCTCGTTTTCAGAGAGTTCTTGACACTTATCAAAAAATCTGTGATTGGTATCAGTCTCCCGAAGCCCAATTCAAGATTGCGGTATTTGATGCTAATTTTCCTAATGTAGATATTACAGATGTGAAGAAGATTGATTTGGTTCTATGGCAAACAAGGTGATTTTTTGTTTGTATAAATGGTAACAAAGAGTCCCTGCCCTGGGTGCCATCCGCAAGGAGAAATCGAGAAAATTTATATGCGCCTGTGATGGAATTGGTAGACATGCGAGATTTAGGTTCTCGTGCAGCGATGCGTGCGGGTTCGAGTCCCTTCAGGCGCACCACATCGGAGCAAGCGATTTGCCGCTTGCTCCGATTTTTTTATCCGTCGGGGCATATTTTTGGAAATAGGGCCCTGTTTTGCAAAACTCAACCTGCGGTTTGGTGCTTTTTTCTCCGCCTATGGTATACTTTTGAGCAAGGAGGCGGGGAGCAGATGGATAATGGAAAGACCGGGGCCTTGATCAAGAAACTTCGGAAAGAAAAGGGGATGACGCAGAAGGAACTGGCAGACCAGCTGCACATCACGGACCGGGCGGTCTCCAAGTGGGAGCGCGGTCTGTGCGCCCCGGACCTCTCCTTGCTGGAGCCGCTGGCGGCGGCTCTGGGGGTCACCGTGGTGGAGCTCATTTCGGGAGAGCAGGCGGCAGAAGAAGATACGGCAGTGAAGGAGCTCATCGACTATTCCCAGCGTCAGATCACCCAAAAGACCAGAGCCTTTGCGAAAAAAATGGTGGCCGCTGCGGCGGCGCTCTGCCTGCTGCTGGCCCTGCTCATTCCCACCGTCAATGGCCTGGTGGGCGGGGACGGCTTTGCCTGGCGGTGTATTCCCGCCTACCTGTGTGCCCAGAGGGCGGCCAGGGCTATTCAGACGGGGGATGCGGAAGCCATCCAAGCTTCCATTGGCAATTCGGAGGGGATGAGCGCGGCCCTGGAGGCGCTGCAGGCCCAGGGGGTTACCATCTGGAAGGCGGAAGCCAACTTTTGGCAGACCCGGCTGGACGATATGTTTCTGCGGCTGGAGGTGGAGCTGGTAGTCCTGTATGAGGACCTGAAGTACCAATTTACCTGCCAGGGGACTTATCGGGAGGGAAAAGTGGAGTTGATGGGCCTGGTCAGCCCCAGGGTGGGACAATCCTACCCCGATTGGGTCCTGCAGCTCAGCGACGCACTTGCCACCTACGACCCGGGATGAGGGGGCATATTTTTGCAAAACAAAAGACACGCTGAAAAGCGTGTCTTTTGTTATCCCAGGGCCACGTCCAGCACCATCATCAGGGTGAAGCCTGCGGCAAAACACAGAGTGCCGATGTTGGAGTGCTTTCCCGCCGACATCTCGGGGATCAGTTCCTCCACCACCACGTAGATCATGGCCCCGGCGGCAAAGCTCAGAGCGTAGGGCAGCACCGGCAGCAGCACTCCGGCCATGAGAATGGTCAAGGCTGCCCCCAGGGGCTCTACCGCGCCGGACAAAGTGCCGTAGAGGAAGGCCCGGGGCTTGGACAGGCCCTCGGCCTTCAGGGGCATGGAGATGATGGCCCCCTCCGGGAAGTTCTGAATGGCGATGCCCAGGGAGAGGGTCAGCGCCCCGGCCAGGGTGATGGCGCTGTTTCCATACAGCCAGCCCGCGTAGACCGCGCCCACCGCCATCCCCTCCGGGATATTGTGCAGGGCCACGGCCAGGGTGAGCATGGTGGTGCGCTTCAGGCTGCTTTTGGGCCCCTCGGCCTCGGTGCTGCCCTGGTGGAGGTGGGGGATGAGCCGGTCCAGCCCCAGCAGGAACAGAATGCCCAGCCAAAACCCGGCGGCGGCGGGAAGAAAGGACCAGGTTCCCAGGTGTGCCGACTGCTCCATGGCGGGCAGCAGCAGGCTCCAGATGGAGGCCGCCACCATGACCCCGGCGGCAAAGCCGGTCAGGGCGCGCTGGACCAGCGAGCTTAAGGTGTTTCGCATGAAAAAGACACAGGCTGCGCCCAAGGTGGTCCCCGCGAAGGGAATGAGCAGCCCTTTCCAAAGTTCCAGAGACATAGCGTTCTCCTATCTGCGTTAAAATCCACTCCCGCCCAGATGAGAAGGAGTTTGCTTTATTATAGTTAGAATAAACTAACTCGTCAAGAGGAAGCCGCAGGGACCGGAAGATAGGCGGCCATAAAATTCCGCCTTGACGTTCCGGGGAGAATATTCTATATTCTTCACAACAAAACAGTTGGAATCACAACAGAAAGGGGAGACAGGAATGGATACCGCGGCATTGTGCAAGACGGCTCTCTTCCGGGGGTCGTCGCCGGAGGAGGTGGAGGCCATGCTGGCCTGCCTGGGGGCGGAGCGGCGGCAGTACGCCAAGGGGGAGATGGTCTGCCGCGTGGGAGACGTGATCTCCTCTATGGGGGTGGTGCTGCGGGGCAGCCTGCTTATCCAGACGGACGACCTGTGGGGCAACACCGCGGTGCTGGACCGGGTGGGGCTGGGGCAGATCTTCGGCGAGGCCTACGCCTGCGCCCTGGGGGAGCCGCTGATGGTGGATGTGGTGGCTACCGACGGGTCGGAGGTACTATTTTTAAATGTAGAGCGGGTGCTGAACGTGTGCTCCAACGCCTGCGGCCACCACAACCGGCTGGTGAGAAACCTGCTGTCCATCTCGGCCCAGAAGAACCTGGCCCTCTCCCGGAAAATTTTCCACACCTCCTCCAAAACCATCCGGGGGCGGCTGCTGTCCTACTTGTCCGACCAGGCGGTGCGCAGCGGCAGCAGCACCTTTACCATTCCCTTTAACCGCCAGCAGCTGGCCGACTATCTCAACGTGGACCGCAGTGCCATGTCCAACGAGCTGGGCAAGATGCAGCGGGACAACCTGCTGCGGGTGGAGAAAAACCGCTTTCAGCTGTTGGAGCGGCCAAATGAATAAAAAAGAAGAGGGGACGGCGGCTGCCGTCCCCTCTTTTTGGGTGGTTAGAAGAATACCTGGGTATTGACGGGGGCAGTGCTGGCGATGAGCTTGCCCTTGCGGTAGTTGCGCAGGATGGGGGCGTCGAAGTTCAGGGCGTCGTACCAGTTCTTGGCGTCCAGAATGACGAAGTTGGCCTCCTTGCCCTCCCCGATGCCGTAGGCATCTCCCAGGTGCAGGGTGCGGGCGGCGTTGGTGGTGACGAAGCGGTAGGAGTTGACGATCTCCTCGTAGCCCAGCATGTGGCCGGTGTACAGGCCCATAAAGACCTGGTCCCGCATCTTGGCGTTGCCCAGGGGGTTCCAGGGATCGAAGATGTCGTCGGAGCCGAAGGAGACGTTGATCCCCTCGTCGGTGAGCTCCTTCACCCGGGTCATACTGCGGCGCTTGGGATAGGTGTCGGCCCGGCCGCCCAGGTGGACGTTGACGCAGGGGTTGGCCACAAAGT
Organism: uncultured Eubacteriales bacterium; assembly: GCA_900553135.1. GTDB lineage: Bacteria > Bacillota > Clostridia > Oscillospirales > Oscillospiraceae > Lawsonibacter. The sequence continues at coordinate 8,506 of USCO01000052.1, read as the reverse complement.
TGATGCCGGACAGCTTCAAAATCCGCATGAGGCGGATGACGTAGGCGTTGTTGTAGCTGTGCATGGCGGTGGTGTGGGAGGCGGTGACCATGTCCCGCATACCGGTCTCGTAGGCACGGGTGGCCAGGGTCTCCAGACCGCGGGAGGCCTCGTCGTCGATCTCGTCGCAGTGCACGTCGATGAGCTTGCCGTACTTCTGGGCCAGGTCGAAACAGATGTTCAGGGATTCCACGGAGTACTCCCGGGTGAACTCAAAGTGGGGGATGGCGCCCGCGGCGTCAGCGCCCATCTTCAGGGCCTGCTCCAGAAGCTCCGCCCCCTTGGGGTAGCTGAGGATGCCGTACTGGGGGAAGGCCACGATCTGGATGTCCATAAAGTCCCGGACCTCTTCCCGCAGCTCCAGAATGGCCTCCAGGGCGGTGAGCTTGGGATCGTTGATGTCCACGTGGGTGCGCACATACTGGATGCCGTTGGCCGCCTGCATGCGGATGGCCTTGTTCACCCGCTCTTTTACCTCCTCTTTGGTGAGGAAGGGCTTGTACTCCTCCCAGCACTGGATGCCCTCAAAGAGGGTGCCGGTGAGGTTCCAGCGGGGACGGCCCGCGGTGAGACAGGTGTCCAGATGGACGTGGGACTCCACAAAGGGAGGCAGCACCATCTTGCCCGCGCAGTCGGTCACCGTCTCCTCACCGGGCAGGGGGTCCAGGTGGGGGGCGATGGTCTCGAATTTCCCATCGGTGATGCGGATGTCCACCGTGTCCTGGGCGTTGCCCAAGTGCAGTTTTTTCAGCAGCATAGTTCTTCCATCCTCTCGTCACAGAATTTGTTTACCGGTCCTTGCGCAGCAGCTCGCCCAGGAAGAAGCACACCGCCGCCACGATCATGGCGTTGAGAGCGGCGATGCCCCAGTGCAGGGTGTTGGCCACGGCGGCGCCCACCACGATACCGGCAATGTTGAACCAGTTCACCGCCGTGGTCTTGCCGCCGGAGCGGAACTTGTCCCGGTTTTTCAAAAAGTCCAGGATCACAATGGCGCCGATGGGGGGCAGGGCGCAGTTGAGGATGTTCAGCCAGCCCACGAAATTCCAGTACAGCCAGATGGCCAGGGCGGTGCCCACGATACCGGCGATCCAGGTGGTGATCTTCATGCGGACACCGGAGACGTTGGAGATGGCCAGGCCGCCGGTGTACAGGGCGTTGTTGTTGGTGGTCCAGATGTTGGCGCCCAGCACGATGAGGGCGGGGAGGGCCAGCCCCTGGGCGATCATGACGTAGAAAATGTCGTCCTTGCCGGTGAAGGCGCCGCCCACGGCTCCGAAGCAGAACATCAGGGTGTTGCCCAGGAAGAAGGCGATGACGGTGGTCCACACGGCGATCTTGCTGTTTTTGGCAAAGCGGATGAAGTTGGGGGTGGCGGTGCCGCCGGAGATGAAGGAGCCGATGACGTAGCCGATGCCCGTCATGAGGCTAATGCCCCCGGCGGACTGGGCGAAGATGGCGGCAAGGCCGCCGCCGTCCGTGGTGGCGGTGACCATGGAGTACATACCCAGGATCACGATGAGGGGCACGGAGATATAGCTGACGATTTCCAGGGCCTTCATGCCGGTGGCCGCCGTGGCGGTCATAAGGAGACCGGCGATGATGGTAAGGGCCCACTCGTTGACCCCCATGAGCTGGGCGGCGGGAATGGAGAACATGGCCACGCCCACGCCGAACCAGCCGATCTGGGTAAAGCCCAGAATGGCGGAGGAGAGGTAGGAGCCCTTTTCGCCAAAAGTGCGGCGGCACAGCAGGTCCATGGTCATGCCCGTCTCCGAGCCGATGTAGGCCAGAATGCCGCAGTAGGCGGAGAGAATCACGCCGCCGATGAGGCAGGCCCAGAAGAAGCCGCCCAGGTCCAGGCCGTTGCCCAGCTTGGCGCCCACGCTCATGCTGGCGGAGAAGAAGGTAAAGCCCAGCATGACGAAGAACATGTTCCAGAACCCTTTTCGGGCGGACTCAGGCACGGCCTCCAGGGAGTAGTCCCGATCCACGGGGGCGTTTTGGTTGGGTTGGTTTGTATAGTTGTTCATGGTTTTATCACCCTCTGTCTATGATTTCCAACACACGTACATTCAATTATGTACTATACATGATTCTTTCGGGGCTGTCCACCAATTTTGGACCCGATTTTCTCGGAAAGGCGCCGAAATTCTCCTCTATTTGCACCAAAAGATAAGGCCCAATCACAGGGGACGAAAAAACCCGCGGCCGATTGAGGCCGCGGGCGGGAGAAATGGGATTTATTTTGACTGGGAGACCTCTGGGTGACGGCCCTCCACAGCCACATGGGAGTTGGCCTCCACCAGGGCAAAGGCCTTCTTGCGGATGTACAGGAAGAAGATGATGTGCACCGCGCCGGTGACGATCCAGGAGATGGGGTAGGAGATGTACAGGTTCTCCGGGGTGCGGTCCACCTGGAAGATGGTGAAGATCCACACGATACGCAGGCCGCAGGCGCCGATGAGGGAGACGATCATAGGCACGATGGAGTAGCCCAAACCGCGCAGACTGCCCACCATGGTGTCCATGATGCCGCACAGGGCATAGGTGCGGGCGATGTAGCCCAGACGAATGATGCCCTGCTGAATTACGTCCTCCTCCCCGGGGGCGTAAATGCTCACCAGGGGGTGGCCCAGCAGATAGGCCAGGTTGCCCAGCACCACGCCGGTGATGATGACAAAGGTCTGGCAGTAGATAAGGGTCTTATCCACACGGCGGCACTCACCGGCGCCGTAGTTCTGGCCGGTGAAGGTGAGGTTGGTCTGGTAGAAGGCGTTCATGGCCTGGTAGACGAAGTTTTCAATGTTGGCCGAAGCGGCGGAGCCAGCCACCACGGTGGAGCCGAAGGAGTTGATGGAGGACTGGATGAGCACGTTGGACAGGGAGAACACGATGCCCTGGAAGCCGGCGGGCAGGCCAATCTCCAAAATCTGGGCAAAGATGTGCCGGTCGATCTTCAGCTCTTTCAGGTTGAGACGCAGAGGACCATCCTCCTTGGTGAGGCAGCGCAGCACCAGTCCGGCGGAGACGTACTGGGAGATGGTGGTGGCCAACGCAACGCCGGCCACGCCCATGTTCATGAGAATGACGGAGATCAGGTTCAGCACCACGTTGATGACGCCGGCGATCATCAGGAAGTACAGGGGGCGGCGGGTGTCGCCCTGAGCCCGGAGAATAGCCGCGCCGAAGTTATAGGCCATGGTGGCGGGCATACCCAGGAAGTAGATGCGCAGATAGATGGTGGAAAGGTCGATGACGTCGGAGGGGGAGCCCATCCAAACCAGCAGCTGGTGGGCCATGATAAAGCCGAACACCGCCAGCACCGCGCCGCTGAGCAGGGCCATGAGCACGGAGGTGTGCACCGCCTTGCTCACCATGTCGTGGCGCTGGCCGCCCAGGTTCCGGGCCACCACCACGTTGCTGCCCACGGACAGGCCTACAAACAGCGCAATGAGCAGGTTGATGAGGGATGTGGTGGAGCCCACGGCGGCCAGAGATTCCTTGCCCGCAAACCGGCCCACCACAATGACGTCCGCTGCGTTAAACAGCAGCTGGAGCATACTGGAGGCCATAAGAGGGATTGCGAACATTAAGATCTTGTCAGCCAGAGAGCCGTGACACATATCGAGCTGGTGGCGCTGCTTGCCTAACATTGCAGATTCTACCGTCCTTTCCTGCCGGTTCCGTCACGCCTTTGTGCCGGAAGAAAATGGTCCCCAATGCCGTTCTGCCTGCATTATAGCACGAAAAACGGCACAGGGAAGTTGGGATTTCAAAAATGTTGCCTGTATCTCCCCTGAAAAATCAGGGAGAACAGTATTTCATCATACAACAACCAAACCTGGGAATCAATCCCCGAACGGGGGCGGCGCAGAGGAAAAATCCCCTTCTCCGCCGCCCTTTTTGTCCATGTACCACAAAAGGCCTGTTATCCGTGGCCGGACTGGGCCACCACCAGCAGATCTCCCGCCAGCACCACCGTGTCTCCGCTGGGGATGATGGTGTCCAGTCCCCGGCGGATGAGGATGACCAGGGTGTGGCTGGGCAAACCCAGCTGCCGCAGCTGCCGTCCCTGCCAGCGGTGGCCCTTTTCCACGGCGATCTCCTGAATGGACAGGCTCTCCCGGTCCTCAAAGGCCTGGGCGGCCAGGACCAGCAGGTCTCCGGGCATCAGCACCGTGTCGCCCCGGGGGACGATGTTCTCTCCGCCCCGGGCGATCATCACCACCAGCAGCTCCCCGGGCAGGGGCAGCTCCCGCAGGGGATGGCCCGCCCAGGGGTGGTCCTGGTCCAGGTGGACTTTAATAAAGTCGATGCTGCTCTCCTCTTGGTAGTCGTTGAAGGTCTTGCCCACGTCCCCCGCGTGGTCGATCATGGACAGCTTTGCCGACACCCAGGGCAGCAGGGTGCCCTGGATGGAGATGGACAGCAGCACGATGCAAAATACCAGGTTGAAGAGGGGATAGCGGGTGGAAGCGCCCCCCAGAACGGCCATAATTGCAAATACGATGGAGGCGACCCCTCGCAGTCCCGCCCAGGAGACTACCCCCACCTGGCCCAGGGAGGGGCGGAAGGGCAGCAGCAGCAGGCCCACCACCGCCGGGCGGGCGATGAGGGTGAGAAAGACGGTGATGGCCAGGGCGGGGAGAAAGACCCCCGGCAGCTCCGCGGGTGTGACCAGCAGCCCCAGCAGGAAGAAGATGAGCACCTGGCACACGTGGGTGATGACGTCAAAGAAGTGGACAAAGTAGCGCTTCTGGGGCAGGTTGGACCGGCCCAGCCAAATGCCGCACAGGTAGACGCTGAGATAGCCGTTGCCCCCCAGCACGCAGGGCAGGGCGTAGGCGGTGACCGCAATGGCAAAGATGAAGATGGTCTGGTTCTGGCCCGAGGGGAAGAAGCCCCGGCTCAGCAGCCAGGCGGCCAGCCGACCCGCCAGCAGGCCGCACAGCACCCCCAGGGCGATCTGGCGCACCAGCAGCAGGGGCACCGAGATCTCCTGCCCGGCCAGCACCGCCACCGCTACGGTGGTGAGCATGTAGGAGATGGGGTCGTTGGAGCCCGACTCCAGCTCCAGCAGGGAGTCGGTGTGGTATTTCATGGCCAGCTTTTTGGTGCGCAGGATGTTAAAGACCGAGGCGGCGTCGGTGGAGGAGATCACCGAGCCGATCAGGAAGCTCTCCCCCCAGGGCAGGCCTAGGGCGTAGCGGGCGAACACCGCCACCCCTCCGGCGGTACAGGCCACGCCCAGGGTGGACAGCACCACCGACTGCACCGCCACCGGCCGGGCCGCCGACAGGTTGGTGCCGAAGCCGCCGTAGAACATAATGAAAATGAGGCTCACCGAGCAGATCACATTGACGGCGGCGTAGTCGTCAAAGGGGATGCGGAGCAGCCCGTTTTCCCCAAAGCACATGCCAAGGGCGATAAAAACCAGCAGGGAAGGCACAGCCAGCTTTTCCACCCAGCGGTTCATAAGAATACAGATGAGAATGACCGAACCGGTCAGCAAGAGAAATTGGTCCATATCTGGCTCCCTCCCTGGTGTTGTGGAATGATACGCAAGGGCGCGGCGGGATATGCGAAAAAGAAAACGGGGGCGCGTGGGGCGCCCCCGCTGGGTCAAGGAGTGATGGCCCACACCCGGGCGGGCAGGCCGGTGGCGCCCTGGATGTTGGGGTAGCTCACCGCCAGCACGGCGCCGGCGGGGGCAACCTGGTCCAGATTGCACAGCAGTTCCACCTGGATCTTGCCCTGGCTGAGGACGTAGCGCTCGCAGGCCAGGTCGCCGGCCTGGGCGGCCAGAGCGGAGGCGTCGGTGTCGATGGTCTCGTGGCCGTTGGCGGCGGCGGAGCGGGTCTCGTAGATATACTTCAGGGCCTCCATGGACCAGCCGGGGGTGTGCTCGCCCCCCTCGGCGTCAAAGTTGGACAGGGCGTCCATGCTGGGCCAGCGCTTGGACCAGTCGGTGCGCAGGGCCACAAACGCGCCCTCGGGAATGGGGCCGTACTGGGCCTCGTAGGCCTGGATGTCCTCCACGGTGACGGCGTAGTGTACGTCCTGGGCCACCTTCTCGGACACGTCGATGACGCACAGGGGGAACACCAGCTGCTTGGGGCCGAAGGCCTGGGAGGAGACGCCCTCCTTCACAAAGTGGCTGGGGAAGTCGATGTGGGTGCCGAACTGGCCGGGGAACTGGAAGGTCTGGATGAGGCAGTCCAGCATGGGGTTGCCCCAGTCGTACACCGTCTTGCACAGTTCCACCGAGCCCTCGGGGATACCGGCCCAGAAGGGGCTGTCGTTATCCAGGGGGTGGGTGAGGTCCACCCAGCGGTAATCCTGAGCTTTTTTCAGGGCGTTCCAAAGTTCGTACATGATGCAAGCGCTCCTTTCGTGGTAAACAAAGCCGTCACTGCCGCAGCAGGAGGGCGGCGGTTTCAATGTGGGCGGTGCGGGGGAAGAGGTCAAAGCACCGAACCTCAGTCAGGCGGTAGCCCAGCTCCCCGAAGATCTTCACGTCCCGGGCCAGGGTGGCCGGGTCGCAGGAGACATAGACGATGCGCTGGGGCTCCATCTGGGCCAGAGTGGCGGGCACCCCGGCGGCCAGGCCCTTCCGGGGCGGGTCCACGCAGATGACATGAGGCCGTACCCCTTCCTCGGCCAGGTGACGGGCTACCTCGCCTGCGTCGCCGCAGAAGAAGCGGGCGTTGGTCACCCCGTTGCGGGCGGCGTTTTCCTTGGCGTCCTCAATGGCCTGGGGGACGATCTCGGCCCCGATGACCTGCCCCGCCTTCTGGGCCAGGGCCAGGGAGATGGTGCCGATGCCGCAGTACAGGTCCAGCACCGTCTCCGTCCCATCCAGGGCGGCAAAGTCCAGGGCCTGGGCGTAGAGCCGCTGGGTCTGGGGCTGGTTGATTTGGAAGAAGGAGGGCACCGACAGGCGGAAGGTCATGCCGCACAGCTCCTCCTCCAGAAAGTCCTGGCCCCACAGGGTGCGGTACTCGGTGCCCAAAATCACGTTGGTGTCCTTGGGGTTCACGTTCAGGACCACCCCCACAAGACCGGGGCAGGCCTGCTGGAGACGGGAGATAAGCGCTCCGGTCCGGGGCAGCTTTCCTTCCCGGGCCACCACGCAGCACAGGGCCTGACCGGCCTGGTTGGTGCGCACATAGAAGTGGCGGATAAGACCCGTGCCCCGGGTCTCATCGTAGGCGGGGACGGAGCAGTCCTCCATCCAGCCCTTGAAGGCCCCCCGCAGCCAGGTCACCGCCTGGGGCTGGAGGAGACAGTCCGGGGCGTCCAGCACGTCGTGGCTGCGGGAGCGGTAGTAGCCGATGGCCAGTCCCCGCTTTTCCAGGGCCACGGGGAGCTGCACCTTGTTGCGGTAGCGCTGGGGCTGGGCCGCGCCCGTGGCGGTGGGCAGGTCAACCTCCACGCCCCCAAGGCGGGACAATGCGTCCCGCACCCGCTGGGTCTTGGCCTGCAGCTCCTCCTCATAGGTCATGTGGCGGAACTGACAGCCTCCGCAGCGGCCAAAGAGGGGGCAGTCGGGCTCGATCCGGGCGGGAGCGGGGGCAAGCAGCTGCTCCCCCCGGCCCCAGGCCACATTTTTATTCACCTTCAGCAGACGGACCTTCCAGTCCTCCCCCCGGATGGTGCCGGGGATAAAGACCACCCGGCCCTCCAGCCGGGCCACCCCCATCCCTTCGGCGGTATAGCCCTCGATGTGCAGGGTATGCAGGGTATTTTTCTTCCAGTCGGCCATGGAGCCCTCCTAAAACATCAGAAAAGTTGTTACCATCATACCATGTTCCACCCGGGGCGTAAAGCGAAAAATCCCCCGCCCGGATGCCCGGGCGGGGGAAAGGGCGGGTTACATGGCGCTGTGGAAGGTGCGCTGGATGACCTCCAGCTGCTGCTCCCGGCTGAGACGGTTGAAGTTCACCGCGTAGCCGGAGACGCGGATGGTGAGGCTGGGATACTTCTCGGGGTGGTCCATGGCGTCCAGCAGGGTTTCCCGGTGCAGCACGTTCACATTGAGGTGGTGGGCGCCCTGGCAGAAGTAGCCGTCCAGGATGGACACCAGGTTGTTCTGGCGCTGCTGGTCGTCCTTGCCCAGGGCCTCGGGGACGATGGAGAAGGTGTTGGACACGCCGTCCTGGCACACGGCCCGGTAGGGGATCTTGGCCACCGAGTTGAGGCTGGCCAGGGCGCCGTTTACGTCGCGGCCGTGCATGGGGTTGGCGCCGGGGGCGAAGGGCTCGCCCGCCTTGCGGCCGTCGGGGGTGGTGCCCGTCTTTTTGCCGTACATCACGTTGGAGGTGATGGTGAGGGCGGAGAGGGTGTGGATGCCGTTGCGGTACAGGGGGTGCTTCTTCAGCTCGGCGGAGAAGTAGGACACCAGCTCCACGGCGATGTCGTCCACCCGGTCGTCGTCGTTGCCGTACTTGGGGAAGTCGCCCTC
>USCO01000051.1 GCA_900553135.1 uncultured Eubacteriales bacterium | reverse complement strand
GAGCTCAACGAACAGGCGGAATCTACGCCTTGTTGACGGAACCGAACTCCTCCATGAGCTCCTTGGACAGCAGGCTTTTCAGCTCCAGCAGGTGGTCCAGATCCTGCTCCTGGCTGGGAATGGCCAGCAGCTGTTCCAGGCGGATGAGGTCGGAGCGGAAGTGGTAGTCCGGGTTGATGGAGCAGCAGTCCTTGGAGGTGAGGAGAAATTCCGCGCCGTTTTCGTCGGGCGGGATGACTTTTTTGATATTCCAGAGGTTGTAGCGCAGATTGTAGGTGGCAGTTTCATAGCTTTCCGACCAGAGCATGGAGGCCAGCTTTTCCCGGGAGGCCCGGCGCTGCTCGTGGCAGACAAGGAAACAGAGAATGGCCAGGGACTTGGCGCTGAGCTTGGTGGTCACCGGCACTCCGTCCACAAGCAGCTCCGCAGAGCCAAATAACTGGATAAACAGTCCGCGTTCCATAGGGGTTCGGCCTCCTCAAAAATCCTGGTAGAGGATATTCCCCGATTTCACCGTCATGATGATCTCGGCGGTCATAATATTTTTGGGGTTGGTGCGGAAAATGTTGCGGTCGGTGACCACAAGGTCGGCCAGCCTGCCGATCTCGATCTCACCTTTCAGTTTCTCTTCCCGTACGGCCCAGGCGGCGTCCCGGGTAAACATAGACAGGGCCTCCTCCACGGTAAGGCTGCTGGCGGCCACGGGGTGATTTACCGCCGCGCCGATGCCGCCCATGGGGTTGACGGGGGTCAGGCCGCTGTCCGAGCCGCCGCAGATACGGATGCCCGCGTTGCGGATCTCCCGGAAGGGGTTGGTTTCCCGCCAGCGCTCGCCCAGACGCTCGGCGTACATGCCGTGGTTGCCGCCGTAGTAATACTCAAAGGCGGGCTGCATGGAGAAGGTGAGCCCCAGGGCGGCGGCCCGCTTGCGTTGGTCGTGGGTGGTGAGCTCGGCGTGCTCGATGCGGTGGCGCAGGGAGTAGATCCCGGTTTTGGACTGGGCGTACTCATGGGCCAAAAGGGCCTGTTCCATGGCCCGTCCGCCCACGGCGTGCAGGGAGGTGTCCAGCCCGGCCTGGTAGCAGCCCAGCAGGAAGGCGTTGAGCTCCTCCTGGGAGTAGTTCAGGGTGCCGTTTTCCGGGCGGTCGCTGTAATTCCTGCTGAGGGCGGCGTTGCCCGAGGCGAAGGAGCCGTCCAGGAAGAGGTCGCCGATGCGGGACAGCCCCAGGCTTTTGACCCGCTGGGGGTCCATGGTGCCGAAGTAGATGGCAATGTCCACCGGCAGGCGGGGACCGCACTGGGCCAAAAATTCCGCGTCGCTCTCCGAGAACCCCTCGCCGCCCTCCATGGCGTGGATGGAGGTGACGCCACGCTTCAGCAGGCGGCCGCACAGGGCGGTGACCGCCTGTTCCTTTTCGTCCCACTGGTAGCTGTCCGCCATTTTCCGGCGCAGGAAGGCGTTGGCCTTGCCCCGGAAGATGCCGGTGGGCCGCTGGGAGTCGTCCAGCTCCACCCCGTCCATGAGGAAGGGGACCCCCGCCACATGGAGGGCCTTGGTGTTGAGAATGGTGCAGTGGAAGTCCCGGCTCTCGATCCAGCAGGGCAGATCCCGGACATACTGGTCGATGATCCGGCGGTTGGGCAGGCGCTTCTCCTCCAGGTCGGAGACCTCCAGCAGGCAGGCCCGGACCATGGAGGACTGGGGATGCTCTTCCAGCCACTCCTGCAGGCGGGTGCCGATCTCGGCAAAGTTGGCCGAGCCGTTGAGGTTGACCTTGGTGCGGTCCAGGGCGCTGGGGACACAGTGGACGTGGCAGTCGCAGAAGCCGGGGAGGACCAGGTTCCCCTTCAGGTCGATGGTCTGCTCCGACTCCAGCAGGTGGGTGCTGTCCCAGGCCTGATAGCCCGCGTCCCGGATGATCCCGTTTTTGATCCAGACCCAGTTGTAATGTTTTTTTCCATCAAAGCGGAAAAAATTCCCGTTATAGAGGAGCAGAGAGTTTTCCCCGTTGGCCCCGCATGGGGCGCCGCCAGGATGGACCATGGCTTGATACGACGCCATAACACGTCCCCCTTTTTGTATTTTTGTTCATTATATTAAAAAGTAGGCGGAGATACAAGGAAATTTTTATCAAAAAAGCCCGGAGCGCTTGCTGCGCGCCGGGCTGATGGGGATCAATCCTCGCTCTCGTCCTGAAGCAGGTACATGACCGTTTTGTATACCAGTTCGGGCGCCACCTCGAAGGTGTAGTGCTTTTCGATGCGTTCTGTGAATTTGTGAGCGTCCTTTCCGAAGGAGCCGATGTCCAGCACCGGCAGATCCAAGGCCTGCATCTCCTCCAGGGGCAGATCGTAGAAGGTGCCGAAGCCCGGGGTGTTGCGCTTGAGGGCCTTGATGATCTCGGGGTCCTTGGGGGCTGCGCCGTAGCTCAGGTCGGAGATGTAGGGGAAGAACTTCTTGTAGACCAGCTTGTAGTCGGTCTTGGTGGTGGACACCGCCTTGTCCACGGCGGACAGCAGGGCCTTGTCCTTTTTGCTCTTGCCCTCCACATACACGTGGGGGTAGTAAGGCGGGGTGAGGTAGACGATGACGATGGGGTCCTTGTCGCTCCACAGATCGTGGAGATACTCCACCAGCTTGGTGGTGCGCACCCGGGTGTCGATGTCGTCCCGGGCCATGAGCTGCTCCATCTTCTTGGCCATCAGGTCATCCAGATTGGGGATCTCCTGCTTCACGGTGCCGTACAGCTCCCGGTAGGTCATGACGCGGGCCTTCCAGGGCAGGGGATGGAAGGGACGGCGGGACATGTTGCAGAAGGTGCGGTAGTAGCGGTTCAGCGCGTCCACCACTTCCTGGAAGCACTCCTGGGCCACGCCCACCATGCGCTCCAGAATCTGGTCGGGGGTGCTGCAGTGGGTGGCGTAGTTAAAGTAGAGAATGGCGGATTTGGCGATCTGGCAGGAGTATTCGGTCTTCAGATCCTGCTGGCGCAGAGTGACGGGAGGCAGGGTGACCTCGCCCTCGGCCACATCGCAGAACTCGGGGTTGAGGTTGATGCGGGAGATGATCTGGGCGGTGATCTGGTTGGGGTCCAGACCCTTGAAGGACTCGCCCACGTGGGTCTCCTTGCCAACCACGTAGAAGGTGGGCATGAGCTTGCCAACGGTGCCCACGTACACGTACTTGTTTTCGTCGCCCTCGAATTCGGAGGTCATGTAGTCGGTGTCCAGCAGGGCCAGATACTCCAGATTCTCCTCCTTGCGCAGCTGGTTGAGGCGGGGAACCAGGTTGAGCATGCCGCCGGAGTTTCCTTCCTCGTCGCACACGGCGCCGTAGATGAGGTTGCCCTCAAACTCGCCGATGTTCTGGGTGACCTGCTCCAGCAGGGCGATGATGATGGCGTCGCCCGACTTCATGTCGAAGATGCCACGGCCGAAGAGGTAGTCCCCGGACTCCAGGTCCCGGCGCACCGCCTCGGGCAGCTCGATGTCCTTAAACTTCTCCATGAGCACGTCGGGCTGGTTGGCATAGGGGGCCAGAGAGCCGTAGTCGGAGATGCCCACGGTGTCGATGTGGCCGATCATGACCACGGTCTTGGGGCTGGGCTTCTTCTCGCCCCGCACAATGGCCATGACGCTCTTGCGGTTCCAGGGATCGTCCTTCACGGGGACGAAGCTGAGATTTTCGGGATGCTCCTGAAAATAGGGCAGGCGGGAAAGGACCTCGTAGACCTTTTCCGCCATGAGTACCTCATCGGGGGTCTCCAGGACGCTGATCTGGCTGGTCAGTTCCCGGGTGATCTCTTCGATGCGGGCCGCGCGTTCCTTCATGTTCATAGTGTAAGGCTCCTTTCCGCCGATTCTGTTTGTTTTACTGTCCCCATGATAGCACGGGAAAATTTGACGTCTGTTTTATTTCCGGCGGGAAGGGTCATTCATTTTTGTGAGAAGCGTTGAAAAATAAACGGCATTTAAACTACCCTATGGAGAAAATGCCCCGCTCTCCTTGGAGAGCGGGGCATTGGGTCAGGTTTTCTTGGCCCGTTCCATGGCCTCCCGAATGGGACGGGAGGGCGTGGGGCGGTTTTGCTGGGCCAGCAGGGCGGGGATCTGCCCGGTGGCCTGCTCCACCTCGGCGTGGAAGGCGGAGGCGGACAGGCGCAGGGCGCCGTGGCCCAGAATGATCATCTGCTCGGCGTTGTCCGAGGTGGCCACCTTCACCCGGTAGCGCTTGCGGCTGAGCTGGTAGGAGGCCTTTTCAATGTAGGCGTCGGCGGTCTCGGCCTCCTTGGTGTAGACCACGTAGATGTTGTGGTAGCGGGACACCTCGCCCACGCCCCGGGGGACCTTGTAGGCGTCAAAGACCAGGATGATCTCCACCTTGCGGAAGCCCTGGTAGTTGCTCAGAAGGTCCATGAGCCGCTGGCGGGCGGCGTCCAGATTGTCCTGGGCCAGGGCTTTCAGCTCGTCCCAGGCGAAGATGATGTTGTATCCGTCTACCAGCAGGTACTCGGGCCCCAGGTCCTGGGGCGTTTTGATCTCCTGGTGGTCGGGCAGCTCCTCCCGGCGGCGGGGCTTGGGATGGGGCCGCAGGTCCCGCTGGCGGATGGGGCCGTAGGTGCGCTCAAAGATGGCCTTCAGCTCCTCGTCAGCCTCCAGAGAGCCCGAGTAGACCGAACCCTTGCCCCCTGCGGGGCGGACGGGAGCGGCGGGCTCCTCCCGGGGCGCTTGGGTCAGAAGGGCGGGGAGGTGCATGTACTCCTCCACCTGGTCCCAGGGGACGATGAAGCCCGCGCCGTGGCTGCAGAAGACAGAGCCGCAGGGGTTTTCCGTGTCCCGGTCGCAGTCGTAGCCCAGCTGGGCGACCACGGCCTCCTGGTTGGGACAGGGGCGGTAGCCGTCGGGCAGACAGCTGAGCCGTCCCCGGCCCCGGGTGTAGGAGGTCACCTCCAGGGCGTAGTCCCCCACAGCGGACACCGGGGCGCTGCCCGTGAGCAGGGACAGCTCTCCCGACATGCCGGTGAGCTCCAACTCGCCGCCCATGCGCTGGATATCGGACATGGCCCGGCCCGCCTGCTCGGGGGGGACCTCCAGCCGCAGCTGGTACCAGGGCTCCAGCAGCACGCTCTGGGCCTTTCGCAGTCCCTGGCGCACCGCCCGGTAGGTGGCCTGGCGGAAGTCGCCCCCTTCAGTGTGCTTGGCATGGGAGCGGCCGGAGAGAAGGGTGATGCGCAGGTCGGTGATGGGGGAGCCGGTGAGCACGCCCCGGTGCTCCTTCTCCATGAGGTGGGTCAAAATAAGGCGCTGCCAGTTGCGGTCCAGCACGTCCTGGCTGCACAGGCTGTCAAAGTGCAGGCCGCTGCCCCGGGGGCCGGGCTCCAGCAGCAGATGGACCTCGGCGTAGTGGCGCAGGGGCTCAAAGTGGCCCACGCCCTCTACGGGGGCGGCAATGGTCTCCTTATAAAGGATCTCCCCGGGACCGAAGGAGACCTCCAGCCCGAAGCGGTCCCGGATGAGCCGTTTCAGCACCTCCAGCTGGACCTGGCCCATGAGCTGGAGTCGGATCTGTCGGCTGTGCTCGTCCCAGGACAGGTGGAGCTGGGGGTCCTCCTCCTCCAGCTGGCCCAGCTGCTGGAGTACGGCGTGGACGTTGGCGTCAGGGGGCAGGATCACCTGGCAGGACAGCACAGGCTCCAGCATGGGCAGGGGGGAGGGGGGCTCAAAGCCCAGCCCCTGGCCGGGGAAGGTACGGCTGAGCCCCGTGACAGCGCAGACGGTCCCCGCCGGGGCGGCGTCCACCGCCTTGAACTGGGCGCCGGAGTAAATGCGCAGCTGGTCCGCCTTCTCCTGCCAAACCTCCTCCGGGGACAGGGAGCCCTTCGGGTCCTGGTTGGTGAGCAGGGCCTTTACCCGCAGTTGGCCCCCGGTGACTTTTAAATAGGTGAGGCGCCCGCCCTGGGGGTCCCGGGCGATCTTAAACACCCGGGCGCCGAATTCCTGGGGGTAAGCAGGGGGCAGGGTGTAGGTCTGCAACCCCTCCAAAAACTCGTCCACACCCTCCAGCTTCAACGCGGAGCCGAAGTAGCAGGGAAACACCTTCCGGTGGCGGATGAGGGAGATGACGTCCTCCCGGGACAGGTCGCCCTCCTCCAGGTACTTGGCCAAAATGCCCTCGTCACATACCGCCACATTTTCTGCCCAGACGTCCTGATCCTGGCCGGGGGTGAAGTCCACACAGCCCTCGCTGAGCTGGCTGCGCAGCTGCTCCAGCAGGGCGTCCCGGTCGGTCCCCGCCAGGTCCATCTTGTTGAGAAACAAAAAGGTGGGGATGTGGAACCGGGCCAGCAGCCGCCACAGGGTCAGGGTGTGGCCCTGGATGCCGTCGCTGCCGCTGATGACCAAAATGGCGTAGTCCAGCACCTGGAGGGTGCGCTCCATCTCGCTGGAAAAGTCCACGTGGCCCGGGGTGTCCAGCAGGGTGACGGTGCGGTCTCCCAGGGGCAGGATGGCCTGCTTGGAGAAGATGGTGATGCCCCGCTCCCGCTCCTGGGTATCGGTATCCAAAAAGGCGTTTTGGTGGTCCACCCGGCCCAGAGTGCGCAGCTGTCCGCTGCGGAACAGAAGCCCCTCGGTGAGGGTGGTTTTTCCCGCGTCCACATGGGCGAGAATGCCCACCACAAGTCGTGTTGTATCCATGGTCAAACATCCTAAAACTTCAAAGTAAAGGCGGCCAAAGCCGCTGGGTGTATTGTACCATGTTCCCGGGGCGGAAGCAATGGCCGGGGAATTGGGGATTGTGGGCCGGGGGCGGGTATGATACAATCGACAGGAAATCAGCCAAGCCCTCCGCCTGGGCGGAGGAGAAAGGAGAAACGCTATGGATCAGGATATGATCTTGATCGTGGACCTGGGCAGCCTGGAAAATGACCGCCTGGCCGGAGAGATCCGGGAGATGGGGGTGGCCAGCCGGGTCTGCTCCCACCATGTCACCCTGGAGGAGGTCCTGGCCATGCCCGGCATCAAGGGCATTATCCTCAACGGCGGCCCCGACCGCATGGAAAACGGGGAGGAGAAGGACGTGGGCCTGGACATCTACAACTGCGACCTGCCCGTGCTCCTGGTGGACCACCGGGGGGACGCCCCCTGGCCTGAGGACGAGCTGGAGCGGAAGAATATCCTGCGGGGATTTGTCTTCGGTTTTTGCGGCATCGAGGAGAAGTGACCGGGAGACGGCCTTGACAAAATGGGAAAAGGGCTCTAATATGTAATTGGTTACCTAATTGGAAGAGGTGAGAGGATGCCGGGGACGATGCCCTTTGGACTGAAGATCGCCATTATCAACCGGGCGTTCCGGAAAGAGATGGACGAAAAGGCCAGCGCCATGGGGCTGACGTCGGTGCAGCTGCGGGTGCTGGGCTCGGTGAGCCGCCTGGAGGCGGCGGGGGAGACCGAGATCCACCAAAACGACCTGGAGCGCATCGAGCACGTGACCCATCCCGCCATGACCAAGCTGCTGCAGCGCCTGGAGGCCAAGGGGTTTATCCAGTGCGTGCCCAGCGCCCGGGACCGGCGGTATAAGAAGATCACCTGCACGGAAAAATCCCGGGGCATCCACAACCTGATCCTGGCCCAGGATGCCGAAGTGCTCAGCCAGCTGTGCACCGGCTTTTCCCAGGAGGAGAAGGAGACCCTGCTCCGCCTGGCCGACAAGCTGCTGGACCGGATCGACGGGATTTAGCGCCCCACAACTGAATTCCAAAGGCAGTGCGCCGAGGAGTGTTCCCGGTGCACTGCCTGTTTTTTGCTCCAAATAGGTAACTAGTTACATAATAAAGCAAGGAGAGGTTTCCTATGGAAAAAACAAAGCCAGACAGTAAAAGTCCCTTTGCAACCGAGCCCATTGGGCGGCTGATCGTAAAATTTGCCGTGCCCTGCGTCATTTCCCTGCTGGTCAACTCCCTCTACAACATCGTGGACCAGATCTTCATTGGCTGGGGCGTGGGCTATCTGGGCAATGGAGCCACCAACGCCGTCTTTCCCATCACCATTGTGGCCCTGGCCTGTGCCTGATGATCGGCGACGGCGGCGCGGCCTACCTGAGCTTGAAGCTGGGCGAGGGGGACATGGAAAACGCCAAGCGGGGCGTGGGCAACGCCATTGCCATGGTGGTAGTGGTGAGCATCGTGCTGGCCGCGGTGTTCCTCATCTTCATTGATCCCATCCTCACCCTCTTCGGCGCCGCCGATGCCCTGCGGGACTACGCCCTGGAATACGGCACCATCATCGGCCTGGGCCTGCCCTTTATGATGATCCCCGGCGCGGTGAACTCCATGATCCGGGCCGACGGAAGCCCCAAGTATGCCATGCTGTCCATGGCTCTTGGCGCGGTGGTCAACACCATTCTGGACCCGGTGTTCATCTTTGTGTTCCACATGGGGGTGCGGGGCGCTGCCATCGCCACGGTCATCGGCCAGATCGCAACCTTTATTATGGCGGTATCCTACCTGTTCCGGTTTAAACCCTTCCGTCTGGACCGCTCCGCCTTCCGCATGCACGGAAAGATCTGCCGCAATGTGCTGAGCCTGGGCGTCAGCAGCTTTATCACCCAGTTTGCCATCACCATCGTCATGGCCCTGACCAACAACCTGCTGGTCTCCTACGGCGCCCTGTCCGTCTACGGCTCTGAGATCCCCATGACGGCCACCGGCATCGTCATGAAGGTCAACCAGATCCTCATTTCCATCCTGGTGGGCATCGCCGTGGGCACCCAGCCTATCATCGGCTTTAACTACGGGGCCAAGAATTTTACCCGGGTGAAGAAAGCCCTGGATATTGCCCTGGTGGTTTCGGAAGTGGTGGCCATTGTGGCCTTCTTGATCTTCCAGTTTGCCCCCATGTCGGTGGTCTCCCTGTTTGGCTCGGAGGAATGGCTGTATAACGAGTTTGCTGTCATGGCCTTCCGCATTTTCCTGCTGCTGTGCCCCCTCACCGGCTTCCAGACGGTGGTGGCCGTCTATCTCCAGGCAGTTGGCAAGCCGGGCAAGTCGGCCATTTTGTCCCTGGCCCGTCAGATCATCTTCTTTGTGCCCGCGGCCATCCTCCTGCCCAAGGCCCTGGGCGTGGTGGGCGTGCTTTGGACCGGCCCTGTGGCCGATGGTCTGGCCTTCCTGCTGTCGGTGGGCCTGCTGATTTATGAGAGAAAGCAGCTCAAGGAGATCGAGGGCAAATGATTTGGGCGTATCCGCCCGGCTTGAAAGGAGCAGATCCAGTATGAAACACCGCATCATTACCATCAGCCGTGAATTTGGCAGCGGAGGCCGCACCATTGGAAAAAAGGTGGCCCAGGCCCTGAATATCCCCTGCTATGACAGCGAACTGATCCAGCAGGTGGCCGAGGAGAGCGGCTTTGATCAGGACTATATCAAGGAGGCGGGGGAGTACGCCCCCGGGGGCTTTTGGTCCTCCGCCTTCTCCCATCGGAAGGGGGGACCCAGCAACGCCGACTACCTTTGGAAGATCCAATATCAGATCATCACCGACCTGGCGGAAAAGGGGCCCTGTGTCATCGTGGGCCGGTGCGCCGACTATATCCTGCGGGACAAGGCGGACTGCCTGCGGGTGTTCATCCACGCCGATATGGGCTTCCGGGCCAAGCGTATCGTGGAGGTGTACGGGGAGCGGGAGGAGTCTCCCCAGCAGCGCTTGAAAGATAAGGACAAGCGCCGGGCGGCCTACTACCGGTTTTATACCGACCTGAAATGGGGCAGCGCCCAGAACTACGATATCACCCTCAACAGCGCCACCCTGGGCATCGAAAAATGCGCGGAGCTCATTCAGGGGCTGTACTGAGAGAAAATATACTGTAAAGTGAAACGGCATTACAGCGAAAGAGAAATCAAAGCGCCCCGGCATCTCATGTGAGATGCCGGGGCGCTTTTGCGTATAGGTGCGGTCAGGCCGCCACCAGGGCCCGGATGCCGAAGAAGAGCAGCACCAGAATGCCCAGCACGATGCGGTACCAGCCGAAGATCTTGAAGTCGTGCTTCTTCACAAAGTCCATAAGGAAGCGGATGCACACCACAGACACCAGGAAGGACACCACAAAGCCAACTGCCAGAATGGCGGCCTCCTCGCCGGTGAAGAAGGGCTCTCCCGCCGCCAGCTTTTCTACAAAGAACTTGCCCAGCTTCAGGATGCTCACGCCCACCATGGTGGGGATGGCCAGGAAGAAGGAGAACTCGGCGGCCACGGGGCGGGCGCAGCCAATGATGATGGCGCCCAGAATGGTGGCGCCGGAGCGGGATGTACCGGGGATGATGGACAGGGTCTGGAACAGACCGATGAGCAGAGCGGTCTGCCAGGTGAGATCGCTGGTGCGGCGGATGGCGGGAGTGCGGCGCTGGTTCTCGATGACCAGGAAGCCCACGCCGTAAACGATGAGGGCGGCAGCCACCACCCAGGGATTCATCAGGTGCTCATCCATCCAGTCGTTCAGGGGTAGGCCCACCACGGCGGAGGGAATACAGGCCAGCACCACCTTGCCCCACAGGGTCCAGGTCTGATTCTTTTGCAGAGAGGACTTCCGGGGGGAGAAGGGATTGAGCCGGTGGAAGAACAGCAGCAGCACCGCCAGAATAGCGCCCAGCTGAATGACGTAGCGGTACATATCCATAAACTCGGTGGAGACATTGAGCTTGATAAACTCGTCTACCAGAATGAGGTGTCCGGTGGAGCTGATGGGCAGCCACTCGGTGATGCCCTCCACCACACCCAGAAAGAGGGATTTCAGCAGTTCCAGCAACAGCATAGCAAAACTCCTTTCCGATCCATTTGTCAGTATATGATAGGAATAACCGGTTGAAAACCAGGGGAGAACAATGGACCGATTGGAAAGTATAGCACGGAAGCAGGGAAGAAACAAGGCTAAATTCCCGCTTCTACGCCCCATAAGAAAATTTTAAAGGATGACAAACGGCCCCGCCCGGAAGCCGGTTCCGGGCGGGGCGCAGATCAACGCTTGGGGCGGGAGCGAAAGAGGATGGCGGCAATAAGACCGGCCAGAATGGCGGCGGCCACCCCGGCGGCGCAGGCCCCCAGGCCGCCGCACAGAGCGCCCAATAGCCCCTTGTCGGCCACCGCCTCCCGGGTCCCCTTGGCCAAGGCATAGCCAAAGCCGGTGAGGGGCACGGTGGCTCCGGC
Organism: uncultured Eubacteriales bacterium; assembly: GCA_900553135.1. Classification (GTDB taxonomy): domain Bacteria; phylum Bacillota; class Clostridia; order Oscillospirales; family Oscillospiraceae; genus Lawsonibacter. The sequence goes on along the minus strand of USCO01000051.1, from coordinate 2,072 downwards.
CCCCGCCCAGTCCACCAAGGGCTGGTAGAGACCCAGGGCACCCAGAAGCACCCCGGTGGTCACATAGCTCACCAAAATCTTGGCGGGGGTCAGGCTGGTCTTGTCAATGAGCAGCTGCCCCAGGGCGCATAGAATGCCGCCGCAGAGAAAGGCGTTGAGATACTGCAAGAGAGAACCCTCTCCTTTCTTATGAAGATGGACGCTGGGCGGTGAGGACCACCGCGTGGCAGATGCCGGGGATGGACTCCCCCTGAAGGGCGGAGGTGGGGGAGTGGAGGGCTCCGGTGGGGCAGAACAGGATGCGCTGCCAGGCCCCCCGGCGCAGCCCCTGGACCAGATACCCGGTGAGCACGCTGGCACAGCAGCCGCAGCCCGAGCCCCCGCTGTGCACATCCTGGCGCTTGCGGTCGTAGATGAGCAGACCGCAGTCGGAGTGGTTGCGCCCCAGGTCCACGCCGTCCCGGCGGGCCAGCTCCAGGAGCAACCGGCTGCCGCAGTCCCCCAGATCTCCGGTGATGATGAGGTCATAGTCGGCGGGAGCGCGGCCGGTGTCCTGTAGGTGGGTGCGGATGGTGTCCCAGGCGGCGGGGGCCATGGCGGCCCCCATGTTGTTGGCGTCGGTAATCCCCTTGTCCACAACTTTGCCTGTGGTGACATGGGTAATAAAGGGACCGGTTCCTTTGCGGGACAGAATGACCGCGCCGGACCCTGTGGTGGTCCATTGTGCAGTGGGCGGCTTTTGCCCACCGTACTCCAGGGGGTTGCGGTACTGGCGCTCCGCCGAGCAAAAATGGGAGGAGGTCAGAGCCGCTGCGTAGGAAGCAAAGCCGCCGTCCACCAGCATGGCCGCCAGAGACATCCCTTCCGCCATGGTGGAGCAGGCGCCGTATAGGCCGAAAAAAGGGGCGTTCTGTGCCCGGAGGGAGTAGGAGGTGGCAATGCACTGATTCAGCAGGTCTCCGGCAAAGACATAGTCCAATTGATCGGATGAAATCCCCGCTTTGTCCAGGGCATAGGAAAGGGCCTGCTTCTGCCTTGCCGTCTCTGCTTTCTCCCAGCTTTTTTCAGCGAAGCTGTCATCCTGGCTGGCGAAGTCAAAGCAGCGGCCCAGGGGACCTTGTCCCTCTTTCTTCCCTACGGCACTGCCAAAGCCGGCAATGGAGGGAGGGGAAGTGAGGCGGACGGTCTGCCGCCCAAGTTTTTTCGTGTCCAAAGCATTCTCTCCCTTGATTTGGATTGTGCCTTTATTGTGTGTTTTCCTGGCAGAATTATTCAAGAGAGGCAAAAAGATGTTTGGCTTCTACAACAGCCCGCCGCCAAAAAGAAAGGCCTGGACTTTCCGGCCCTTGCTGTACTATAATAAAGCCATCACCGATTGACAACGGAAGAAAGGATCTGGAGTTATGGCAAACGCAACATTAGTCACACAAAAAGTGCAGGAGATCCACCTGAGCAATAAATTAGAGAAATCGGGCCAAATTCAGCTGGACAGTTCATTTTCCCTCAACGTGAGTTTTTCCTCCGACGGCAGCCGCTGCGTGGGAAAGCTTCAGCAAACCCTCCGGGATAAGGAATTTGTGGGAGGCAAGTTTACCATGACAGTGGAACTGGTGGGTATTTTCAACTGTTCCAATGCGACGACAGACGAGGTGAAGCGCCAAGTGCATGGGGAGGTCTATGACCAGCTTTTTCCGTACATGCAGTCCCAGTGTGCCAGCCTGGCTGCTGCCTCGGGGGTTCCCGGATTGATGCTGCGGAAGGTCCCCATTGATCCGAACAACATTGCCATCAATAAGAAGGGCGGCCCAGACAACGACCGGAATCCCGACGGGGGGCCCAAACTGACGCTGTTGGAATGAAAAAGACCCTTTATCAGGACCTGTGGGAAGGGGCGGCCGGTATGGAGCCGGCAGTTGCCCTGCGGTGCGGGGACCAAAGTCTTACCTTCGCCGCCTTCTTTCTGGAGATTCTTCGGGCGGAAGCAGGGCTGCGGGCGCTTGGCGTGCAGTCAGGGGATTTGGTGACCATTTTATCCCTGAACACCCCTGAGGCGGTGATTGCATTTTATGCCA
>USCO01000050.1 GCA_900553135.1 uncultured Eubacteriales bacterium | reverse complement strand
GCACCCCCCAGCAGGTCTTTGATACCCCCGTGAACCTGTTTGTGGCCGGCTTCATCGGCACCCCCCAGATGAACTTCTTCAAGGCAAAGCTGGAGAAGACCGCCTCCGGCTACCAGGTCCAGTGCATGGGCGCCACCGTGCCCGTCACCGGCGCCATGGCCGAGAAGCTGGCCTCTAAGGGCCAGGAGAGCGCCGACGTCATCCTGGGCGTGCGTCCCGAGCACATCACCCTGGAGAACGGCGGCGGCAGCGCCATCCCCTGCACCGTGGAGGTCTCCGAGCTCATGGGCAGCGAGTTCTATCTCCACGCCACCGTGGGCGGGGGCATGGAGCAGCAGAACGTGGTCATGCGCATCCAGACCACCGACCTGCCTGTGGAGTACCGCTCCGGCGTGCCCTACGGCACCAAGCTGGCCTTCACCTTCCGCAGCCAGCTCATCCACCTCTTCGACCCCACCACCGAGCGCAGCCTGCTGGCCGACTGATTCCGAAAAAAAGACCTGGAGCTTTAGCTCCAGGTCTTTTCTTTTTACACAAATTGATTGAGCTGGGGGTCGTAGCGGTAGTCGATGGCCTCCAGACGGCGCTCCAGCTCCGCCCGGTCGGCGTCCTCCTGGGCGCAGAGATCGTCCAGGTCGGTGCAGGCGTCCCGCAGGCGGGTGTTCACATAGCTGAGCAGAATCACAGGGTCCTGTGGCAGCATAGGGGTTTCCTCCTTTTATAATCCCAAGTGGTAAATGCGGTTGGCGTTGTCAAAGAACACCGCCTCCCAGTGCTCCTGGGGGACGACGTGCTGGACATACCGGATGTAGTCGCCCAGGTTCACGATGGGCCAGTCGGTGCCGTACATCACCCGGTCCCAGCAGCCCACGTAGCACAGCCAAGTGCGCAGCAGCTCCAGATAGCCCGCCCGTTCCCGGAAGTAGACCTCCAGGTCCACCGGGCCCTCCAGCAGGCCGGACAGGTCGGTACTCACGTTGCGGTTTTTCTCCAGCACGGCGGCGGCCTCCTGAAGGAAGGGGTTGCCGAAGTGGCACATGACGAACTGGGTCTTGCGGTGGTCGGCGGCGGCCTCGTCCAGGGCCAGGGGGTGGCTGTACTTCAAATAGGCCCGGGGGTGGGCGGTGAGCCCCATGTGGACGGCCACGGGCTTGTCGTATTTCCGGGCCAGCTCGTAGATGGGGGTGTAAATGGGGTCGGTGAGCCAGATGCGGTTATAGCCGGGGTAGAGTTTCACGCCGCAGCAGCTCTCCCGCTTCAGGTGCTCCTCCACCTGGTCGGGGAGGTCACGGGGGATGGTCTCCCCACGGCCCAGCACCAGGCTGTCCAGCCCCACGCAGTAGTGAAACAGGTCCTGGGGATAGTGGTGGTCCGCCGTCTCCAGGCTGCGGTTGCCCATGACCACCCCGTGGACCATGCCCAGCTGGCCGTACACTTCGCGTAAATGGTCCAGGTCGTTGTGGTGGCCCACCGCCTGGGCTGCCTCTTCCGCCCAGGCCTCCTGGGTGGGGAACAGGTGCAGGTGGGCGTCAATGATCTTCATAGGGACTCCTTTCCAAATGAGGGAAATGGGGACGGGTTGATTATAGTCCGGCGGCCCCCAAAAGGCAAGGGCGGGATTTCCCAGCGGTTTTCTGGTTTACTCCCGGCGGATTTTGCGGTAAAATGGGGGAGCATGAATTGAAATTGGAAAGGAGGGGACGGTATGTCCCAGGGATTGCTGCCGGGCAGCATCGTGGCCATGAGCGACCAGGCGGCCCAGCGGCTGCTGAAGCTGGACAGCGGCGACGCGGCCCTGCTGTATCTGCACCTGCTGCGCCGCGGGAGTCTGGAGGGGCTCCCCTGGCCGGAGGAGCGGCTGCGCCCCGCCCTTGCCCAGCTGCAAAGCCAGGGCCTCGCCCCCGCCCAGATGGCCCCGGCGGAGGTGCCCGCCCCGCCGGAGGAGCCCCCGGAATACCCCCTGGAGACCATCACCGCCGCCCTGGGGGATGGGGCGTCCACCTTCCCCGCCCTGTGCGACGAGGTGGAGCGGCGGCTGGGCAAAAAGCTCAACGCCAACGACCTGCGGGTGCTCTACACCCTGTATGACCACCTGGAGCTGCCCCCCGAGGTGATCTTGCCCCTGGTGAACTGGTGTATCGAGGAGACGGAGCAGAAGTACGGCCCCGGCCGCCGGCCTCCCATCTCCCGCATCCGCCGGGAGGGATTCCTCTGGGCCAAGAAACATATCGACACCGTGGAGCGGGCCGAGGCCCATCTCCAGACCCTGGCCCGGCTGCGCAGCCGGGAGGGCCAGGTGCTGCGCCTGCTGGATCTGCCCGCCCGGCCTTTGGTGGAGCGGGAGCGCAATTACATCGCCGCCTGGGATGACATGGGCTTTGACGACGAGGCCCTGCGGGCGGCCTATGAGCGCACCGTGATGAAGAAGCAGGCCATGGACTGGAACTACATGAACGGCATCCTCCGCCGCTGGCACCAGAAGGGGCTTCATACCCTGGCGGCCATCCAGGCGGGGGACCGGGACCCCCGGCCCGTCCAGGCGGCTCCCGCCGCCGCCCCCGACGCCCCGGGACGGGGCGGGGAGTCCCAGCAGGCCCGGGAGGATATGGAACGTATCCGCCGCATGATGGAGGAGATGAAGAAGGAGGAGTCAAGCAATGGCCTATGATGCCAATGTGGTCCGCCGGGCCACTGCCAGGCTGGAGGAGGAGAAGCGCCAGCGCCGGGACAAGGTGGAGCAGCTGCGCCGCAGCGCCTACGCCCGCCAGCCCCGCCTGGCCCAGCTGGACCGGGAGCTCCAGGGCACCATGGCCCAACTGGTGGCCGTCTCCCTGCGCAAGGGGGAGAACGCCGGTCAGGCGGTGCGGGACCTGCGGGACAAGAACCTGGACATCCAGCGGGAGCGGGCCGTGCTGCTGGGGGCCCTGGGCCTGCCCGAGGACGCCCTGGACGACAAGCCCGGCTGCGCCAAGTGCGGCGACACCGGCTGGCAGGGGGCCAAGATGTGTTCCTGCCTGCGGGAGCTGTGCGCCCAGGAGCAGATCCAGGAGCTGTCCAAGCTGCTGAACCTGGGGGAGCAGTCCTTTGACTCCTTCCGCCTGGACTACTACAGCCAGACCCCCTGGCCCGCCAAGGGGCTCTCTCCCCGGCAGAATATGGAGCTGGTCCAGGAGGTCTGCTGGAACTACGCCGACAAATTTGGCCACTTCCGCATGAAGAATCTGTTTCTCTCCGGCCCGCCGGGGCTGGGCAAGACCTTTCTGTCTGCCTGCATCGCCCGAAAGGTGTCGGAGAAAGGATTTTCGGTGGTCTACGACACGGCGGGGAACATCTTCGCCCAGTTTGAAAACCGCAAGTTCCTGCGGGACGAGACCGCCCGGGACGAGACCCGCCGCTATCTCAGCTGCGACCTGCTGATCCTGGACGACCTGGGCAGCGAGATGACCACCCAGTTTGTCCAGTCCGCCCTCTACGAGCTGCTGAACACCCGTCTGGTGGAGGGGCGGCGCACGGTGATCTCCTCCAACCTCACCATGGAGGAGGCCGCCCGGCGCTATTCTCCCCAGGTGGCCTCCCGCCTTATGGGGGAGTACCACGTGCTGGAGTTCTTTGGGGACGACATTCGGCTGCTGAAGAAAAAGAAGTTATAAAAACAGCGGACCTCCTTGGGGAGGTCCGCTGTTTGAATCTGCGGAGATCAGTGGGTGGACAGAGAGAAGGTCACGTCATTGCTGGGATCGCTGATGTCCAGGTGGTGACGGGTGAACTGGAAGGTGTAGGTGCCGTCCTCGTTCTTCTGGACCTTCTTGGAGCCGTCGGAGCACTCCAGGGCCAGCTCCTTGCCATCCTCCACCACAACGTGGAAGGTGATGACAGACTGATTGGTCAGGGAGCCCACAGGGAGAACGGCGGTCTCATTGACGTCAAAGGCGTAAGCCTCGCCGCCGTTGATGGAGCAGGTGACCTGCAGAACACCGGCGTCCTTGCTGAACAGGGTGAAGTAGGCGTTGTTCTTCAGATCGATCTCGTCGGCCTTCTTCACCAGGTCGATGACAGCGCCGTTGGTGCCCACGGTGACGGTGTGGTCACCGCCCAGCATGGTGTACGCACCGAGATAATAGTTATTGGCCAGCCAGGCCTCGTCGATCTGAGTGCCGTAGGCGACCTGGACGTTGTCTCTGGTGGAGGTGGAGCCGCCCAGAGCCTCATCATTGCTGTTGAGGTGATAGCGGATGGTCACAGGATAGCTGTTCACAGCGAACTGGGCCTCCAGAGAAATGACATGGTCCTCAGTGGCGGACTGGAGCATCTCGGGGGTCAGGGTGTTGCCCACCAGCTGGCCGTCCAGGGTCCAGCCGACAAAGGAGTAGCCCTCCTCGGAGGGGACCACGGACAGATCCAGGGGATCGTTCACGGTGGCCTTGGTGTGGTTGATCAGCTGGCCGTCGGCGTAGAAGTTCACGGTGTAGGGGATCTTCTCGGTGACCAGGTCAAAGCTCACGTCGTCGCCGAAGCACCAGGCCTCAGCGCCCTTGTCGGTGAACTGGAAGGTGTAGGTGTCCGCGTCCTGCTTGGTGAACTGGGCGTCGCCCACGTTGCCGGTGAGAGCGGCCAGATAGTAGCCGGGCTCCACATCCACGGTAAAGGTGGTGGTGTTGGTGTAGCTGTCGCGCCAGACAATGGTGCCGGTCTGGGTGGTGATGGTCTGACCCTTCTCCACCTTGCCGTTGAAGGTGTTGTTGCGGTCGCTGGCGGACACGCTGGCGATGCCGCCGTTATCCCCGTTGTAGGTGAAGTGATACTTGGCGGGGGCGCCGTCCATCCAGTTCAGGGCGAAGGCGTTGGGCACCATGACCATGGCGGCCATGGACAGGGCGACTGCGTACTTGGTGATGTGTTTTCTTTGCATTGCGATGACTCCTTTCCATTTCCAGGAAAACCCAAAAAATACCTGGTGGGTGGAAGAGTATACCATAGCTGCCCGGGGAATACAACCCCTGAGGACTTTCTGAGGAGAAAACCGGAAAAAGCAAAATACAAATAGGATTTTCAAACTGCAATAGTCCGGTGAGTTTTTAAAAATCTGCAAAAAAGAGGAAAATCCCCTTGACCTTCCCCCTGGAGGAAGGTATACAGTAAAGGCAGAAAGGGGGCTGAGGCCGTGAAGATCAACGAAGTGGAGGCCCAGGTGGGCATCACAAAAAAGAACATCCGCTTCTACGAGGACCAGGGGCTCATCGCCCCCCGGCGCAACACCCAAAACGGCTACCGGGAGTACGGGGAGGAGGACGTGGAGCGGCTGCGGCAGATCAAGCTCATGCGCAAGCTGGGCGTCCCCCTGGAGGAGATTCGAAACATGCAGTCGGGCATCCACACCGTGGGGGACGGCATGCGCCGCCACCTGGTGACCCTGGAGCGGGACCGGAAAAATCTGGAGCAGTCCATGGAGCTGTGCCGCCTGCTCACCCAGCGGGAGGAGCGGCTGGACACCCTGGACGCCGGGGCCCTGCTGGAGCGCATGGAGCAGATGGAGCGGGAGGGCGCCACCTTCCTGGACCGCCAGACCCTGGACACCCGGCGCAGGCGGTACATTGCCCCCGTGGTGATCGCCTGTGTCACGGTGCTGCTCATGGCGGGGCTCATGGCCCTGATGATCTGGGGTTTTGCCGCCGACGCGGCCGATGCCCCGCCCCTGCCCCTCATCGTGGTGCTGGTGGCCCTGCCTGCCACCGTGATTTTGGGGGTGCTGCTGGCCCTGGTCCAGCGGGTCCAGGAGATCGGGAAAGGAGAGGTGGACGATGCCCGGAAATACTAAAGGAAAGGGCCGTCTGGCCGTGGTGGTCACCGCGGTGGGTACCGTGGCGGTGGCGCTGCTGTTTTTCGGTTCCCTTCTCTGGGTCATGCTGGAGGAGGAGCCCATCCCCGCCGTGGTGGGGATCATGGTGGTGTACGCCGTGCTGGGCGTGGCCATTATCGTGGGGGTGCTGCGGGCCATGGTGCAGCGCCTGAAGGAGATCGAGGGAGGCGAGGAAGAAGATGCCAGAAAGTATTGAACAGCGCAAACGCCGGCGCAAGCGGGACGCGGTGCGGGGCGTGATGTTTTTTGCCGTGCTGCAGATCATCACCTCGGTGGCCTGTGCCTCCCTGTGCTTCATCCCGGACATGCCCACATGGGCCATTGTCCTGTGTCTGGTGCTGGCCATTGTGCCATTGCTGCTGCTGATCCCCGCTGTGTTGGTGTTAAAAAGCAGATTTCGAGAAATTGAAGGAGGAGAGCTGGATGCTGCTGCTAAATATTGATTACATCCCCGGAAAAGAGTTTGAGGCCCTGGGTATCGTGAAGGGTACCGTGGTTCAGTCCAAGAACTTCGGTAAGGACTTTATGGCCGGAATGAAGACCCTGGTGGGCGGTGAGATCACCGGCTACACCGAGATGCTCAACGAGGCCCGGCAGATCGCCGTCAAGCGCATGGTGGACGAGGCCGAGGCCCTGGGGGCCGACGCCGTGGTGAACATCCGCTACGGGTCCTCCTCGGTGATGCAGGGTGCCGCCGAGGTCATCGCCTACGGCACCGCCGTCCGTTACCGCTGAAAAATCAGAAGAAAAGCCCCGCTTTCCATAGGAAAGCGGGGCTTTTTGCTGTTTATCGGGTAACCGAGTCCTCCTGGGCCCGCTTCACCGCGCTGATGAGGGCGGGGACCATCTGCTTTTTCCGGCTGACCACCTGGGGCAGGACGGCCATGCCGTTTTCCACCTTCACGCCGAAGGCGGTCTCCACCAGACGCTGGGCGCCATTGCCTGCCATGAGCAGGTCGGTGGTGGCCGAGCGCACGTCGGTGAACATGTAGAAGATGTAGTCCAGCCCCTGCTTCTCCAGCTCCACCGGCAGGTGGGGACCCAGCAGGGCCTCGCTGGCCCGGCGGTTCTTGTCGCTCATGTAGCTGCCCTGGCCCACGCCGAAGCGCACCTCGCCGCTGTTGAAGATCTTATAGTCGGTGCGGAACACCTCGCCGGCGGTCTTGCCGCTGACGTCGCCGCCCGCCTCAAACATGGCGTCGGCGTACTCCTCCAGGTTCAGGCCGATCATCTCGGCCAGAGCCCGGGCGGCCCGCTCGTCCATGGGGGTGCAGGTGGGGCTGCGGAACATGAGGGTGTCGGACACAATGGCCGACAGCATCAGGCCCGCGGTGGTGTAGTCGATCTCCACCCCGTTTTCCAGGTACATCTGGTAGATGATGGTGCAGGTGCAGCCCACGGGCACGTTGCGGAAGTACACGGGGCCCTCGGTCTCCATGGAGCCGATGCGGTGGTGGTCGATGATCTCCAGCACCTCGGCCTGCTCGATACCGTCCACGGCCTGGCTGCGCTCGTTGTGGTCCACCAGAATGAGCTGCTTTTTCCGCAGGTTCATCAGGTTTCGGCGGGAGACCACACCGGCGTACTTGCCCTCGTCGTCCAGAATGGGGAAGTAGCGGAAGCGCACCGAGGCCATGCGCTTGGTGGCGGCCTCCACCAGGGTGTTCAGGTTGAAGTAGAGCAGGTTGTTCTGCACCATGTAGTGGCGGATGGGGGCGGCCTGACGGATCATCTGGCCGGCCTCATAGGTGCCGGTGGAGGTGCTGAGGATGATGCAGCCCTTTTCCTCGGCCAGCATGCAGATGGTGCGGGAGATCTTGCTGTCCATGCACACCACCAGACAGCCCGCGTCCATTTCCAGGGCGGTGAGCTGGCTTTCGATGCGGTTGCCCACGATGACGATGTCGCCCTTGGAGATGGCGCGCTCCATCTGTTCGGGGCTGCCCGAGCCGATGATGATGCGGCCCTCCACCCGCTTGTCCTTCACGTTGCCCACCACCACGGTGGCGCCCAGGGTGTCGATGACGTTCTGGTAGCTGGTCTGGGACTCGGCCAGGATGTAGGTGTCCAGCACGTCCATGTTGGCGGTAGCCACGTCCTTCACGGTGATGACGCCCTTCAGGTGCTGCTCCTCGTCCACCACACAAAGGGTGTCGATCTCCTGGTCACGCATGGTGACCCAGGCGCTGCGCAGGCTCATCTCGCCGTTGACACCGGCCATGCGCCGGATGTCCACATCCCGAATCTGGGAGCGCACGTCGGTGTACAGCTGGGGGGCGGGAACGCCGAAGTAATTCAGTACAAACTCGGTCTCCCGGTTGAGCAGACCGGCCCGGCAGGGCTTGCAGGGGTGGTCGGGGTCGATGATATTTTTCAGCCGGCTGTAGGCGATGGCCGAGCAGATGGAATCGGTGTCGGGGTTACAGTGGCCGATAACCTTGATCTGGTGGGAATTAAGTTCTTGGTTGGTCATATTCGCTCCTTCTCTGGCCCGCCCTAGGGCGGGGCGTAATAGTATGTTGGCGGCTGCAAGAGCCGTCTCCGCTCTTATTTGGATGCACCATTATACCACAGGGCACGGGGCTTTGCCAGGAGAGCGGGAATTTTTTTCAAACGGGCAAAACAAAAGGAGGACCCGAAGGTCCTCCTTTCAGTTTGTCAAAACACTTCCCCGGAAGGAAGCCTCGCAGAGTTCCGTCGTCCGCAGACGACGGAATCGAATGAAATCCTGTCATTTCCAAGGACATGCGCCTGGGAAATGACACTTCTCATGGCGGATGGGGTGACAATTTCGTAAGAAATCGAACCCTAGCCGTCATGCAGCTTTTTGTCGGAAAAGGCCGCTGGCCTTTTTCGACAGTTTAAAAGGAGGACCCGAAGGTCCTCCTTTCATATGGCAAATGGGCGTTGGGATTTAGAAGTGCTCCTTGACCTGAGCCATCTCCTCGGCGATGTTCAGGACGTGGTCGCCGATACGCTCAAAGTCGGTGAGCAGCTCGGCGTAGATGATGCAGGCCTCGTCGGAGCACTCGCCGCTGCGCATGCGCTCCAGGTGGTTGCGGCGGTACTCGCTGGTCATGTCGTCGATGCGCTGCTCCAGAGCGGCCACCTCAGACAGCCACTCCACGTTGCCGGCGCCGGGGTCCAGCAGGTCGTGGATGCCCTCCATGCAGATGTCCCGCATGGCGGCGATCTCCAGCTGGGCGGACTTGGAGAAGTAGATGTCCCGCTTGTTCAGCATCCGGGTGTAGCCGGCCAGGTTGTCGGCGTGGTCGCCGATTCGCTCGATGTTGCCGGAGATGGTGAAGAAGCTGCTGACCACGGCGGAAGCCTGCTCGTTGGTCTCCACGGCGATGAGCTGGGAGACGTGCAGGGAGATCTCCTTGTTCAGGAAGTCCAGATACTCCTCGGTCTTTTCCACTTCCTCCAGCTGCTCCTCGTCCCGTTCCAGAACGGAGCGGAAGCTGGCCTCCACGTTGCCCTTGGCCATCTCCATCATGCGGCGCAGCTCATGCTGCAGCTGGTCCACATAGATGGCGGACACACCCAGGCCGCCGTCCTTGCTGCTGATCTGGATGGGGCTGAGGTACTCCAGGTAGAGCTGGCCCTCCTTGTCCTCGGGGCGCTCGGGCAGGATCTTCACCGCGGCCTTGGCCAGGTAGTTGCCCAGAGGCAGCAGGATGATGGTGGTGATGATGTTGAAGCAGGTGTGGGTCAGGGCGATCTGAGCGGCGGGGGAAGAGGGCATGATGTTGGAAATGGTCTGGCCCAGGCTGCCGGGCAGGACCAGGGAGCCGTCGATCACGTGGGCGATGGGGAAGGTCACAAACAGCAGGGTAAAGATGATGGTACCGATGACGTTGAACATCAGGTGGATGATGGTGGTCCGCTTGGCGCTGCGGCTGGTGCCGATGGAGGCCAGCACGGCAGTGATACAGGTACCGATGTTCTGGCCGAAGAGGACGAACACGGCGCTGGACAGGCCGATGACGCCGCTGTTGGCCAGGGTCTGCAGGATACCCACCGAGGCGGAGGAGGACTGGATGACGGCGGTGAAGCCGGCGCCGGCCAGAATGCCCAGGATGGGGTTGGAGAAGTTGGACATGAGGTTGATGAAGGCCTCAGAGTCCCGCAGGGGAGACATGGCGGAGCTCATCATGTCCATACCGATAAACAGCACGCCCAGACCGGCCATGATCTGGCCGATGTGCTGCAGCTGGGGCTTTTTCACAAAGACCACCAGGGCCACGCCCACAAAGGCGAACAGGGGAGCCAGCTCGCCCACGTCCAGGGCGATGAGCAGGCCGGTGACGGTGGTACCGATGTTGGCGCCCATGATGATCCAGACCGCCTGGTTCAGGGTCATCATGCCGGCGTTGACGAAGCCCACCACCATGACGGTGGTGGCGGACGAGGACTGGATCACCGCGGTGATGGCCGCGCCTACCAGAACGCCCAGGAAACGGTTTGCGGTGAGCTTCTCCAGGATCAGCTTCATGCGGCTGCCCGCCGCAGCTTCCAGGCCGGAGCTCATCATCTGCATTCCGTAAAGGAACAGGGCCAAACCGCCCAGCAGACTCAAAATGTCTGTCATTTGCATCTTCAGGAATCCTCCCTATCTCACAATCAGTTTCTCACAAATTTCTCTGGTTGATTCCATTGCGGTCGTCGCGCAAAGAAAAAGAGCATAGCCCACGCGCCCAGAGAGCGCGCGGGTCATGCCCCGAACAGGTTTATATTGAATTGAGTCAGGCCGTTACCCCGCGGCCCGGGTAAAGACGCTCCCATGGCATTTCTACCTCTCTGCACGATACTCGCAACTTCTTCCATATAGCATTATAAGCCAAGAAAAGAGGGGCCGTCAACTGCTTTTCCCCTTTTTCCCCCCAAGCCCTGCTTTTTCTCCGTTCCGGTAAAAAAGCGGGTCGGCGGCATGGGACTTTTGCGCGAAGTGGACAGAGATCTGTGAAAAAAAGGAAAAAACCGCCGGAGAAACCAGGTTTCTCCGGCGGAATAGGTGGAAATTACTGGGCTTTCAGGCTCTCCAGATACTCGTCGTAGGTCATCTTGCGGTCGATGAGCTTGCCGTCGGCGGTAAAGTCGAAGATGCGGTTACACACCGTCTGGATGAGCTGATGGTCGTGGGAGGAGATGAGCACGTTGCACTTCACGGCCTCCAGACCGTTGTTCAAAGCGGCGATGGACTCCAGGTCCAGGTGGTTGGTGGGCTGGTCCAGCATGAGGACGTTGGCGCCGGAGAGCATCATGCGGGAGAGCATGCAGCGCACCTTCTCACCGCCGGAGAGCACCTTCACGGGCTTATATACCTCGTCGCCGGAGAAGAGCATCCGGCCCAGGAAGCCGCGCAGATACTGCTCCTGGGGGTCCCGGGAGAACTGGCGCAGCCACTCCACCAGGTTGTCCTCGCAGTCCTGGAAGTAGGGGGTGTTGTCCTTGGGGAAGTAGGAGAAGGTGGCCGTCTGGCCCCACTTCACGGTGCCCTCGTCGGGCTCCGTCTCCCCGGAAAGGATCTTAAAGAGGGCGGTGTGGGCGTTCTCGTTGTCGCCCACAAAGGCGATCTTGTCCCCGTGGCCCACGATGAAGGACACCTTGTCCAGCACCTTCACCCCGTCGATGGTCTTGCTCACGTCGGTGACAAAGAGGATGTCCTTGCCCACCTCCCGGTCGGGGGTGAAGCCCACCCAGGGATAGCGGCGGGAGGAGGCGGGCATCTCCTCCACGGTGAGCTTGTCCAGGAGCTTGCGGCGGGCGGTAGCCTGCTTGGACTTGGACTTGTTGGCGGAGAAGCGGGAGATGAAGTCCTGCAGCTCCTTGATCTTCTCCTCGTTGCGCTTGTTCTGGTTCTTGATGAGCTGCTGCACCAGCTGGCTGGACTCATACCAGAAGTCGTAGTTGCCCACGTACATCTTGATCTTGCCGTAGTCGATGTCCACGATGTGGGTACACACGGTGTTGAGGAAGTGACGGTCGTGGCTGACCACGATGACGGTGCCGGGGAAGTCCAGCAGGAAGTCCTCCAGCCAGTTGATGGCGTCGATGTCCAGGTTGTTGGTGGGCTCGTCCATCATGAGAAGGTCGGGGTTGCCGAACAGGGCCTGAGCCAGCAGCACCTTCACCTTCAGTCGGGCGTCCAGGGTGGCCATGTCGTTGTAGTGGAGATCGGTGCCGATGCCAAGGCCCTGGAGGATGCGGGAAGCGTCGCTCTCGGCCTCCCAGCCGCCCAGCTCGGCGTACTCCTCCTCCAGCTGACAGGCCAGCATGCCGTCCTCGTCGGTCATCTCCTCCTTGGCGTACAGGGCCTCCTTCTCCTTGCCGATGTCATACAGGCGCTGGTTGCCCATGATGACGGTGTCCATGACGTTGTACTGGTCATAGGCGTTCTGGTTCTGCTTCAACACCGACATGCGGATGTTGGGCAGCAGGGACACCTCGCCGGAGGTGGAGTCCAGCTCTCCGGAGAGGATCTTCAGGAAAGTGGATTTACCCGCGCCGTTGGCGCCGATAATGCCGTAGCAGTTGCCCCGGGTGAACTGCAGGTCCACGTGGGAAAACAGGGGGGTCCCGCCATACTGCAGGCCCAGGTCGGTGACAGTGATCATGGTACGCTCCTTCTCTATGTCTATGTGAAAATTTTTCAATTGAACAACAGAGCCTATCTTACCATAACATTCAAGAAAAAAACAGGGGGTTTTTCGGGAAAAAGCGGGGAAATTTCCGTGGAAAAACTGATTTTTTTGCCAATTTGCACCGGCGGCGCCGAAAAATTTCACGCCCCGGCGGCAAGAGAAGGACATACAGGAAGCTTTTGTCTCAAATATGAATAAATCTTGACAGAGCACCCGCTTGCCTTTACAATATGTACAGGACAAAAATGAAAAACTTGGGGGATGTTTTTCAGTTGTCGCAAGGCGCTGTAGCCGCCCGGCGGGCGGCGGTACCTTGCGGCTCATTTTATGCTGTGACGTCTTACGCCGGAGGGCACTCCGGTTGGCAACAGTAAGCGGCCGTCCGCCGCGGGAGCAAAGGCTCCGAATTCTTTATTTTTTTGATTATTTTGGAGGTGTTACGACCAAATGGTACCCTATATCATCGGTGCCATCGTGGCGGTGCTGGCGTTTGGCGTCGGCATGCTGCTGGGCTACCAGCGGCGCAAGGCCACCGCAGAGCGGGAGATCGGTTCCGCCGAGGAGGAGGCAAAGCGCATCGTCAACGAGGCTTACAAGAGCGCCGAGAGCAAAAAGCGTGAGGCGCTGGTAGAGGCCAAGGAGGAGATCCTCAAGGCCCGCAACGAGTACGAGAAGGAAGAAAAAGAGCGCCGCGCCGACCTGCAGAAGCAGGAGCGCCGCCTGCAGCAGAAGGAAGAGAACCTGGACCGCAAGACCGAGAACATGGAGCGCAAGGAAGAGCACCTTGCAAACCGCCTTGCCAAGCTGGAGGCCACCCAGGCCGAGGCTGAGCAGCTCAAGCAGGACCAGGTGGACACCCTGGAGCGCATCTCCGGCTTCACCGCCGAGGAGGCCAAGGCCTATCTGCTGGATCAGCTGGAGGCCGACGTGACCCACGAGTCGGCCATGAAGATCAAGGAGATCGAGGCCCGCTTCAAGGACGAGGCCGACACCAAGGCCCGGGAGATCATCTCCCTTGCCATTCAGCGCTGCGCCGCCGACCACGTGGCCGAGGCCACTGTCAGCGTGGTGCCCCTGCCCAACGACGAGATGAAGGGCCGCATCATCGGCCGCGAGGGCCGCAACATCCGCACGCTGG